>NZ_JAAXYC010000468.1 GCF_018619185.1 Streptomyces sp. McG3 | reverse complement strand
CGGCGGGCGTGCCGGACTCGGGGGTCCAGTCGTTGCCCTTCCAGTCCGTGAGGTGCGCGGGCGCCTCGTCGGTCATGCCCTCCCACCAGACGTCGCCGTCGTCGGTGAGCGCCACGTTGGTGAAGACGGAGTTGCCCCACATGGTCTTCATGGCGTTGGCGTTGGTGTGCTCGCCGGTGCCGGGCGCGACGCCGAAGAAGCCGGCCTCGGGGTTGATCGCGTAGAGGCGGCCGTCCTCGCCGAACCGCATCCAGGCGATGTCGTCGCCGATGGTCTCCACGGTCCAGCCGGGGATGGTCGGCTCCAGCATGGCGAGGTTGGTCTTGCCGCAGGCCGAGGGGAACGCGGCGGCAACGTACGTGGGGGCCTCCGACTCCCCCTGCGGCGGCGTGAGCTTCAGGATGAGCATGTGCTCGGCGAGCCAGCCCTCGTCGCGGGCCATGACGGACGCGATGCGCAGGGCGTAGCACTTCTTGCCGAGCAGGGCGTTGCCGCCGTAGCCGGAGCCGTACGACCAGATCTCGCGGTCCTCGGGGAAGTGCGAGATGTACTTGGTGGTGTTGCAGGGCCACGGGACGTCCGCCTCGCCCTCGGCCAGGGGGGCGCCCAGGGTGTGGACGGCCTTCACGAAGAAGCCGTCGGTGCCCAGCTCGTCCAGGACGGCCCGGCCCATGCGGGTCATGGTGCGCATGGAGACGGCGACGTACGCGGAGTCGGTGATCTCGACGCCGATCGCGGAGAGCGGCGAGCCGACGGGCCCCATGCAGAAGGGCACGACGTACATGGTCCGCCCCCGCATGGACCCACGGAAGACACCGTCCGCACCGGTGAAGATCTCCCGCATCTCGGCGGGGTCCTTCCAGTGGTTCGTGGGACCCGCGTCCTTCTCCTCCTTGGAGCAGATGAACGTACGGTCCTCGACGCGGGCGACGTCGCTCGGGTCGGACGCGGCGTAGTACGAGTTCGGCCGCTTGATCTCGTCCAGCTTGGTGAACGTGCCCTTGGCCACGAGCTCCCCGCACAGGCGCTCGTACTCGGCCTCGGAGCCGTCGCACCAGACCACCCGGTCCGGCTGGGTGATCGCTGCGATCTCGTCGACCCAGGAGACCAGCTCCTGGTGGTGGGTGGGGACAGTGAGGGGAGCCGCGATGTCGCGCGCCACGATCGCTCCTAGTTGAGGGTGTCAGTTGTCTGTAGGCCCCGTGGGGGCTGCGACCCGGATGCTTCGTACCCTTCGAATTCCCCTGGCGCTCATCCGGTGCCGACTGCACTCATTTGATCATCCGACCGTTCCGCCCATATGTCCAGGGGGCCGCACACGTGAGCATCGCCACTCATTTGCGCCCCAAATCCCCTACTTACGGTGGCGTAGATAGCATGCGGATATGACTGACGCCGCCGCTAGCGCCGCGACCCCGGGCCCCGTCGTACTCGACCCCGTCCCCGTCAAACCGCGCATGCGCGGCTGGCTGCACGCCGGAATGTTCCCCGCGGTGCTGGTCGCCGGGATCACCCTGATCGCCCTGACCGACAGCACGGTGGCCCGGATCGCCTGTGGCGTCTACATCCTCAGCGCCTGTCTGCTGTTCGGTGTCAGCGCGGTCTACCACCGCGGCACCTGGGGGCCGCGCGGCGAGGCGGTGCTCCGCCGCCTGGACCACGCGAACATCTTCCTGATCATCGCGGGCACCTACACGCCGCTGACGCTGCTGCTGCTCCCCGAGTCGACCGCCCGGCCCCTGCTGTGGGCGGTCTGGGCGGCCGCGGCGGCGGGCATCGCGTTCCGGGTGTTCTGGGTCGGCGCGCCGCGCTGGCTCTACACCCCGTGCTACATCGCGATGGGCTGGGCGGCGGTCTTCTTCCTCCCCGACTTCATGCGGACCGGCGGCATCGCGGTCCTGGTCCTCGTCGTGGTCGGCGGGCTGCTGTACAGCGCGGGCGGCGTGATCTACGGGATCAAGAAGCCGAACCCGTCGCCGAGCTGGTTCGGCTTCCACGAGGTCTTCCACTCGCTGACGCTGGCGGCCTTCATCGCGCACTACGTGGGCATCTCGATGGTGGCCTACCAGCACGGATGAGCACGGAGCGGTTACGGGGGTGAGGGGCCGGTCGCATCGACGACCGGCCCCTCACTCCTGCTCACCGACGTCTGGGGTCTTTCGTTTGGATCAGGCCGGACCCCGCGAGCCCGGCATGATCCAAGCGAGAGGCCCTACCCGCCCAGCTTCGCCGCCAGCTCACCGGCGTCGGTCGTCGGCGCGTCGCACACGAAGTGGCGGCAGACGTACGCGGTCGGCTCCCCGCCCACCGGCGGCCGGTCCACCAGCAGCGGGAACTCGGCCCCCGCCCCCGGGCCCTCTCCGGCCGCGACCACCGCGCCCGGGGCCCGCCCCAGCAGCGCCGTACGGTGCAGCTCCCCGCCGACCGGCCCGGCGACGGCGACCTCACGGGGCCCGTCCAGCAGCGCCTCGGCCACCGCGAGGCCCCAGCCGACGAACCGGGGCACGCGCGGCCCCAGCGCCTTCACCACACCGAGCGCGCCCTCGGCGGCCGTCCGGTGGGCCTCGGACCCGGTGTACGCGGCGTACGAGAGCAGCGCGCCGGCGGCTGCCGTCCACCCGGACGGGGTGGCGCTGTCGGTGGGGTCCTGGGGCCGGCGGATGAGCTGCTCGGCGTCGTGCGCGGTGTCGTAGAGCTGCCCGCCCTCGCCGGTGAACTGCTCCAGCACGATGTCCAGCAGGAACCCGGCGAACTCCAGCCAGGCGCCCTCCCCGGTCACGGCCGCCAGCGCGAGGAAGCCCTCGGCGACATCGCCGTAGTCCTCCAGCACCCCGGCGTTGTCGCCGGCGCGTCCGTCCTTGGAGGTGCGGGTCAGCCGGGCCACCTCGCCCAGGTGCACCCGGACCAGCAGATCGGCCGCCTCGGTGGCCCGCTCCACCAGGTCGGGCCGGTCGAAGTAGGCGCCGGTCTCGGCGAGCGCGGCGATGGCGAGCCCGTTCCAGGCGGCGACCACCTTGTCGTCCAGCCCCGGGCGCGGCCGCTCCGCGCGGGCCGCCAGCAATCGGGCCCGTACGTCCGCGACCCGGGCGGCGTCCACGGGCCCCGTGTCCCCCGGCAGCCGGAGCACGGAGGCACCCTCCTCGAACGTCCCGTCCTCCGTCACCCCGAAGTACGCGGCGGCGAAGGCGGCGTCGTCCTCGCCGAGCACCTCGCGGAGCTGGGCGGGCGTCCACACGTAGAAGGCGCCCTCGACGTGCTTGCCTTCGGCGTCCTCGCTGTCCGCGTCCAGCGCGGAGGCGAAGCCGCCCTCGGCGGTCCGCAGCTCCCGCACCATGAAGTCGGCGGTCTCCAGGGCGATCCGCCGGGCCTCGTCCGACCCGGTGGTACGCCACAGATGGGCGTACACGCGGCAGAGCAGAGCGTTGTCGTACAGCATCTTCTCGAAGTGCGGCACCACCCACTCCCGGTCCACGGAGTAGCGCGCGAAGCCCCCGCCGAGCTGGTCGTAGATCCCGCCCCGGGCCATCGCCGAACAGGTGTCGGCGGCCATCTGAAGCGCCCCCTCCGACCCCGTACGGGCGTGGTGCCGCAACAGGAACTCCACCACCATGGACGGCGGGAACTTGGGCGCGCCCCCGAACCCGCCGTGCTGTTCGTCGTACTCCCGGGTCAGCCCGAGCAGCGCCTGAGCGACCTCCGGCTCCCCCGGCACCCCGTCTCCACCGTGGACCAGCGACCGCCCCGCCAGATCCGCGACGATCCGCCCGGCGACCTCGGCGACCTCCTCGCGCCGGTCGGTCCAGGCGGCCACCACGCCTTCCAGGACCTGCTGGAAGGAGGGCGAGCCGTGCCGGGCCTCGGGCGGGAAGTAGGTCCCGAAGTAGAAGGGTTCGGCGTCCGGCGTGAGGAAGACGGTCATCGGCCACCCGCCGTGCCCGGTCGCCGCCTGGACGGCCTCCATGTAGACGGCGTCGACGTCGGGCCGCTCCTCCCGGTCGACCTTCACGGGCACGAAGTGCTCGTTGAGGTAGGCGGCGACGGTCTCGTCCTCGAACGACTCGTGGGCCATCACATGGCACCAGTGGCAGCTGGCGTACCCGACGCTGAGCAGCACGGGCACGTCCCGTTCTCTGGCCGCCTCGAACGCCTCGGGCGACCAGGGCCACCAGTCGACGGGGTTGTCGGCGTGCTGACGGAGGTACGGGGAGGTGGTCTGCGCAAGTCGGTTGGCCATGGGCCCAATCCTCGCGCACCGCCCCCCGCGACAGCCGCGCGCCACGGGGCGGGGACGGGAACGGGCCGGTGGGAGG
>NZ_JAAXYC010000467.1 GCF_018619185.1 Streptomyces sp. McG3 | reverse complement strand
GGGCCGGTCCGGCCCCCTGGCGGCGGGGTGTCCGGGCCACCGCCGGGGAAGGGGCTCACCGGCAGCGCCTGCTCGGGCCTGCTCGCGGCCCACCGGTAGAAGTCGGCCGCGGGCGGCAGACCGGCCGGCCGGCCGGACAGCGCGGCGCGGTAGGCGTGCGCCATGTCGTCGAGGACGACGCGCCACGACAACCCGTCGACGACGAGGTGATGGGCGATCAGTGCCAGCCGGTCGTCGGCTCCCGGGCCACCTGAGAAGAGATGGAAGCGGATGAGGCGGCCGGCCTCGGGGTCGAGGCTCCGCTGCAGTTCGGTGCCCAGGGCCGCGATCTCCTCCGCGACGTTCCCGGGGCGCCGGACGCGGGAGAAGCTGACGAGATCCAGCTGGTCCAACGGCCGGGGAGCCCCGGGCCCGTGCGGGCCGACGGGGCGGCGCAGCGCCGGGTGACGCTCCACCACGGCCGCCGCCGCGGTGACGAGGGCGGCCGGATCGACCTTCCTCGCGCAGCGGAGCAGCACCGACTGGTTCCAGTGCCGGGGGTTGTCGACGCCCTGGCCGAAGAACCAGCGCTGGGCGGGGGCGAGCGCGCCGGGCCCGCTGGGCAGCTCCGTGGCGGGGGCTTCGGCAGCGGCCCGCGGTGCCGTCGCGCGTACGGCGGACGCCAGACGCCGGGAGGTGGGGTGGCGGTAGAAGTCCGCGTAGGCGGCGTGGTGACCGTGGCGGCGGAGCTGGGAGACCGTGCGCATGGCGAGTATGGAGTCGCCGCCCAGCTCCAGGACGTCGGCGTCCGGATCCACCGCGGGCAGGCCCAATGCCTCGGCCCAGAGCTTCGCTATCTCCTGTGCCAGGGGCGCCACTTCGGGCCCGGGAGACGCCGGGTTCCCGGCCCGTCCGGCCAGCACGGCGTCGAGGGCGGCCGCCAGCCGTGGGGTGTCCAGCTTCCCGTTGGGGCCGAGGGGGAACTCCCTGAGCACGATGAGCGGCTGGGGCACGGAGTACGCGGGCAGGCGGCTGTTCAGGTGCGCACGCACGGCGTCGAGCAGCCGGTGCTCCTCCACCGCACCGTCGGCGGGCCGGACGGCGGCCAGCAGCCGGTTGCCGGTGGCGGTGCCCCGTACGACGACGGCGCAGAGCTCGACGCCGGGGACCTGCCGGACGAGGTGCTCGACCTCGGAGGGGTCGACCAGATACCCCCGGATCTTGGTCTGCCGGTCCAGCCGGCCGAGGAAGACGAGCTGTCCGTCGGGACGCCGCCGGCAGAGGTCGCCCGTGCGGTACGTACGGGCCCCTCCGTGCGGGACGAAGCGCCGTGCGGTCTGCTCGGGACGGCCGAAGTACCCGGCGCTGACGCCGCGCCCCCCGATGTGGAGGTGGCCGGACTCACCGTCGGCGACGGGGGAACCGGCGCTGTCGAGCAGGTCGAGGGTCGCCTCGCCCAGTGGCGTGCCGATCGGGACCGTCTCCTCGTCCTCCGGCAGTTCCCCGGCCGATGTGGCGAGGAAACAGGCCGCCCCGACCGTCGTCTCGGTCGGGCCGTAGTGGTTGAGGAGCCGGTGGACACCCTCGTCGTGCAGCAGTGAGGCGCCCAGGGACCGGGGGAGGGGCTCACCGCCGAGGATCAGCGTCCCCGGGCGGTAGGGAGCCGTCCCGCGCCGCGGGCCCGGGCGGTCCCTCCAGAGCTCCGCCATGTGGGAGGGGGTCGTCTTCACGACCGAACACCCCGCTTCGCGCAGCGCCGCCCAGCAGGCGGGGGTGTCCCTGGCGTGCTCGTCGCCGACCACATGGGTGCGCCCGGCGGTGGCGAGGGCCAGCAGCCAGCTGGTGTGCCCCAGGTCGGCGGCGAGCGTGGTGAGGTGGGCGACGCACGGCGCGTCCGCCTCCGTGAGTTCCAGCCTGTCGCGCAGCGCCAGCGCGTAGTGCACCGCGTTGCCATGGGTGACGACGACGGCCTTGGGCTCGCCGCCCGAGCCGGAGGTGAAGGAGAGATAGGCGGGATCGTCGCTTCCGACGCGAGGAGCGGGACGGTCGCGAGGAGCAGGACTGCCCGGTGGGGGCGGTTCGAACGGTGCGGCGAGGAGGACGTCGGGGTCGGTGTGTTCGACGTACCGGACCCCGGCGGCCGACACGGCCCGGACCTCCTCGTCCGACAGCGCGGTGGTGGTGAGCACCCCGGCGGCGCGTACGGCCGCCAGCCTGCGCAGCCGGTCCTCCGCGCTCCAGGCCGTGTCGAGCGTCACCACGGCCGCACCCGTGCGGAGCACTCCGTGCAGCAGCACGAACAGCCGGCTGTCCCGGCGGCCCAGGATCGCCACCCGGTCGCCCGGTCCGATCCCCGCCCGCCGGAGTCCGGCGGCGACCCGGTCGGCCCCGGCCCCCAGCTCCGCGTACGTGATCACCCGGGCGTGGTCCGTGACGGCCGGCCGGTGCGGGTGGAGCCGCTCGGCCCGGTGGAGGAGCCCGCACAGGGTGGAGGTGTCCGTGGCCGGTACCGCGGTGCGGCCCGGTGGCGCGTCGGCGGGTATCGGCGTCAAGGGCCGGGGGCTCGTGGCGGACGTCGTCATACCGGTTTCCCTTCGCGGAGGGTCCCCAGGCAGGCGGGAAGACTCTCGGCCGCCAGGTAGGCCGTCACGGCGGCCCCACCGCCCAGCCGTCCCGCGACCTCCCACCCGACCATGCGGTGCAGCCCGTCGAGGTGGATGAGCCCCTCCCTGACCCGTACGTCGGAGTAGTCCGGGTGATCCACCGGGCGGGCGCTGAGGTAGACCGCCGTGAACGGGGCACGGGAGAACCGGTCGAGCTTCGCCGCGCAGACCGGATCGGCCTCGGCGTATCCGGCCGGATCGGCACGGATCAGATCCGCGGCGCGACCGACCGTCGAACCCGTTCTCGGCACCAGCTCACGCGTACCGCCTTCACTGGTGTGCCAGGGGAGAACCACACGGAGAATATCGGCCCGGCCGAGTTCGATCCGATACCAGGAACCGAACAGGGAATGCGCCCGGCGCATATTCTCCTCGCCGTCCTTGTTGGTGTTCGCACGGTGCGGGCGGTCTGCCGGATGGTCCCGCCCATAAACACGCAGAACTTCGGAGAATGCGACGGCTTCCACAGCGCTCATGGAAGATCTTCCCACAGCTGTCATCGGCCCACCGCTCCCGGAAACTCCGTGAAGTGCCGCTCATCGAAAAGTTCCGGCCATTGGCCGTGGTCGAGGTCCAGTTCCCTGGCCCGGGCGAGCATGTACCGCCAATACGGCTTCACCGGCCGCCACCGCGCACCGGTGCGGCAGTAGGAGGCGTCGACGAAGTACCGGTTGCGTCCGGCCACGGGGGAGAGCGCGGGGCGGCGGGCATGGAAGACCGCCGAGTTGATCAGAACCGTCGAGCCGCGCGGCAGCCGGTCGATCACCACCTCCCCGGGCAGCGTGGTCGTGCCGAGTGCGGCGCGGAAGTCCTTGGGCACGTCCTCGCGGTGCGATCCGGGCAGCACGGCGAGGCTGCCCACCGCCTCGTCCAGCCCGCCCAGGTAGTGCAGTGCGTGCACCATCGGCAACGACCTGTCCCCGAGGTCGTTGGGTTCGTGGTCGTGATGCCATGGTTTGCCGGAGTCGCCGGCGCCCTGCCGCTGGCTGTGCAGGTGATGGTGGGCGAACGCGCCGCCCATGACAGCGGCCAGGACGGTCATCAGGGGCGGATGCACCAGCAGTTCGCCGTGGGCGGGGAGCTCCAGCTCCAGCACCGGCGGGCGGGCTCCCGCCTGCGGACCGGTACTGCACGCGATGGAACGGTCGCGCAGTCCCTCGTCCATCCACCGGTCCACCTCGGGCACCAGGCGCGCCAGGAGCGGAGGGGGCAGGAGCGCGGGGAGGACCAGATAACCGCGTTCCTCGAAGTTCTTCCGCTCTTCGGTGGGGTCGACGCGGGCCCTCACCCGGGAGCCCGTATTTCCGCCGAATTCCGTTTCTGCGGGGCTTGGGGAAGATCGCAAGATGTACAGTCCTCCGCTCCAGAGGTTGCGTACATTTCTCTTCGCGTGCCTGGCGTGTCTGGCGTGCTCGGTGCGCTTCGCGTTCTTCGCCGAGGATTGCTCGACTTTCGCCGAAAACCGCTCGATGTCGGCGTCGGAGTTCGGGCCGGACGGCCCGGGGCGTGGAACGGGATGTGACGCTATCCCGAGGTGACCCGGACCACAAGCAATGATTTTCGGTCATCGAATTCGATCAGGAATTAGGCCGCCGGCTCCCGCTCCTTGCTCCCGCTTCCGGCCCCCGCTTCCGATCCGGGTTCGGCCTCGGTGGCTGCTTCGCACCCCGGGCGCCTCCCCCCGCCC
>NZ_JAAXYC010000466.1 GCF_018619185.1 Streptomyces sp. McG3 | reverse complement strand
GGCGGGCTGCGGTCACCCCCGAATCTAGGAAGGGCCCGTTACCCGGGGATGACACCGGGCGAACAACGACGGTTACGTCGCCTGCACACCGCCCGGGGGCCGCCGGTGAGGCCCGCTCGGTGGCGGGCGGCGCGGGGCGGGTGGTGTCCGGCGCGCCGGACGGTGATCGTGCGGGAACTTCTCCGGCGGGGCAGCCGACTACTGGAGAGACGCCGGGTGCGGGAGGCCCGTCCGGTGACGGAAGCGGCGGCCGGTGACGTGACACGGCTGCCGGGGCGACAGCAGCAGGAGACCCACGGGGCCCCGGGCCCGGGAGGAGGCCGCGAGGCATGCACTGGTACGAGGACGACGCGCTCTGGTCCGATTTCGCCCCGACGATGTTCCCGGCGGCGCGGGCCGAGTCCGCCGCCGCCCTGGTCGCGTCCTCTCCCCTGCTGGACTTCCCACCGGGCACGAGAGTCCTGGACCTGTGCTGCGGGCCGGGTCTCTTCGTGGTGCCGCTGGCGGAGCGCGGGTACGAGGTGACGGGGGTCGATCTGTCGCCCTCCATGCTGGAGAGCGCCCGGGCCGCCTGCGACACGGCGGGCGCCGAGGTCCGGCTGGAGCGCGCCGACATGCTCACGTACCGGCAGCCGGGCGCCTTCGACGTGGTGCTGAACGTCTTCACGTCGTTCGGCTACTTCGACGAGGCCGAGGACAACCTCCGGGTCCTGCGCAACGCCCACGAGAGCCTCGCCCCGGGCGGCCGGCTCCTGGTCGACGTGATGGGCAAGGAGGTGCTGGCGGGCTGGATCGGGCGGCCGAAGGCGGTCGACCTGCCCGACGGCGCCTACGTGGTCCAGCGCGACACCGTCCTCGACAGCTGGCGGCGGCTGCGCACGGACTGGACGCTGGTGCGCGGCACGACCGCGCGGACGGCGTCCATCACCTCCTGGCTCTACTCGGCGGCCGAGCTGCACGCCCTCTTCGAGAGCGCGGGCTTCACCGACGTGGAGTGCTTCGGCGGGTTCGACGCGTCCGGCTACGACCAGCGCTCGGACCGGCTGATCGTGCGCGGGCGGCGCAAGTGAGGGCCGGGGCGGACGCCCGTCCGCGCGCCGCGGGGCCGGACGCTTCCGCGCGCCCGGCCGTCGCGACGGTCCACGAGCACATCACCGACGCGGTGAAGACCCCGGACCTGATCCGGCTGACCGGCGACATCGTCCTCGCCCGCTTCGAGACGATGAAGGTGTACGCGGCACTCGGCGCGGTCCGTTCGCTGCTGCGCCGGGGCCGGGTGGTCCCCGGGCAGACCCTGGTCGACAGCTCCAGCGGGATCTACGCGCTGGCGCTCGCCATGGCCTGCCACCGCTACGGGCTGCGCTGCCACATCGTCGCCTCCACCACCGTGGACGCCACCATGCGGGCGCAGTTGGAGATCCTCGGCGCGACGGTCGACGCGATGCCGCCCTCACAGAGCCTGCGCCTGGACCAGGAGCTGCGGGTGCGCCATGTGCGCCGGCTGCTGGCGGAGCGGCCGGACTTCCACTGGATGCGGCAGTACCACGACCAGGTCCACCACGAGGGTTACCGGGAGTTCGCGGAGCTGCTCGCCGGGGCGCTGCCCGAGGGGCCGCTGACCGTGGTGGGCGCGGTGGGCACGGGTGCGTCGACCGGTGGACTGGCCCGCGCGCTGCGGGAGTCGGGGCGGTCGGTGCGGCTGGTGGGCATCCAGCCGTTCGGCAGCGTGACGTTCGGGAGCGAGCGGTTCGAGGACCCCGAGGCGATCATCGCGGGCATCGGCAGCTCGATACCGTTCGGGAACGTCCGCCACGAGCTGTACGACACCGTCCACTGGCTGGACTTCCGCCATGCGATGGCGGGGGCGGTCGGACTGCTGCGGGAGCACGCGGTGTTCGCGGGACTGTCCACCGGGGCGGCCCACCTGGCGGCGTCCTGGGAGGCGGACCGTGATCCCGGGCGGCTGCATCTGGTGCTGGGCGCCGACACCGGACACCGGTACGCGGAGCGGGTGTTCGCCCGGCATGCCGAGGCCCTGGACCCGGCCGGGCTGCGGCCCAGGACCATCGCGTCGCCGGCCGATCTGCGGCCGCCGTGGTCGGTGATGGAGTGGGCCGGGCGCGCCGCGCCGGAGGCCGCCAGGACCGTCGAGGGCGACGCCCCCTCCCCCGTACCGACCGTGGAGCTGCTGCCATGACGATCGCCGCACTGGAGTCCCTGTCCTTCGGCCTGGGCAGGATGGCGGAGGCCGCCGCCGGGGCGGGGCACCGGCTGTGCCTGCTGACCGGCGACCGTTCCGTCTACCGGCACGAGCTGGCGGTCCTGCCGCCGGACGCGCTGGACGTCGTGGACGTCGACACGATGGATCCGGAGGCCACCCGTCGGGCCCTGGCCGCCGTGCCCGGCCTGGCCGGGCTGATCAACACGACGGACACCTGGAGCGTGCCGGCCGCCGAGCTGGCCGCCGAACTGGGGCTCCCGGGCGCGGATCCCGGGGCCGTACGGCTGCTGCGGGACAAGCGCCGGGTCCGGGACGCGCTGCACGCGCGCGGGCTGAGCCGGAGCGCGGCCGTATGCGTCCCGCCGGGTCCCGAGGGCGCCGGGGAGGTGCTGCGGGCGGTGGGGCTGCCCGCGGTCCTGAAGGACTCGGCGGGCACCTCCTCGCGCTCTGTGTGGATCGTGCACGACGAGGAGGCCCTGCACCGGGCGCTGGCGGAGGCGGCGCGGCAGCGTCTGGCCGGCGAGCTGTTCGCCGAGGCGTTCCTCGCCGGTCCGCTGTACAGCGCGGAGACGCTCAGCTGGGACGGAACCACCCGGCTGCTCGGGGTGCTGAGCCGCCAGACGTCCCGGGCGGCGGTGGTACGGGAGGAGGCGGCGGCGTTCCCGGTGGCGCTGGCCCGGGGCGAGCGGGCCGGGATCGAGGCGTGGGTGGGCCAGGTCCTCGGGGCGGCGGGTCACACCCGCGGCTTCGCCCATGTGGAGTTCGTCCTGACGGCCGACGGACCCGAGCTGGTGGAGATCAACCGCAGGATCGGCGGCGCGCTGGTCGGCGAGGTGCTGTGCCGGACGCTGCGGACCAATGTCTACACGGCCATGATGGACGAGGCGCTCGGCGCTCGGCCGGCGCTGCTGGACGCCCCGCTCGACGCGGGAGGGCCCGCGTACGGCTTCGTCCTGGTGTACGCGGAGCGGCCCGGGGTGCTGAAGGGCTGGCACGGTCTCGACGAACTCGCGGCGTTCCCCGGGGCGGTGGAGTGGTTCCCGGTCCGCGAGCCCGGCGAGAGCGTGCTCCACGTCGGCGACCAGCGGGGCTGTACGGGCATGGTGCTGGCCGAGGCGCGGACGGCGGAGCTGGCCCAGCACCGGGCGTGGAGCGCGGCCGTCCGGGTCCGCCCGGTCGTCGCCGGGGCGCCGTGAGCCCGGGAAGGTGAGCCTCGGCCGGACGGACCGCCCGCCGCTCACCGGTCCGCAGCAGTTCCTGCTGGGGGGCTCGTTCCTGATCACGCTGGGCAGCTTCGCCGTGCTGCCCTACATGTCGGTGCTGCTGCACCAGCGGCTCGGCCTCGGCCTCGGCACGGTCGGCATCGTGCTGGCCGTCGCCTCGCTGATCCAGTTCGCCGGCGGCGTGGTGGCGGGGCCGGTGACCGGGCGGATCGGGCTGCGGCCCACGATGCTGCTGGCGCTGGGGCTGCGTACGGCGGGGTTCGCCGCGTTCGTCCCCGGGCTGACGAGTCCGGTCCTGGCGGTCGGGGCGCTGCTGCTGGTGTCGGCGGGCGCGGCGCTGTACCTCCCGGCGAACAAGGCGTATCTGGTGGAGGGGGCGTCCGAGGCGCAGCGCCCCCGGCTGCTGTCGGCGAGCGGTTCGGCGTTCAACGCGGGGATGGCGCTGGGCCCTCCGGCCGCCGCGCCGCTCGTCATGGGCTCCCCCGGGGTGCTGTTCTCCTGCGTCACCGTGCTGTTCGCGCTCGTGGGGGCCGGGCACGCGCTGCTGCCGGCGGGCGCGGCGGACCGGCCCTCCGGCGGGTCCGCCGCAGCGCCCGCCGCCGGTGGGGCCCCGGAGTCCGGCGCCTCGCACCCCGGGCCCTCCCCGTTCCTGGTGACCGTGCTGAGCGTGTACGCGTTCATGTTCTTCCAGCACTATCTGGCGCTGTACGCGGTCCCCCGGACGTCGGCGGCCTTCTACGGGGCCGTCCTGACGGGGTACGCGGCCCTCCTCGTCGTCGCCCAGCCGTTGCTGGCGGAACGGGTCGCCGCACTGGGCTACCCGGCCGCCCTGCGGTGGGGGTTCGGCGCGATGGCGGCGGGCATGGCGGCGATCGGGGCCGGGGGGCACGCGGG
>NZ_JAAXYC010000465.1 GCF_018619185.1 Streptomyces sp. McG3 | reverse complement strand
GCCTTCGGCGCCCCGTCCGCGCCGCCGCCCGCACCGCAGCAGCCGATGCACGCGGCGCCGACGATCGCGGCCCCGCTGGCTCCCCAGACGCCGCAGGCACCCCAGGCCCCGTCCCCGTACGGCCAACCCCAGCAGCCGCACCAGCCCCAGTTCGGCCAGGTCCCCGGCCAGGGCGCACCGCCCGCCGCTCCCTTCGGCCAGCAGGCCCCGGCTCCCTTCGGTCAGCCCGCGCCGGCCCCGTACGGCCAGCAGCCCCCCGTCGGCATGCCGCAGGGTGTCCCGCAGGGCGTGCCCCAGGGGGTACCGGCCACGGGCGCGGGTCTCCAAGCGGCTCTCCAGCCCTACAAGGAGACCGCGACCGGGCAGCGCTGGACTCCGCAGAACCAGCAGCTCATGCGGGTCGACCTGACCATGGGCGGAGCCGGGGTCCTGGCACGCCAGGGCAGCATGGTGATGTACCAGGGCAAGGTGGACTTCGGCTACAAGAGTGCCGGGTTCGTCGGCCGCGCCGTGGGCAATGCCACCGGCCAGGAAATGCAGCTGATGCGCTGTACCGGCCGCGGCCAGGTCTTCCTCGCCGAGGAGGGCTCGCACCTGCACCCGATCGAGCTGCAGGGCGACGCCATCTGCGTCTCCGCCGAGAGCGTCCTCGCCTTCGACGAGTCCCTCCAGTACGAGGTCCGCAGGGTCGAAGGGCATGGCATCCCCGGCGGCGCACTGTTCACCATGCAGTTCCAGGGCACCGGCACCGTGATCGTGAAGACCCACGGCACCCCGGTCGTCCTGCCGGTCACGCCCACCACGTTCGCCGACTGCAACGCGGTGGTCGCCTGGTCGGCCGCCTCCCAGGTGATCGTCTCCACCCAGGTCCGGCTGCGCCGCAACGCGTACCCCGGACACAGCGGGGAGACAGTGAACCTCCAGTTCCGGGGAGCCCCCGGCAACTTCATCGTCGTCCAGCCCTACGAGGTCTGAGGGAGCCCGTCATGAACCAGCAGCTCGCGGGCTTCGCCCCGACCCCTGTCACGGCCCGTATGGAGAACCACGGCAAGACCATGCTCAAGGTCGCCATGGCCTCCGGGCAGGACCTCTTCGCACGCACCGGCTCGATGGTGGCGTACGAGGGCTTCATCCAGTACGAGCCCAACCCGCCCGCCGCCCGGCAGATCGCCTCTCAGTGGATCACCGGCGAGGGCGCGCCCGTCATGAAGTGCTCCGGCGACGGACTGCTCTACCTCGCCGACTACGGCGCAGACGTGGTCGTCATCAACCTCAACAACGACTCGATCTCCGTCAACGGCACCAACCTCCTCGCGTTCGACGCCCACCTCACCTGGGGCGTCGAGAAGGTCAAGGGGCTCGCCAAGTTCGCCGGACAGGGCCTGTGGAACGTCGTCGTCCAGGGCACCGGATGGGTCGCCATCACCTCGCGCGGCACCCCGATCGTCGTCGACTGCGGACGCGGCGAGGACGAGACGTACGTCGACCCGGACGCGCTCGTCGCCTGGTCCCCGAACCTCAAGGTGAAGGGCAAGCGGAGCTTCAAGGCCGGCTCGCTGATCGGCCGCGGCAGCGGCGAGGCGTACCAGATGGCCTTCTCCGGCCAGGGCATCGTCGTCGTCCAGCCGAGCGAGGACAGCACGGACCGGCTGCGGATCCGGAACTGACGGGGAGGGAGAACACATCATGCAGAGTCCGCTTTTCAGCCACACCGAGCAGCAGACCCAGGACCGCTACGCGATCCAGAACCCGCAGCTCCTGCGGGTCTCGCTGACCGGCCACGACGATGTCCTCGCCCGCAAGGGCGCGATGGTCGCCTACCAGGGCCTGATGGACTTCGACGGGGAATACCGGTCCCAGGGCCAGCGCCGCGCCCGCGCGAACACCGGCGAGGGCCTCGACCTGATGCGCGTGTCCGGCCAGGGCACCGTCTACCTCGCCAACCTCGCCCAGTACATCCACGTCGTGGACGTCGACCGCGAGGGGATGACCGTGGACAGCTCCTACGTCCTCGCGCTCGACTCCGCGCTGCACACCGAGGTCATCGCGGTGGACAGCCAGTACGGGATCTCCGGCAGCGGTAAGTACCAGCTCAACATCTCCGGCTCGGGCAAGGTCGCCCTCATGACCTCTGGCCAGCCCCTGATGATGCAGGTCACGCCCGAGAAGTACGTCAACGTCGACGCGGACGCCATCGTCGCCTGGTCCAGCTCCCTGCGTGTGCAGATGCAGGCCCAGACGCACTCCTCGGGTGTCTTCAGGCGTCGCGGCAACACCGGAGAGGGCTGGGAGCTGAGCTTCCTCGGCCAGGGCTTCGCCCTGGTCCAGCCGAGCGAGGTCATGCCCCCGCAGAACGCCCAGATCGGCCAGGGCGCCCGCGCCCAGTTCGGCATGGGCCAGCAGGGTTCCCACGGCCAGAACCAGAACAACGCCTGGAACTGACCGGCACCGCAAGCCACAGCGGTAAGGGGCGGCCTCCCGGAGGCCGCCCCTTACGCACATCCATGCGGCCTGCCGCTACAACCGGGACCGGGTCGCCTCCAGCAGGCGCACCACGGACGCGTCGGCCACCCCCGGCACGTCCGCGTAACCGAACCAGCGCAGCTCCAGGGACTCCTCGCTGATCCGCTCCGCCGCTCCGGCCGGGGCCAGCGCGGCGTACTGCACATCGAGGTGCCAGTTGCAGGGAGACGGAATCGGGTGCCGGTCCAGCCGGACCGGTCCGCCGGGCAGCAGGGTGAGCCCCGTGATGCCGGACTCCTCCGTCGCCTCACGGAGCGCCGCCGCCTCCAGGGTGGCGTCCCGCTCCTCGCAGTGGCCGCCCATCTGGAGCCACATCCGCAGCTTCCGGTGCAGGGTCAGCAGAACCCTCTCCCGCTCCGGATCGATCACCAGGGCGCTGGCCGTGACATGCCCGGCCCCGCACGCCTTCCACATGCCGTCCTCGTGCTGTGCCAGGTGATCCAGGTAGGCCTGGCGCAGCTCCGCCTGGTCACCGGCCTCGTCCCCGGGGGCATAGCCCTTCAGTACGAGAACGGCGTCGTCGCGCAGGGTCACTGGTCGCGGCCGTCCTTGCCCTCGCTCGTGCCCCCGTCGTCGTCGCCGTCGTCCTTGCCGTCGCCCTCGCCCTCGACGGGCTTCGGCTTCGGCTCGTCCTCCGCCGCGGGCTTCCGCGAGCCCCTCGCCGCCTCACCGAGCATCTTGTCCAGCTCGGAGAAGTCGGCCTGCTCGTGATGGACGAAGCCGTCCGGGTCGTCCAGGTCGTGGGCCGTCGGCAGCATGTCCGGGTGCGCCCAGAGCGCGTCGCGGCCCTCCAGACCCCGGGCGTCCGTGAGCGAGGCCCACAGGCGCGAGGCGTCCCGGAGCCGGCGCGGGCGCAGCTGGAGACCGATGAGGGTGGCGAACGTCTGCTCGGCCGGTCCACCGGAGGCACGGCGCCGGCGCATCGTCTCGCGCAGCGCGTCGGACGAGGTCAGCCGGGACTTCGCGGCCTCGTGGACCACCGCGTCCACCCAGCCCTCCACCAGCGCGAGAGCCGTCTCCAGACGGGCCAGGGACGCCTTCTGCTCGGGAGTGTCCTCCGGCTGGAACATGCCCTGCTGAAGGGCGTCCTGCAACTGCTCCGGCTGGGAGGGGTCGAACTGGCCGACGACGTCCTCCAGCTTGCTGGTGTCGACCTTGATGCCCCGGGCGTACGCCTCGACGGCGCCGAACAGATGCGACCGCAGCCACGGCACATGGGCGAAGAGCCGCTGGTGAGCGGCCTCGCGCAGGGCCAGATACAGCCGGACCTCGTCCTGCGGGACGCTGAGGTCCTTGCCGAACCTCTCCACGTTCAGCGGGAGCAGCGCGGCCTTGCCCGCCGGCCCCAGCGGCAGCCCGATGTCGGTGGAACCGACCACCTCACCGGCCAGCACGCCCACGGCCTGCCCGATCTGCTGGCCGAACATGGCGCCGCCCATCGACCGCATCATGCCGATCAGCGGGCCCGCCATGGCCTGCATCTCCTCGGGCAGCACATCGCCCATCGCCAGGCCCACCCGCTCGGCCACCGGGTCGACCAGCTGCTGCCAGGCCGGCAGCGAGGCCTCGACCCACTCCGCGCGGCTCCACGCCACGGTGGAGACCGAACCGGACGGCATCGACGTCACGCCGTCCAGCCACAGGTCCGCCAGCCGCAGCGCCTCGTCGACCGCCGTGCGCTCGGACGGGCCCACACTGGCGTCCTTGGAGCCGTCCGGGGCGCCCTGCGAGACCGTCTGGCGGGCGATCTGCTTGGCCATGTCCCAGTTCACGGGACCGCCCTCGTAGCTCAGCATCTGACCGAGCTGCTGGAAGGCGGCGCCGAGATCGTTCGGATTCATCGAGCCGAACATTGCGGCGAACGGGTTGTCCCCGCCCGCCC
>NZ_JAAXYC010000464.1 GCF_018619185.1 Streptomyces sp. McG3 | reverse complement strand
CCCCGGACCATCCCGCCCCGGACCATCCCGCCTCAGACCACCCCGCCGGAGGCGATCCCGAGTGAACGACGTTCTCGACGTCGCCCTCCGTCTGGCCGTCGTCTTCGCCGTGTTCCTGGTCGCCCCCCTCCTCGTGGGCCAGACGGAACACAAGGTCATGGCCCACATGCAGGGCCGCCTGGGCCCCATGTACGCAGGCGGCTTCCACGGCTGGGCCCAGCTCGTCGCGGACGGTGTGAAGTTCGCGCAGAAGGAGGACGTGGTCCCGGCCGCCGCCGACCGCCGCGTCTTCCAGCTCGCCCCCGCCGTCGCCCTCCTCCCGTACCTCCTCGTCCTCGTGGTCATCCCCGTCGGCCCCGGCGACGGCGCGGTCGGCCAGGCCGTCGACGCGGGCATCTTCTTCGTGCTCGCCGTCATGGGCATCGGCGTCCTCGGCTCGCTCATGGCGGGCTGGGCCTCCGCCAACAAGTTCTCCCTCCTCGGCGGCCTGCGTACCGCCGCGCAGCTCCTCTCCTACGAGCTGCCGATGCTCCTGACCGCGGCCTCCGTGGCCATGGCGGCCGGGACGGTGTCGCTCACCGGCATCCTCGATGCCTTCGAGTGGTGGTGGCTGCCCTGGCAGATCGTCGGCGCCCTGGTCTTCTTCGTGGCCGGTCTCGCCGAACTCCAGCGCCCGCCGTTCGACATGCCGGTGGCCGACTCCGAGATCATCTTCGGCGCGTACACCGAGTACACCGGTCTGCGCTTCGCCCTGTTCCTCCTCGCCGAGTACGCGGGCATCGTCGTCCTGTGCGCGCTGACCACCGTCCTGTTCCTCGGCGGCTGGCACGGCCCGTTCGGCGCCGACGGGCTCGGCTGGCTCTGGACCGTCCTCAAGACCGCCCTTCTCGCGTTCGTCGTCATCTGGCTGCGCGTCAGCTACCCGCGCCTGCGTGAGGACCAGTTGCAGAAGCTCGCCTGGACCACCCTCGTCCCGCTCGCCCTCGCGCAGATCGCGCTCACCGGCATCGTGAAGGTGGCGATCAACTGATGCCCCCGATTCCCGGATCCGGCCTGGCCAAGGGCCTTGCCGTCACCCTGCGCACGATGACGAGGAAGACCGTCACCGCGCAGTACCCGGACACCCAGCCCGAACTCCCGCCCCGCTCCCGCGGCGTCATCGGGCTGTTCGAGGAGAACTGCACGGTCTGCATGCTCTGCGCCCGTGAGTGCCCCGACTGGTGCATCTACATCGACTCCCACAAGGAGACGTCGCCACCCGCCGCCCCCGGCGGCCGTGAGCGCAGCCGGAACGTCCTCGACCGCTTCGCCATCGACTTCTCCCTCTGCATGTACTGCGGTATCTGCATCGAGGTGTGCCCCTTCGACGCACTGTTCTGGTCGCCCGAGTTCGAGTACGCGGAGACGGACATCCACGAACTCACCCACGAGCGCGACAAGCTCCGCGAGTGGATGTGGACCGTGCCGGAGCCGCCCGCCCTCGACACCGCCGCCGAGGAGCCGAAGGAGATCGCCGCAGCCCGCAAGGGAGCGGACAAGCTCGCCGCCCAACGCGCACAGGAGCAGCAGGAGCAGCGGAACCAGCAGGAACAGGCGGACGAGAAGGGAGGAACCCCGTAATGCTGCTCACCGCCACCGCCACCGCCACCGCCACCGCGACCGTGGGCACCACCGTCACCGCCGCCGGCGACCACCCAGGCTTCCTCTCCCCGTCCGGCGTCGAGATCGCGTTCCTCCTCGTCGGCCTCGTCACCCTCGGGGCCGCCGTCATCACCGTCACGACCCGGCAACTGGTGCACGCCGCGCTCTGGCTCGTCGTGGCGCTCGGCGGACTGGCCGTCGAGTACCTCCTGCTCACCGCGGAGTTCATCGCCTGGGTCCAGGTACTGATCTACGTCGGTTCCGTCGTCGTCCTCCTCCTCTTCGGTCTGATGCTCACCCGGGCCCCCATCGGCCGTTCCCCGGACGCCGATTCGGGCAATCGGTGGGTTGCCCTCGGAGTGGCCGCCGTCGCGGCTGCGGCCCTTGTCTGGGTCGTGGTCGACGCCTTCCGCACCACCTGGATCGATCTCGACGGGCCGGCCCAGGGCTCCACCGAGGTCACCGGCGCCTTCCTGTTCCGGAACTGGGTGCTGCCCTTCGAGGCGCTCTCCGTCCTGCTGCTCGCCGCCCTCGTCGGCGCGATCGTCCTGTCCCGCAAACGCGACACGGACACCACCGTCCGCCCCGGCACCAACGGCACGGCCAAGCCCAGGACCGTGAAGCCGGGCCCGCCCGCATCGCCCGGCACACCCGCATCGCCCGGCACACCCGCGCCGCCCGGCACACCCGCCTCGCCCGGCACACCCGGCCACGAGGAGCAGAGCTGATGCACCTCGCCTATCCCGCCGTGCTCGCCGCCCTCCTCTTCTGCATCGGCCTCTACGGCGTCCTCGCCCGCCGCAACGCGATCCTGGTCCTGATGTCCGTCGAGCTGATGCTCAACGCCGTCAACCTCAACCTCGTCGCCTTCGACGTCTGGCTCCGCGACACCCTCCACTCCGGCCAGGCGCTCACGCTCTTCACCATCGCCATCGCCGCCGCCGAGATCGGCATCGGCCTCGCGATCGTCCTGGCCGTCTACCGCAACCGGGGCACCTCCGACATCGACCGGCTCCGCGACACCGCCGAGACCGACGCAGCCGAGACGCTCCCCGACACCGCCGGGACCGACAGCACCGGGACCGACAGCACCGAGACCGACGGCGCCGAGCCGATCTCCGGCCGGGCCGACGGGAGAACAGGGAAGACGAAGAAGGCAGAGGCCACCACGTGACCACCACGACCCTCGCCGCCCTCGTCCCGCTCCTCCCGTTCCTCGGGGCCGTCGCGGGGCTCGCCGTCGGCCGCACCGCCCCCGGCTTCGTCCGCCCGCTGGCGATCCTCCCGACCCTCACCGCGGCCGTGCTCGCCGTCATCGTCGCCGTCCGCCAGGGCGGCGGCCGGGCCATCGACGCCGCGACCCAGCTCACGCCCACCGGCTCGGTCCCGATCGACCTGGCACTGCACCTCGACGGGTTCGCCGTTCTGGTCGCCGTCCTCGTCACCGTCGTCGCCACCTGCGTACAGCTCTACTCCACGGCCTACCTCCGCGACGACGCCCGCTACCCCTCCTACGCGGCCCTCGTCTCCCTCTTCACCTCCGCGATGCTCCTGGTCGTCTACTCCGGCGACCTGATGGTGCTCCTGGTCGGCTGGGAGATCATGGGCATCTGCTCGTACTTCCTCGTCGGCCACTACTGGGAGACCCCCGAGGCCCGGGCCGCCTCCCTCAAGGCCTTCCTGGTCACCAAGCTCGGCGACGTCCCCTTCCTGATCGGTCTGTTCGCGCTCGCCGCCGACACCGGCAGCTTCCGGATCACCAAGATCCTCGCCGCCGTCGGCAACGGCGGACTCGACCACCCCACCGTCATCGCCCTGCTGCTCCTCGCGGGCGTCGCCGGCAAGTCGGCCCAATTCCCCCTGCACACCTGGCTGCCCGACGCGATGGCCGGCCCCACCCCCGTCTCCGCGCTCATCCACGCCGCGACGATGGTCGCCGCCGGCATCTACTTCGTGGCCCGCCTGCTGCCCGTCTTCGCGGCCTCCGGCGCGGCGCTCGTCGTCCTCGCCGTGATGGCCGCCGTCACGATGATCGGGTCCGGGCTCGCCGCCCTCGCCCAGGACGACATCAAACGCGTCCTCGCCTACTCGACCATCGGCCAGCTCGGCTACATGTCGGGCGCCCTGGCCGTCGGCGACCGGGGCGCGGCCGTCTTCCACCTGATCTCGCACGGTGCGTTCAAAGCGGTCCTCTTCCTCGCCGCGGGCGTCGTCATCCACGCCGCGGGCACCAACTCGCTCGCCGCCATGTCACGGATGGGAGGCCTCGCCCGCCGCATCCCGGACGCCTTCTGGACGATGACCGTCGCGCTCCTCGCGCTGGCCGCCATCCCGCCCTTCGCCGGCTTCTTCTCCAAGGAAGCCGTTCTCGTCGCCGCCGAGCACACCGCCCTCGGGGACCGGAGCGTCGCCCCGGCCGCCGCCGGCTGGACGATCCTGGTCGCCGGACTCCTCGCCGCCGTCCTGACCGCCGCCTACGCCGTACGCCTCTGGCTCCTCGCCTTCCGCGGGCGCGGCGCGGAAGTCCCCGACCACGGCAAGCAGCCCGCCGCCATGACCTCCGTCCTGTGGATCCTGGCCGTACCCACCCTCGCCTTCGGTCTCACCGTCGGCATGATCGGCGACTGGTTCGACGGGCACGACCTCACGCCGTCCCTCACCACCGCCGTCCTCTCCACCGGCGTCACGCTCGTCGGCGGTCTCGTCACCTTCGGCGCGTGGCGGCACACCGCCGCCCTCGCCGCCCGCACCCCCATCGGCGCCGTCGCCGCCCACCCCGG
>NZ_JAAXYC010000463.1 GCF_018619185.1 Streptomyces sp. McG3 | reverse complement strand
TCGGGGTGGAGGCCGTCGGCCGCGGGGGGCGCGGTGTAGAGCACCCAGTTGAGCCGGTGTCCGCCGGCGCCGTCCGGGATGCGGTAGATCATGCAGTGACCGCCGGGGAAGACGATGTTGTGCGCGTCGTGGCCGTCCGACGGGAGGTCGGCGACGTCCGGCGAGGTGCCGCGCCATCCGATGTATCCGGCGTACGTGGCGTCCAAGCCGGGGAACATGGCCTCGCGGACGACGGAGCGGTATCCGTCCGCCCCGATCACGACGTCGAAGTGCTCCCGGTGCCCGTCCGCGAGGCGCAGCGTCACCCCGTCGGCGTCCGGCTCCACCCCGGTGACCACGGCACCGGACCGGTAGGAGACCTCTTCCGGCACCCGGCGGCGCAGTTCGCTCCACAGGGAGCCCCAGCTGTAGGCGCGGAAGGGGAACGGCTGCTCGCCGACGACCCTGCCGTGATCGGCCTCGCCGTCCCGTACGCTCCACACCCGCCGGGTCAGCGGCGCCCAGGGCATCTCCGGGGCGACGTACCCGGCCTCCCTCAACTCGTCGTAGCGGTCGCTGTGGAGGGCGATTCCCACCCCTCTGTCACGGAGCCGGGCGTCTGCGCGTTCCAGGACGGTGATCCGCTCGGCTCCCCCGCGCGACGCGGCCAGGGCCGCGGCACACCCCGCTATGCTGCCGCCGACCACGGCGACGCTGCCTCCACGCATGTCTCGCACTCCACTCATTCGACGTTCCGGACCCATTCGACGTTCCGGCCTTCCGGTCCTGCCCACCCGACGTACCCGACGCGATGCCCGTTCAGCGCTTCCGGAAGGCCGCGTCCAGATCGGGGACCTCGACGGAGGCGTGCAGGGTCACGCCGTCGGCCGGCTCGACCCGGGCGGCGATCAGATCGAGTACGGCGTCCGCGAGGCGGATCTTGGTCTCGTCGGTGCGGCCGTGGAGCAGGCGTATCTCGATGTGCAGGACGGCGTGGCCCTCGGCCCGGTCGCCGATGACGAAGTCGTCGACGCGACGGAAGCGGGTCTTGCAGGCCTCCGGGCGGGTGGCGACGATGTCGACGACGAGCGGGTGCAGGGCGAGCGCGAAGGCCTGCCGGTCGAAGGCCGCAGCGAGCGTGCCGGAGTAGTCGACGGTGATCTGCGGCATGGGGGGGGCAACTCCTCGGAGAACAGGGCGGGATGGGGACATCCGCTCGTACGGAGGGAACGGTAGCCGAACGCGCGTCCGGGCCGGGGTTCGCCCGCCGCCCGTGCGGAGGGCTCGCCCACCGTCCCGGCCGTCGCCTGCTCCGGTCGGCCCCGCCCGCGCTGCGTACCCGGACACCCGGCCTTACCTTCTGTGCAGACGCCGTCACTCAGGGAGCCGGTCGTCGCGGAAGCCCGCACCCGGCGGGGCGCCCGTCCCACCCCCGTACAGGAGGAGCCCATGCCGGAGCTGTTCATCGATGGCCGGTGGACCGCCGCCGCCGAGGGGCGGACGCGGGAGATCCGCTGCCCCGCCGACGGCACGCTGGTGGCGGAAGTCGACGAGGGCGGGGCCCAGGACGCCGACGCGGCCGTCGCCGCGGCCCGGCGGGCCTTCGACCGGGGGACCTGGCCGGGGACGCCCGCCGCCGAGCGGGGGCGGCTGCTGCTGCGGGTGGCGGAGCTGCTGGAACGGGACAAGGACGCCTTCGCGCGGGCCGAGTCGCTGGACACCGGCAAGCGGCTGGTCGAGAGCGCCTACGACATGGACGACATCGCGAACTGTTTCCGGTACTTCGGCAATCTCGCCGCGGCCGGGGGCACCGACCGGGTCGTCGACACCGGGAGCGCCGACACGGACAGCCGTATCGTCCACGAGCCCGTCGGGGTCTGCACACTCATCACGCCGTGGAACTATCCGCTGCTCCAGACCGCCTGGAAGGTCGCTCCCGCGCTCGCGGCCGGCAACACGTTCGTGCTCAAGCCGAGCGAGCTGACCCCGCACACGGCCATCCTGCTCATGGGGCTCCTGACCGAGGCCGGACTGCCGGACGGGGTCGCCAATCTGGTGCTGGGGGCGGGTGCCGTCGTGGGCGCGCCGCTGACCGAGGATCCGCGCGTGGACATGGTGTCGTTCACCGGAGGGCTCGCCACCGGACGCCGTGTCATGGCCGCCGCGGCGGCCACCGTGAAGAAGGTCGCCCTGGAGCTGGGCGGCAAGAACCCCAACATCGTCTTCGCCGACGCCGACTTCGACACCGCCGTCGACTACGCGCTGATGGCGGTGTTCCTGCACGCGGGGCAGGTCTGCTCCGCAGGGGCGCGGCTCCTCGTGCAGGACGAGCTGCACGACCGGTTCACCGACGAGCTGGTGGCGCGGGCCCGCCGGATCAGGCTCGGCGGGCCGTTCGACGAGGACGCGCGCAGCGGCCCGCTGATCTCCGCCGCGCACCGCGACAAGGTCGAGGCGTACGTGGCCGAGGGCATCGCCGAGGGCGCGGTGCTGCGCTGCGGCGGGGCGCGGCCCGACGATCCGGCGCTGGCGGACGGCTTCTACTACCCGCCCACCGTGCTGGACGAGTGCGCGACCTCGATGTCCGTGGTGCGGGACGAGTCGTTCGGCCCGGTGCTCACCGTCGAGCGGTTCCGGGACGAGGACGACGCGGTCCGGCTGGCCAACGACACCGTGTACGGGCTGGCGGGCGCCGTGTGGACGCAGGACGGCGGGCGCGCCCACCGGGTGGCCTCACGGCTGCGGGCGGGCACCGTGTGGATCAACGACTTCCACCCCTACGTACCGCAGGCGGAGTGGGGCGGCATGAAGCAGTCCGGCTTCGGCCGCGAGCTGGGTCCCGCCGGGCTGGCCGAGTACCAGGAGGCCAAGCACATCTGGCGCAATGTCGCGGCGGTTCCCCAGCGGTGGTTCGAGTGAGTCCGGACAGCGGTCCGGGACGGGACCGAGCGGCCGAGGCCCGGAGCAAGGCCGACGACGACGCGCTGGGCGAGCTGGGCTACCGGCCCGAACTCCGGCGTACGCTCGGCAACTTCCACACGTTCGCCGCCGGGATCAGCTACATCTCGATCCTGACCGGCACCTTCCAGCTGTTCTACTTCGGCGTCAGTTTCGGTGGTCCCGCCTACTGGTGGTCGTGGCCGATGGTCTTCTGCGGCCAGCTGATGGTGGCCCTGTGCTTCTGCGAGCTGGCGGCCCGCTACCCGGTGGCCGGTTCGATCTACAACTGGGCCAAGAAGATGGGCGGTCCGCACGTCGGCTGGCTCGGCGGCTGGATGATGATGACGGCCACCATGGTCACCCTGTCGGCCGTGGCGCTGGCCTACCAGATCACCCTGCCGCAGATCGACGGCTGGTTCCAGTTCGTGGGTGACGGGAGCGGCAGGAACGACCAGGCGGCCAACGCCGTACTGCTGGGCAGCGTGCTGATCCTGTTCTCCACGCTGGTGAACGCGTTCGGGGTCAAGCTCATGGCCCGGATCAACTCCGCGGGCGTCTTCATCGAGCTGATCGCCGCCGTCCTGCTCATCATCTTCCTGGCGGCCCACATCACCCGTGGCCCCAGCACCGCCCTGACGGAGACGTACGGGCTGGGCAGCGGCCAGTCGCTGGGCTACTTCGGCGCGTTCCTCACCGCGTCGCTGGCCTCGGCCTACGTGATGTACGGCTTCGACACCGCGTCCTCGCTCGGCGAGGAGTCGCACGACCCGGGCCGCAACGCGCCCCGCGCGATTCTGCGGGCGCTCATCGCGTCGTTCCTGATCGGCGCGTTCATCCTGCTGTTCGCGCTGCTCGCGGTGCCGGACCTCAAGGCCGAGGAACTGTCGACGGGCGGGTTGCAGTACGTGGTGCTGGCGACGCTCGGCGACACCGTCGGGGAGGTCTTCCTCTGGGCGGTGGTCGTCGCGATCACCGTCTGCGTGCTGGCGGTGCAGGCCGCCGGGATCCGGCTGATGTTCGCCATGGCGCGGGACAACAACCTGCCCGCCGGATCGAGGCTGGCCAGGGTCAGCCCCCGCTTCGGGACGCCCGTGGTGCCCGCCGTGCTGATCGGGGTGGTGGGCGTCGTCATCCTGGTGGTGAACATCAACCAGCCGCAGATCTTCTCGGTGATCACCAGCATCGCGATCATCATGATCTACGTGGCCTATCTGCTGGTCACCGTGCCCATGCTGCTGCGCCGGCTGCGCGGCGGCTGGGAGCCCCGCGAGGGAGCTTTCTCGCTGGGCCGCTGGGGACTGCCGATCAACGTCGCCGCCGTGCTCTGGGGCGCGGCCATGTCGCTCAACCTGGCCTGGCCGCGCGCCGAGGTGTACAACGCGACCGGCCCGCAGCACTGGTACCTGCGCTGGGGCGCGTTCCTGTTCATCGGCGTCGTCGCGCTCGGCGGCTTCGCCTACTACTGGTTCGTCCAGCGGCACCGGACCGGTGTGCTCGCCGAGCACCGGTCCGCGGCGCCGGACCCCGGCGCCCCCACCGCTCCCCCGTCC
>NZ_JAAXYC010000462.1 GCF_018619185.1 Streptomyces sp. McG3 | reverse complement strand
GCTGGACGCTCGGCGCGTCCGCCGCCACCCCCGTCACCGCTCTCGACGCCGCCGACGCCCTGGCCGCCCGCGCCCTGGCCCACGCACGGGCGACCCGCGCCCCGTTGACCGTGGACGCCCCCACGAGCAGCCTCGCCGCGCTGGTCCCGCCCGAACAGGCGGCCGCCCACGCCCGCGCCCTCCTCGCCCCGCTCACCGCGCCGCTGGCCGACACCCTGCGCTGCTGGCTCTCCCTCCACGGCAGCTGGGACCGTACGGCGGTGGCCCTCGGCGTCCACCGCAACACCGTCCGCCAACGCATCGGGCGGTGCGGGGAGTTGCTGGGCGCGGACCTGGACGACATGGACGTACGGGCGGAGTTGTGGTTCGCGCTGCGGCAGACCTGACCACCGGCCCGGACACAAAAGCCTGCGCGCCTCCGTGGCGCACTGACTAGTCTCCGCGCATGGCCCCACTCGCGCGGCACCGCCTGTCCCCTGCCGACACCGGCCCGGCGCTGCGCGCACTGCGCGCGTGGACACCGCCCGACGCCCCGTCCGGGAGCCTGCACCCCGGGGACGTGGGCTGGCTCCTGCGGCTGGACGACGCGACTGTCTACCTCTGGACCGACGCACGGGCCGCCGCACGGACCGGCCCACGGGCCTCCTCGCATGCCGAGGCCCGGTCCGGCGACGCGGCGAAGGCGGCACCCGTGGCGGTCGGCTTCCTCGACGGACCCGTGCTGCGCGTCACCGCCGCGCCCGACGCCGACCTCGGAGCGCTCGCGGCGGACGCGGAGGACCTGCTCGTACCCGGCAACGACGCGACCGACGGCCTGCCCGTGCCCGGCTGGGAACCGGACGAGGAGGAGCCCTGGCTCGTCTTCTCCTGGACCCCGGGGCCGGTAGCGAGCCGCGCCGCACAGGTCACCGGGTCCGACGCCGCCGACCGGGCACTGGTGCACCGAGCCGCCTTCGCGGGATCCACGTTCTCCGTCGACCACTGGCGCAGGATGAAGGAGTCCCCCGCGGCCCACCTCGCCGTGGAGACGCTCGTCCGCACGCCCGCCGGGGACCCCGCCGCCGCGGCGACCGGCTGGTTCGGGGGTACGGGCAGGTGCGGACTGCTCGAACCGGTCGGCACCCACCCGGACCACCGCGGCCACGGCTACGGCCGCGACGCCGTACGGGGCGCGTGCGCGGCACTCGCCGACCGGGGCGCGAGCGCGGTGGCCGTCCTGACGCCGGCCGGCAACGAGGCGGCGGCAGCGCTCTACCGGTCGGCCGGATTCACCCTCGTACGCGAGAACCACGACTGGACGCGCCCAGAACGGGTGTGAACACCGCTTCCCTCACGTCCCGGCGCCCTGGTGTGTACTCCACAACCGGCCCTCGGTATGTTGCAGTGGCAAAGGGGGATCGTGTGGCACGGGATTACGACAGTCAACTGCTGGAATCGGTGGGGGTACGCCGCCGCAGGACGCGAGACGCTCTGCTCTTCGGCGTGGGGCGCGCACGGCGCACCGCCGACGAGCGGCTCGGGAAGGTATTCGCGGGTATCGCCATCACCGCCGTGCTCTGCGCCGGGTGCATCGGCTGGTCCTTCCTCCAGCACACGCTGGACAAACAGAAGGCCGAGCAGGAGAAACAGCAGCGGCAGGCGCAGCGGTACGAACCGCCGACGCGTTCTTCCGGCTTGGCGAAGGGCCTCTGATCAGCTCCGGCCGAGAGACGACGAAGTGGCCGGAAATTCACCAGGCGCCCAGTATCGCAGGCGAGATTTCGCCGAGCTCGGAAATGCGCCAACCGCGCCATGCGCTATGCCTAATTGGCCCGAAATTTCGGAACATCACAATGATAGGTTTCCGTAAGTGGTGAGCACAGCAATGACGTCCCGATCGGAACTGAGCCGGGTGACCCTGGTCGGCGAGCGGCGCCGGGCCGACATCGTGCTGCCCTCGGACACGCCTATCGGTCAACTCCTGCCGGACATACTGCAGTTGCTGGACGACCGGGCGGCTTCGCGGCCGTTGACCCGGCAGTTGATCACCTCCGACGGTTCGGCTCTGCCGCACGACAGCACGCTCGCCTCGGCCGGCGTCAGCGACGGCGCCGTGCTGCGCCTGGTCAGGACCCACGCGGCTCCGCCCGCCCCGGTCGTCCACGACGTCACGGACCAGGTGGCCGAGAGCCTCGACCTGCAGGCCTGGCGCTGGCGTCCGGCCGCTCGCAGGGTCACCGCCGGGGCGTCGACCGTGGCCTTCGCGGTGATCGCCGCCCTGCTGGCCCGGCGCGAATTCCCGCTCGGCACCCTGGCCGGCGCGCTGGCGGTCGCCACCGTCGTCCTTCTGGTGGGCGGCGCGGTGTGCGCCCGGATCGGAACAGGCAATCGCGGCCTGGCGACCGCGCTGCTGTTCGTCTCGGGCGGCCTCGGCGTCCTCACGGCCTGGACCGCCGCCGACGCGTACGACTGGTCGGGCCCGGCCAGGCTCGCCGCGGTGGCGACGGCGGTGGCACTGGCCCTGCTGCTGCTCGGGTTCTTCTCGCCGCTCGGCCGCGGCGGTCTGATCGGCGCCGGTGCCACCGCCGCCGTCACCGCGGTGTGGGAGGCCGTCGCCGTCGTGGAGCCGGATCCGGCCCGGCTGGGCGCCGTGATGGCGGTGTTCTCCGTGGTGCTGCTCGGCGTGCTGCCCCGGCTCGCGCTGATGGCGTCCGGCCTCACCGCGCTCGATGACCGGCGGTCGGGCGGGGCATCGGTCAGCCGTCACGACGTGGCCGACGCACTGACCGCGACGCACCGCGGACTCGCCCTCGCCACCGTTGTCACCGCGGCGTCGGCGACGGCGGCGGGCTGGCTCCTCACCCTGACCGCGCGGCCGACCATGTGGACGGTGCTCCTGCCTTCGCTGGTAGCGGTGGTGCTGGTGTCGAGAGCTCGCGCGTTTCCCCTGGTGGCCGAGGTGGTGGCCCTGTTCGCCGGCGCGGCGGTCCTGCTCGTACGCCTCGTGATGCTGTGGATGGAGCAACCGTCCGGGGGTGCGGGCCCCGTCGTCGTGCTCGGCGTGGCGGCGATGCTGCCCTTGCTCGCCCTGGCGGTGGAGCCTCCCGAGCATGTACGAGTGAGGCTCCGGCGCACCGCCGACCTGATCGAGTCCATCGGCATGGTGGGGCTGTTCCCGCTCGCCATCGGTGTGTTCGGCATCTACAGCCAGTTGCTCGACAAGTTCTGACATTCATGCGCGGGCGGCTCCGGTCGGGGCATCGGAGCGGAGGAGAAGGGCAGACATGCCGAACGCGGACAACTGGCAGGGTGATGTGCTGCGCGATCTGAGGGGAACCCCTCCTCCACAGCCCGCGCAGAGCCACGGTGCGGCGCAGAGCCAGAGTGCTGCACAGGGCCACGGCGCGGCACGGGAACAGCAGCAGTTTCCCCAGGAACAGCCGCAGGAGCGTACGGGTGCGCGGATGCCGGGTCCGAACTCCCCCGCGTCGCCCGCCGCGCCGCCCGCTCCCTCTCCCGCGGCACCGTCGGCACGTGCGCGACAGCACCCCCGGTCCCCCGACTCCCGGCCCGTGATCGACGGCGCGCTGTCCGGTACGGCACGCCGCCCCCGGCAGGGTGAGCCGGCCGCCGCGCGGGTCACGCGCGCGGTACGCCGCATCGTCTCCTCCTCAGCAGCCCGTGAGGTCGCCGAGATCACCCGCACCGCCGAGCGGATCCAGCAGCCGGTGACGACCGGTCGGCAGATCGCCGTCACCTCCATCCGGGGTGGCGCGGGCAAGACGACGGTGGCCGCCCTGCTCGGCACGGCGTACGCGCACTATCGCCAGGACCCGGTCCTCCTCGTCGAGGCCGATCCGGCGCTCGGCTCACTGCCCCTGCGTCTCGGAGCCGAGACGCTGCGCTGGACCACGGCCGATCTGGCGGACATCGCGGAGCCGCAGATGTCGCTGCTCGACATCACCGGATACCTCGTCCAACTCCCCGACAACGCTTGGCTGCTGCCCGGCAGTCAGGGACGGATCGGGGCGATGCTGGACACCGCGGCGTACGAGCGGGTCATGGTCGCGCTCCGCCGGTACTTCGGGGTGACCGTCGTCGACTGCGAGACGCTGCCGGCCGAGGTAGCCCGGGTCGCGCTCTCCGCCGCCCAGGCCCGGGTACTGGCCGCGCCCGCCACGCTGGACGGCATCACCAGCACGTACGCGGTCCTCCAGTGGATGCAGGGGCTGCCGCGCCACATGATCGCCGGGACCGTGGTGGCGCTCACGAGCACCACGCCCCGCCCCGGGATCGATGTGGAGGCCGCCGCCGAGAAGCTGCGGTCCACGGGCGCGACCGTCCATGTGCTGCCCCATGACCGGCATCTGGCGGCAGGGGGAGCACTCCGCACCGAACTGCTCGCCCGGCCGACGCGGCTGGCCGCCACCCGGCTGGCCGCCGAGGCCTTCCAGCTCTCCCAGAAGCGCCGATGACCCCGATGCGGAGCGTTGCTTCCGCCACAACCGCCACCGCGAACGCCGGACCACGCCCATGAGCACCCGATTGATCCACCGCCCCGCCCGGAC
>NZ_JAAXYC010000461.1 GCF_018619185.1 Streptomyces sp. McG3 | reverse complement strand
GGGCGGGGGCGGCGGGCGTCTTCCGCTGCTCAGCCCTTGACGGCGCCGGCGGCGAAGCCGGACGTGACATGGCGCTGGAGCAGCAGGAAGATCACCAGGGCGGGCAGCGCGAAGAGGGTGGAGGCGGCCATCGTGGCGCCCCAGTCGGTACCGAAGGTGTTCTGGAAGGACGACAGCCACACCGGCAGCGTCCGGTTGTCCTGCTGCTTGATGATCAGGAAGTTGGCGTAGGCGAACTCGTTCCAGGCGGTGATGAAGCCGAACAGCGAGGTCGCCATGAGCCCCGGCGCCAGCAACGGCATCGCCACCCGCCAGAACGCCCCGGTCCGCGTACACCCGTCGACCTGCGCGGCCTCCTCCAGCTCGGGCGGGATCGTCCCGATGAAGCCGCGCAGCACCACGACGGTGAACGGCAGCGTGATCATGAAGTAGATCAACGTCAGTGTCGGCAGCCGGTCGAGCATGTCGGTGTCCCGCGAGATGATGTAGATCGGGATGATCAGCGACTCCCACGGCGCCATCTGCGCGATGAAGATCATCAGCATGAACTGCCGCCGGCCCTTCCACCGCATCCGCGCCACGGCGTACGCCGCGCCCAGCGCCACCAGCAGCGCCAGCAGCACCGCCCCCAGCGTGACCAGGATGCTGTTGCGCCAGAACAGGGCGAATCCATCGGCTTCCACGGCCCGTCGGAAGTGGTCGAGCGTCCAGGTGTGCGGGAAGAGTTGGGGGTCGGCGGACCGGATCTCCTTCGACGGCTTGAAGGCCGTGGAGATCATCCAGTAGACGGGGAAGAGGCAGACGACGACGGTCACGGCGGCGGCGATGTTCAGCGGAAGGCGCCGGAGCCGAGGGCGTACGACAGACGGGTTCATCGGGTCTCGTCCTCCTGGCGGAGCATCTGGCGGAAGTACAGGACGAGCACCCCGGACATCAGGACCACGGTGACCATCGAGGCGGCGGAGCCCAGGTCGTACCGCTGGCTGGAGAGCGCCGTCTGGACCGCGTAGACGGGCAGGATCGTTGTGGCGTCGCCCGGGCCGCCCCGCGTCATCACCCAGATCTGGACGAACGCCTTGAAGGTCCAGATCACCTCCAGCGAGACGACCAGCAGGAAGATCGGCCGCAGCATCGGGAAGGTGACCGAACGGAAGATCCGCGCCGCGCCCGCTCCGTCCAGCCGCGCCGACTCGTACAGCTCCAGGGGCACGGTGGTCAGCGCCGAGTAGAGGGTGATCGCGGCGAACGGCACCGACTGCCAGACGATCAGCGTCACCAGGATCGCGAAGGCGGCTGTGCCGTCGGCGAACCACGGGTAGCGGTCGAAGGACTCGAAACCCAGCGAGGTCAGCGAGCGGTTGACGATGCCGAACTCCGAGTGGAACAGCCACTGGAACACCGTGGTCGCCGCCACCACCGGCATCGCCCAGGCCAGCACCAGCGAACACAGCACCACCGTCCGCCCGATCCGGCCCAGCCGTTCCACCATCAGGGCGACCAGGGTGGCGATCACCATGATCAGGACGACGTTGATCGCCATGAAGAGGAAGGTGCGGCGCACCACCTCCCAGAAGCGGGGGTCCGTCAGCAGGGTCCGGTAGTTCCGCAGCCCGACGAACTCCGCTTCACCGGAGATCAGTTGGCGTAGCCGGAAGTCCTGGAACGAGATCAGGACGGCCCGCACCAGCGGGTAGACCAGCAGATACAGCATGCCGCCGACGGCGGGGGCGATCAGGGCGTACGGCCAGAGGCTCCGCGCCCTGCCCCGCGGGGGCGGGGCCTTGCGCCCGGCGAGGCGCGGGGCGGGACGTCGCCGGGGTACGCGGGGTGCGGACCGTTGGTCGACGACCGGCACGGCACGCCTCCTCTCGTGGTCGGGGCGGAGTGGGTCGAGGTCAGGAGCCGGCGTTCATGGCCCGGGTGATGTCCGCCGAGGCCTTCGCCGCCTCCTTGGCCGGATCGCCCCCGGTGAGCACGGCCGTCATGTAGTCCTTGATCGGGTTCTCGGCCTCGACCGCCGCCCAGCCCGGGGTATTGGGCGTCGCGTGCCCGTTGGCCGCGCCGACCGCCATCGCGGCGGCACCCGGGTCGTCGGCCACGGCGGACGCCAGCGAGGTCCGGTTCGGCACGTAGCTCATGGCGACGGCGAGCTTCTTCTGCCAGGTGTCCCCGGTCAGCTCCTTGATGAAGGAGACCGCCTCGTCGGGGTGGGCCGCCGCGGCCGGCACGACCAGGTCGGAGCCGCCGGTGAAGACCGCGCCCGGGGTGTCCGCGGTCTTGCCCGGGATCGGGAAGAAGGCGAGCTTGCCCGCCAGTGCGGGGTTCTGCTCCGCGATGACCTTGGCCCCGCCCGGGGTCTGGATGACCTGCGCCACCTGCCCCTGGGCCATCACCTCGGCCTGCGGCGGGTCGTCCTCGTCGGAGTCCTTGGGGCCCTTGCCGAGCGCCTGGAGCTCCTTGTAGAACGCCATGCCGCGCAGTGCCTCGGGGGTGTCCAGCGCGCCGGACCACTTCTCCCCGGACTCGGTCGCGAGGTCGCCGCCCTCGTCCCAGATGAACCCGGCCAGCGCGTACCACAGCTGTCCGGGCAGGTAGATGCCCTGCGTGCCGCCCTTGTTGAGCTGGGTGGTGGCGTCGATCCACTGCTCACGGGTCTTGATCGCCTTCGCGTCGACGCCCGCCTTCTCGAAGAGGTCGGTGCGGTAGACGACCACCCGGTTCGCCGCGTAGTACGGGATGCCGTACTGCTTGCCCTCGTAGGATCCCGGCTCGGCCAGCCCGCTCAGCCAGTCCCCGCCGTTCAGCTCCTCGGTGCGGTCGCTGAGGTCGAGCAGTCCGCCGCTCTCCGCGAACTGCGCCACCTGGGTGTTGCCCGCCTCGATGACGTCCGGGGCGTCGTTGCTGGCCAGGGCGGCGGTGATCTTCTCGCCGATCCCGTCCCACTCCTGGATCTGGATCTTCACGTCGATCGTCGGGTGGCGTTTCTCGAAGTCCGCCGCGAACTCCTTCCGGAACCGGTCCGAGACGCTGTCACGCATGAGCCAGACGTCCACCGTCGTCCGGCCGTCCCCGTCGCCGGAGTCCGTTCCGGACGACGAGCCACAGGCACTGAGCGCGGCGGTCAGGACGAGCACGGACCCACCGGCGAGCAAGCGGTACTTCATGGTTCACCTCGGAAGCAGAAGGGATCGGACGGACCTGACGAGGCCTGACCACCTGACCAGTTGCGTCCACTGGACAGCTCGCCTCTCGATGGGGGTTGAAGGTGGCATAGACCAATGAGGTCGTCAACCCCCTTTGCAGCAGGGTGATTTGATGATCTGTGGGTATCGGCGCCCCTCATGCTGCGCATGGATGGCGCTACACTTCGCCTGACCAGCAAGCCAGTTCGGCCGCAGTGGTCGGCAACTGGTAAGAAAATGAGGCTCGCCGGGAGGGGAAAACGTGGACGCGGACGTGCCGGGGACGGTGCTCAAACGGGAGCGGACCCGCGATGCCGTCCTGGAGCTGATCGAGTCGCGCAGCCCCGGGGACGCCATCCCCTCGGAGCGTGCCCTGTGCGCCCTGCTCGGCGTGTCGCGGCCCACCGTGCGGGCGGCGGCCGACGAGCTGGTCGCCGCCGGGCTCCTGGTGCGCGAGCATGGCCGGGGCATGTTCGTCGCCCCCGCCAAGATCACCCAGGAGCTGGTGGCCGGGGACCGGGCGCTGAGCGTGCCGCAGGCGGCGGGCGCCTGGTCGAGCCGGCTGCTGGAGTTCACCACGCTCCAGGCGGGGGCCCGCGTCGGCCGCAAGCTGCGGATGTCGCCCGCCGCCGAGATCGTCTACGTGGCGCGGCTGCGGCTGGTCGACGGCGCTCCGATGGCCATCGAGCACCTGCACATCCGGGCCGAGCTGGTGCCGGGCCTCAGTGCGCAGGAGCTGGAGAACGGCGACCTGTACGAGCACCTGCGCTCCACGCACGGGGTGCACGTCCACGAGGCGGTCCAGGCCATCGAGCCCACCGTCGTCACCCGCGCCGAGGCCGGGCTCCTCGACGTGCCGGAGCTGTCGCCGGCGCTGCTCTTCGAGCGGCTGACCTCCGACACGGCGGGCCGCCCGGTGGAGTACGTCCACTCGCTCTACCGGGGCGACCGCTACCGGATCGTCTCCCGGCTCGCGCTCGGCCCGGCGGCCGAGGTCACCCCCGACCGGGAGGGGCACCATCCGGGCATCCCGCCCGGCGACTTCGCGCACGGCGACGCCATCGCCTCCTCGACCAGGGGGGACATCCAGGCGGGCGGCTGACCGCCGACCGCCGGTCGCGTTGCGCAGGGTGCAACTCTGGTTGCACCTCTTGTCGAACGGCCGCCGGCGGGCCAGGGTGGCGGACGCATCCGAAGCAGCCGAACCCCCACACGAGGTGCCTCGCATGAACCCAGCCCCCCACCCGAGCTCCGGCCCCGACCGTTCCGGCCCCGGTGACCTTTCCGTATCCGTATCCGCGCCCGCATCCGTATCCGCGCCCGCATCCGGCCTCCCCAGCCGCCGCGGCCTCCTGGGCGGCCTGCTGGCCGGAGCCGCCCTGGCCACCGTCGCCCCCGCCCACGCCGCGCCGGCC
>NZ_JAAXYC010000046.1 GCF_018619185.1 Streptomyces sp. McG3 | reverse complement strand
GCCACTGCCCCGCCCACCGGCCCCCCGGGGCGGGGCAGTGGCAGAATCGAGCCCGGCGGGCGCCGTCCGCCGCCGGCCGCGACAGCGGCCCGGCCCCCCAGACCCCGCAGGGACGATGAGCACGTACCGCGACTTCGCACACCGCGGCTCCGCCCGCGCCACCGTCCTCAAGACCGTCGGCACCAAGGAACGCCGCTCGCACCTCACCGCCCCCCGGGTCCCCACGGTCGGGATCGACATCGGCGGCACCAAGGTGATGGCGGGCGTCGTCGACGCCGACGGCAACATCCTGGAACAGCTCCGCACCGAGACGCCCGACAAGTCCAAGAGCCCCAAGGTCGTCGAGGACACCATCGTCGAACTGGTCCTGGACCTCTCCGACCGCCACGACGTCCACGCGGTGGGCATCGGCGCGGCGGGCTGGGTGGACGCCGACCGCTCCAAGGTGCTGTTCGCCCCGCACCTCGCCTGGCGCGACGAGCCGCTGCGCGACGCGATCGCGTCCCGCCTTGTCGTCCCCGTCATGGTCGACAACGACGCCAACACCGCCGCCTGGGCGGAATGGCGCTTCGGAGCGGGCCGCGGCGAGGACCACCTCGTCATGATCACCCTCGGTACGGGCATCGGCGGCGCGATCCTGGAGGACGGCCAGGTCAAGCGCGGCAAGTACGGCGTGGCCGGTGAGTTCGGCCACATGCAGGTCGTGCCCTCGGGCCACCGCTGCCCCTGCGGCAACCGGGGCTGCTGGGAGCAGTACAGCTCCGGCAACGCCCTGGTCCGCGAGGCCAGGGAGCTGGCCGCCGCCGACTCCCCGGTGGCGCACTACCTGCTGGACCGGGTGAAGGGGAACGTCGCCGACATCACCGGCCCGCTCATCACCGAACTGGCCCGCGAGGGCGACGCCATGTGCATCGAGCTGCTCCAGGACATCGGCCAGTGGCTCGGCATCGGCATCGCCAATCTGGCCGCGGCGCTCGACCCCTCCTGCTTCGTCATCGGAGGCGGCGTCAGCGCCGCCGACGACCTGCTGATCAACCCCGCCCGGGACGCCTTCAAGCGCCACCTCACCGGCCGCGGCTACCGCCCCGAGGCCCGGATCGCGAAGGCGCAGCTCGGCCCCGAGGCGGGTATGGTCGGCGCCGCGGACCTGGCCCGGCTGGTCGCCCGACGATTCCGCCGGGCCAACCGGCGGCGCGTCGAGCGGTACGAGCGGTACGCCCAGATCTACGACCAGGCGGCGAGCACCATCCGCAACACGCGGTCCACCCGTACCGCCGACTGAACCGCAGTCGCCCTTTCCGGCGTCCACCCTTCAGTACGCCGTCACCGCAGCACCTTGAGGACCACCTGATCATGATCGCAGCCGAGCACCCCGTGGTGCCGCACCAGTCGGAGTCTCCGGGCGACGGCGAGGGCAAGCCGCCCGAGGACCGGCGGCATGTGTTCAAGCGGCGTTTCATCACCGCGACGATCATCGTGCTGCTGATCGGCATCCCGGCCGGCTACCTGCTGATCTCGGCCGGTCAGAGCCGCCGCTCGGGGCAGGACAAGGAGGCCGAGGCGGCCGCCGTGGGCCTCCGGGAGGGCTGGCCCTCCAAGATGCAGCGCCGGATCTTCGAGATCCCGATCCCCGGCAACGGGCTCGGCGTCCAGTACTACGAGACGAACAACTGGAAAGCCAGCCGGATGTACGCGAAGTTCCGGACGACCTCCGCCGGTCTCGACCGCTTCCTGACCGGGGTGGGCACCGGACGCGCCGCGCTGGAGCCGGACACGATCGACATCAGCCCCCGGGACGTCAAGATCACCGGCTGGTCCTTCGGCCCGGGCGAGGACTGGGCCAGCATGACGCACAAGAACAAGAAGCCGCGCCCGACCCAGAACATCACGGTCAACATGACCGACCCGGCCAGCCCGGTCGTGTACGTCGTCTCGGCGGCGACCCCCTGACCGGGAGCCTCTGAGTACGTCGGACCGGCACCGGGTACGCCGCACCGCCACCGAGCGCATCGACCCGGTGGCACAGCGCGCGCGTCGGCCCCGGCGGTGAGCCACCGCCGGGGCCGACGTATGTCCGCGTGCTCTGCTGTTCGCGGGCGCTTTACCGCGTTCCGCGCGTCGGCATCGCCGTCCGCCTGCGCCGACCGGCCGGATTTCGCCGCGCTTCCGCGGCTCCGAGCCGTGTGAGCCCGGAAGGCTGCCGAACGCCTTGCCCGATCACGGCTGAAATCCGTCGGCACGGGGGCAAACATCCCGCGGGCGCGATCATCGTATCGAGCTAATGTCGGCAGATTTCCTTGGTCCGGGGGGCGAAGGGGCCCTTAGTGTTCCCCTGGATCTGGAGGGAGTTCCCCTTCATATCACTCCTTTCCCTGCTTTATTTCATGCTTTCGGGCGTTTACGTCCGCTATGCATGCCTCGCCCCGACCAAGGAGAGCCTGCCCGATGACTGTTGACTCGAGCTCGGAAGCGCGGCTGGAAGTGCCCCGGCAGTCCAGCCTGGGGACGGCCGCCGCCCGCAACCTCGCCAGCACGACGAAGTCCGCCCCGCAGATGCAGGAGATCACCTCCCGCTGGCTGCTGCGGATGCTTCCCTGGGTCGAGACCAAGGGCGGCGCCTACCGGGTCAACCGGCGGCTGACCTTCACCGTGGGCGACGGGCGGGTGGAGTTCGTCCAGGACGGGGCCGCGGTCCGGGTCATCCCCCAGGAGCTGGGCGAACTGGCCCTGCTGCGGGACTTCGACGACGCCGAGGTGCTGACGGCCATCGCCGACCGGTGCGTCCAGCGTGACTTCCGGGCGGGGGAGACGCTGGTCGAGCGGGGCACGGCCGCGGACCAGCTCCATCTGATCGCGCACGGCCGGATCGGCCAGACCTCCGCCGGCAACTACGGCGACGAGGCCACCCTGGAGGTCCTGGCTGACGGCGACCGCTTCGGCGAGCACGCCCTGCTGGACGACGACGCCCGGTGGACGCGGACCGCCACCGCCGAGACCGCGGGCACGCTGCTCACCCTGTCCCGCGCCGACTTCGCGGCCATCGTGTCGAACTCGGCGGCCCTCCGGGCGCACCTCGCCGCGTTCACCGCGCGCTCCGAGCAGCGGCAGAACCACCGCGGTGAGGCGGAGATCGCGATGTCGGCCGGCCATGTCGGCGAGCACGAGCTGCCCGGAGCGTTCGCCGACTACGAACCGAAGCCGCGTGAATACGAACTCTCGGTCGCCCAGACGATTCTGCGGGTCCACACCAGGGTCGCCGACCTCTACAACGGCCCGATGAACCAGACCGAGGAACAGCTCAGGCTCACCATCGAGGCGCTGCGGGAGCGCCAGGAGCACGAGCTGATCAACAACCGGGAGTTCGGCCTGCTCCACAACGCCGACTTCAAGCAGCGCATCCAGACGCATTCCGGCCCGCCGACCCCGGACGACCTGGACGAGCTGCTCTGCCGCCGCCGGGGCACCAAGTTCTTCCTCGCGCACCCCCGGACGATCGCGGCGATGGGGCGCGAGTTCAACGCGCGCGGCCTCTACCCGGACCACACCGACCTCGGTGGCCAGCAGGTTCCCGCCTGGCGCGGTGTGCCGATCCTGCCCTGCGGCAAGATCCCCATCACTCCGGAGAGGACCAGCTCGATCCTCGCCCTGCGTACCGGTGAGGAGAACCAGGGCGTCATCGGTCTGCGGCAGACCGGCCTGCCGGACGAGTACGAACCGGGCCTCTCGGTCCGCTTCATGAACATCGACGAGAAGGCGATCATCTCCTACCTCGTCAGCACCTACTACTCCGCCGCGATCCTCGTGCCCGACGCGGTCGGCGTGCTGGAGAACGTGCAGATCGCCAACTGGCCCAGGTAGTGGCCGCGGCCCGCGCGGCCCAGCCCCCGCGTGGCAGGCCGCGTGCCCGGACGCCGTCGAACACCCGTACCCCCCATCAAGGAGCCACGCATGCCCGTGCCCGAGCTGCCACCTCCGCGGTCGAGCCTGCCGGAGGCCGTCACCCGCTTCGGGGCGACCGTGCTCGGCGCGGGCGCGGCTCGCGCCCACGACACCGAAGCAGTCGTCGGTGGACCGTACGGCGCTCGCCCCCTGCCGTCCCCGACCACCGGGCTCTCCTTCCGCCCCCCGTCGCCCGCGATTCCGCCGGCCGCCGTACCGGTGACCGACGTACCGGGGGAGGGCGTCGGGCTGGACCGGCTGCTGGGCGGGCCTCATGGCCTGGGCACGGCCGGCCTGCGGCTGACGCCCCGGGAGGAGCGTCCCGTACCGACGGCCACCCAGGAAGGCCGGCCGATTCCGGGGCTGTACCACCACCCCGTCCCCGAGCCGGACCAGGGGCGCGTCGACGAGGTCAGCCGAAGGATCAAGGCCTGGGCGCTGGACGAGGTCTCCCTGTATCCCGAGGAGTGGGAGGAGCAGTTCGACGGCTTCTCCGTGGGCCGCTACATGGTCGGATGCCATCCGGACGCGCCCACCGTCGACCACCTGATGCTCGCCACCCGCCTGATGGTCGCCGAGAACACGGTGGACGACTGCTACTGCGAGGACCACGGCGGCTCGCCCATCGGCCTGGGGGAGCGGCTTCTGCTCGCGCACACGGCGCTCGATCCCCTGTACACCGTGCGGGAGTACCAGCCGGGGTGGGCGGCCTCGCTCCACGCGGACGCCCCCCGGCGCGCCTACCGCTCCGCCATGGACTACTTCGTCCGCGCGGCCGGCCCCTCCCAGGCGGACCGGCTCCGCCACGACATGGCGCGACTGCACCTGGGGTACCTGGCCGAAGCCGCCTGGGCCCAGCAGGACCAGGTCCCGGAGGTCTGGGAGTACCTGGCGATGCGCCAGTTCAACAACTTCCGGCCCTGCCCCACCATCACCGACACCGTCGGCGGCTACGAACTCCCGGCGGACCTGCACGCCCAGGCCGACATGCAGAAGGTCATCGCCCTGGCCTCCAACGCCACGACGATCGTGAACGACCTCTACTCGTACACCAAGGAGCTCGCCGCTCCGGGCCGGCACCTGAACCTGCCCGTCGTGATCGCCGAACGCGAGGAGTTGTCCGACCAGGACGCCTACCTGAAATCGGTCGAGATCCACAACGAGCTGATGCACGCCTTCGAGACCGAGGCCGCCGCACTGGCCGCCGCCTGCCCCGTCCCGAGCGTGCAGCGCTTCCTGCGGGGCGTCGCCGCCTGGGTCGACGGCAATCACCACTGGCACCAATCGAACACCTACCGCTACAGCCTGCCCGACTTCTGGTAGGCACCGACCTCCGGCAAGAGATGGGAATCGTCCGTGACCAACGCTGAACTCACCACCGCCCCCACCCTGCGCATCCCCGGCCCCGCGACGCCCTACCAGGGAGACATCGCCCGCTACTGGGACGGGGAGGCCCGGCCCGTGAACCTGCGCCTCGGTGACGTCGACGGCCTCTACCACCACCACTACGGCATCGGTGAGGTCGACACCGCCTCGCTCGGCACCGCCGAGGACAGCGAGAGCGAGAAGAAGCTGATCACCGAGCTCCACCGGCTGGAGTCGGCGCAGGCCGATTTCCTGCTGGAGCACCTCGGTGACATCGGGCGCGACGACACCCTGGTGGACGCGGGCTGTGGCCGGGGCGGCTCGATGGTGATGGCGCACCAGCGCTTCGGCTGCTCGGTGGAAGGCGTGACCCTGTCGGCCAAGCAGGCCGACTTCGCCAATGGGCGCGCCGCGGAGCTGGGAATCGGGGACCACGTCCGCGCCCGCGTCTGCAACATGCTCTCCACGCCCTTCGCGACCGGTTCCGCAGCGGCCTCGTGGAACAACGAGTCGAGCATGTACGTGGACCTGGACGACCTCTTCGCCGAGCACTCCCGAGTCCTGAAGGTCGGCGGTCGTTACGTGACCATCACCGGCTGCTGGAACCCGCGCTACGGTCAGCCCTCGAAGTGGGTCTCGCAGATCAACGCGCACTTCGAGTGCAACATCCACTCGCGCCGGGAGTACCTGCGGGCCATGGCCGACAACCGCCTCGTGCCGCAGGCCGTCATCGACCTCACCCCCGACACCCTGCCCTACTGGGAGCTGCGGGCCACGTCCTCGCTGGTCACGGGGATCGAGGACGCGTTCATCAACTCCTACCGGGACGGCTCCTTCCAGTACCTCCTCATCGCCGCCGACCGCGTCTGACAGCGCCCGACCCCTGGCCGGCCGGCACCGGAGACCCCCGGTGCCGGCCGGCCCTCCCGGCGTTCGGCACGAGGCGGCGCGGTCGCGGGGCCGGGTTGGGGACAGGAGGTCCGATCGCATGGCAGCGGCCGGACGCACCGCGGTACACCGTGGCGGCGCCAATCGCCTGGACACGCACGGGGAGGGCGGGGCAGGGGCCCGAGACCGAGGGGGTGCCCGCCTACGCGTTCGGTCCGCGCCGGCACGACGTGAAGGCGCCCGTGCGGGGCTTCGGGCACCCGGAACGCGGAGTGCCGTGCCACGGCCACCTGCGAGGAGCACCCTCAGCCGACGGTGCTCGGCACGGAGACGGACGGGCCCGCCGACTGGCTCCGCGCCGGGCAGGCCATGGAACGAGTCCTGCTCGCGGCGACGCCGGACCGGCTGGCGACCTCGCTGATGACGCAGCCGCCGGAACGGCCGGAGCTGAGGTCGATGGCCCGTGATCCCGCATCCGGGATGGGCTTCGTCCACATGGTCTTCCGCCCCGGCTACGGTCCCCCGGCTGTGGCCACCCCGCGCAGACCGGTCGCCGACGTCCTCACCGTCGTGTGAAGCATCCCGGCGTGCCCAGCCGCACCACCGCCCCTCCCGTCGCCGGGACAGCCGGCTCCCCGACCCGTCGACGCCCTGAGTTGGGGGAGGCGGTCGCGGGATGAGAGGGTCGAGCGGGTGAGCGAGACACCACGGAACACCCTCAAATACTGCGTCGACGGGCCGGAAGACGCCCCGGTCCTGGTCATAGGTCCTTCGCTGGGCACGACCTGGCACATGTGGGATCGCCAGATACCCGAGCTGTCCCAGCACTGGCGGGTCTTCCGCTACGACCTCCCCGGCCACGGCGGCGCGCCGGCGCACGCCGCGGCCTCCGTCGCCGATCTGGCCGACCGGCTGCTCGCGACGCTGGACGGGCTCGGCATCCAGCGCTTCGGCTACGCGGGCTGCTCGATCGGCGGGGCGATCGGCGCGGACCTGGCACTGAGACATCCGCACCGGGTGGCCTCGCTGGCGCTCGTCGCCTCCTCGCCCCGGTTCGGCACGGCCGACGAATTCCGCCAGCGCGGTGTGATCGTCCGTACCAACGGCCTGGAGCCGATCGCCCGCACCGCGCCGGAGCGCTGGTTCACCCCCGGCTTCGCCGCCGCGCAGCCCGCCATCGTGGAATGGGCCGTGCAGATGGTCCGCACCACCGATCCCGGGTGCTACATCGCCGCCTGCGAGGCGCTCGCGGCGTTCGACATCCGCGGCGCCCTGGGCCGGATCGGGGCTCCCACCCTGGTACTGGTCGGGGCGGAGGACCAGGTCACCGGGCCCGCCGAGGCGCGAACGCTGGTCGCCGGGATACCGGACGCCCGCCTGGCGCTCGTGCCCGGGGCCTCGCACCTCGCGCCGGTCGAGCAGCCTGCCGCCGTCAGCGACCTGCTGCTGATGCACTTCTCCAGCGCCTGGCAGCAGGACACCTCGGCGGCCATCCCCGTGCTGCCGCTCGTCCCCGGGCCCGTGACGCCCCCCGCCCCGTTCGCCCCGGTGGCCGAGATCGCCCCGGCCGCCGCGACGCCCGAGGCCTCCGCGCCGACGCCGGACGACCGGCACGAGCAGGGCACCAAGGTGCGCCGAGAGGTGCTGGGGGACGCCCATGTCGACGCGGTGAACGCCTCGGCCGACGGCTTCACCGAGGACTTCCAGGAGCTGGTCACCCGGTACGCCTGGGGCGAGGTCTGGAGCCGGGACGGCCTCGACCGCCGTACCCGGAGCTGCATCACGCTCACCGCGCTCGTCGCCTCCGGCCACCTGGAGGGCCTGGCCGCGCACACCCGCGCCGCCCTGCGCAACGGCCTGACGCCCGCCGAGATCAAGGAAGTTCTCCTCCAGACCGCCGTCTACTGCGGCCTCCCGGCCGCCGGAGCCGCGTTCGCCGTCGCGCAGAAGGTCATCCAGGAGGAAACCACGCCGCCCGCGTAGCAGGATGGAGCCATGAACGCATCGCCTCGGGCACTCACCCTCACCAAGAAGACCCACTCCTGCGTCCGCATCGAGAAGGAGGGGCGGGTCCTGGTCATCGACCCCGGTGGCTTCTCCGAGGACGACGCGGCGCTCGGCGCCGATGTCGTCCTGGTGACGCACGAGCACCCGGACCACTTCAACGAGGCGCGGCTGCGGGCGGGCCTGGAGGCGAATCCGGCGGCCGGGATCTGGACGCTGCGCAGCGTGGCCGAGCAGCTCTCGGCCGCGTTCCCCGGGCGGGTGCACACCGTGGGCGACGGGGACGCGTTCTCCGCCGCCGGATTCGACGTCACCGTGCACGGCGAGCTGCACGCGGTGATCCACCCGGACATCCCGAGGGTCACCAACGTCGGCTTCCTCGTCGACGGTTCGGTCTTCCACCCCGGCGACGCGCTCACCGTTCCCGACCGCCCCGTCGACACCCTCCTGCTGCCGGTCATGGCCCCCTGGAACAAGATCTCCGAGGTCATCGACTACGTGCGCGAGGTCAAGCCGCGACGGGCCATCGACGTCCACGACGCCCTGCTGACCGATCTGGCACGGCCCATCTACGACAACCAGATCGGGGCCCTGGGCGGCGCGGACCACGGTCGGCTGGCCCCGGGCGGCGTCACCGAGCTGTGAGCCCTCCGGCGACTGTCAGTGGGAGCCGCTAGGTTGGCTGCCATGCGCATCGCCACCTATAACGTCAATTCGATCACCGCCCGGCTGCCGAGGCTTCTGGCCTGGCTGGAGAGCAGCGGCACCGATGTGCTGTGCATCCAGGAGACCAAGTGCACGGCGGAGCAGTTCCCCACCGCCGCGCTCGCCGAGCTGGGCTACGAGTCCGCGGTCAACGCCACCGGCCGGTGGAACGGGGTCGCGCTGCTCTCCCGCGTCGGCCTCACCGACGTCGTCACCGGGCTGCCCGACGGCCCGGACTACGACGGGGTGCAGGAGCCCCGCGCGATCTCGGCGACCTGCGGCCCGCTGCGCCTCTGGTCGGTGTACGTGCCGAACGGCCGCGAGGTCGAGCACGAGCACTACGCGTACAAGCTGCGCTGGCTGGAGGCCCTGCGGAAGGCCGCGGCGGCGGACGCCGCGGGGCCTCTGCCGTTCGCGGTCCTCGGCGACTTCAATGTGGCCCCGACCGACGAGGACGTCTGGGACCCGGCGCTGTTCGTCGGCGCCACGCATGTGACGCCCGCCGAGCGCGCCGCCCTCGCGGCCCTGGAGGGGGAGGGCCTGAGCGAGGTCCTGCCCCGCCCCCTCAAGTACGACCGCGCCTACACCTTCTGGGACTACCGCGAGCTCAGGTTCCCCAAGAACAAGGGCATGCGGATCGACCTCACCTTCGGCAACGCCGCGTTCACCGCCGCGGTCAAGGACAGCTACGTCGACCGCGAGGAACGCAAGGGCAAGGGCGCCTCGGACCACGCCCCGGTGGTCGTCGACCTCGATCTCTGAGCCGGGATCCAGGGGGCGGAGGCCGCGTCGCACTGACAACTCAAGGTTGACACTCGATGGGTGTCAACCTACGGTTGTCACATGACGCAGCCTCTTCCTGCCAGCCCTTCCGTGCGCCTCGACGATCTGATCGAGGCCATCAAGAAGACCAACGACGACGCCCTGGAGCAGCTCTCCGGCGCGGTGCTCGCCGCCGACCACCTCGGAGACGTCGCCGACCATCTCATCGGCCACTTCGTGGATCAGGCCCGTCGCTCCGGTGCCTCCTGGACCGACATCGGCCGGAGCATGGGGGTCACCCGCCAGGCCGCCCAGAAGCGCTTCGTGCCCAAGAAGGGCGGCGGCTCCTCGGACCTGGACCCGAACGAGGGCTTCAACCGCTTCACCCCGCGCGCCCGCAATGTGGTGGTCGCCGCCCACAACGAGGCCCAGGCCGCCCGGCACGCCGAGATCGTCCCCGCCCACCTGATCCTCGGCCTGCTCGCCGAGCCCGAAGCCATCGCCGCCCGCGTCCTCACCGGCCAGGGCGTGACGGCGGACGCGCTGCGGGCGGCGGCGACCGCAGCGCTGCCCGCCGCCGTGGACGAGACGCCCGAGCTGATCCCGTACGACGCGGACTCCAGGAAGGTCCTGGAGCTGACCTTCCGCGAGGCGCTCCGCCTCGGCCACAACTACGTGGGCACCGAGCACATCCTGCTGGCCCTGCTGGAGTTCGAGGACGGCTCCGGCGTGCTGACCGGCCTCGGTCCGGACAAGGAGGCCGTGTCCGCCGCGGTGGAGCGGGCGGTGGACGAGGCGGCACAGGCTCTCCGGCAGTAGAAGGCCCCGAGGTCCCTCACGGCGGGCGGCGGGCCCGGCGCACCGACGGTCGGTCACCGAGAACCCACCGCCCGGGCGCACCGGCTCGGTGTGCCGACCCGCCGTCCGGGCGCACGGGCCCTTCAGTGCACCGAGAACCCGCCGTCCGGGCGCACGGGCCCTTCAGTGCACCGAGAACCCGCCGTCCGGGCGCACGGGCCCCTCAGTGCACCGAGAACCCGCCGTCCACGGACACCGACTGCCCGGTGACGTACGCCGAGGAGCGCCCCGCCAGGAACACCGCGGCCCCCGCGAAGTCCTCCGCGAGGCCGTTGCGGCCGACCAGGGTCCGGGCGGCGAGCGACGCCACCTTCTCCGGGTCCGAGGCGAGGCGCTCGTTCAGCGGAGTCAGGACGAACCCGGGCACCAGGGTGTTCACGGTGACACCGTGCGGGGACCAGGCCTCGGCCTGGGAGCGGGCCAGGGACTCCAGGCCGCCCTTGGACACCCCGTACGCGCCACTGTTCACGAAGGCCCGGTGCGCCTGCTGCGAGGTGACGTGGATGATCCGCCCGTACCCGCGCTCGGCCATGCCGGGCCCGAAGCGCTGCCCCAGCAGGAACGGCGCCTTCAGGTTCACCGCCATCGTGGTGTCCCAGACGTCCTCGCCCAGCTCGCTCATCGGCGGCCGCAGATTGATCCCGGCACAGTTCACCAGGATGTCCGGCTCCCCGAACGCCCGCACGGCCTCGTCCGCCCCCGCGCGCACCCCCTCGGTGGTGCTCAGGTCCGCGCTGACCCAGGCGGCGCGGCAGCCCTCGGCGGTCAGCTCGTCCACGGTCGCGCTCAGCTCGGCCTCCCGGCGGGCCACCACGACGACGCCCGCGCCGGCCCGGGCCAGGGCGCCGGTGATCGCCCGGCCGATGCCGGAGCTGCCACCGGTGACCACCGCCACCCGGCCTTCCAGCGAGAACAGTTCCGAAACGTAAGCGTGTGCACTCATGTGCGTACTTTAGATATCTGCTCGGATCCCGGGCCGGGGCGGGGTGGGGGATCGGTGAACGCCGCGCGCCCTGTGGTGCGGAACCTGGCGGGGATGGGACCCTAGTGGTATGAACATCCCTTTCTTGGACAACTGGCGTAAGCGTCAGGGGGGTACGCATTCAGGCGCACTCGCCGCAGCCGTCGAGGCAGACCCCGACGGTGTGGCCGAACTGCTCGCCGAATGCGAACTGCTGCGCGTCAGGGCGGGGCAGCACGGACTCGAACTCGATGACACCCCCGCCTCGTTGGCCGCGCTCGACCAGCTGCCGCCCCGCTGGCGCGACGACCCCGAGGAGCTTCCCTGGCTCGGCAACGACGCCGGTCTCTACCTCGGCACCGTGATCGTGCGGACCGTTCCGGGCGCGGCATGGGACGTCTGGCCGAGCGGTCAGCCCGTGGTGCGGCTGGAGTCCGGGCGGGAGATCGACGTCGTCGCGGCCGGACTCGACTGGGCGATGGCGGGCAGCCCCGAGCTCTCCCAGGTGTACGCGGAGTCCGCCGAGAACTGAGCCGCGAGGCCGCTCTCCTCGCCTAATCCAGTTAAAAAGCCTTTTGCGCTATTTACGCGTGTCGGGTGCGAAGTCCCTTTTCGCGATGGATAGTTTGCGCTGACCTCGACACAGCGACAAGTGGGTAGGGCAGCGCATGGCCGTCGATCCGTTGATCGAACTGAGGGACGTCAACAAACACTTCGGGGAGTTGCACGTACTTCAGGACATCAATCTCACCGTCGGCCGCGGGGAGGTGGTGGTGGTCATCGGCCCCTCCGGCTCGGGGAAATCCACCCTGTGCCGGGCCATCAACCGGCTGGAGACGATCGAGTCCGGCAGCATCAGGATCGACGGCAGACCCCTCCCCGCGGAGGGCAAGGGCCTGGCCCAGCTCCGTGCCGAAGTCGGCATGGTCTTCCAGTCGTTCAACCTCTTCGCCCACAAGACCGTGCTGGACAATGTCTCGCTGGCCCAGCTCAAGGTCCGCAAGCGCAAGAAGGGCGAGGCCGACCGGCGCTCCCGCGAGCTCCTGGAGCGCGTCGGCCTGGCCGCCCACGCGGACAAGTTCCCCGCCCAGCTCTCCGGCGGCCAGCAGCAGCGCGTGGCCATCGCCCGCGCCCTGGCCATGGACCCCAAGGCGCTCCTCTTCGACGAGCCCACCTCGGCGCTCGACCCGGAGATGATCAACGAGGTCCTGGAGGTCATGCAGCAGCTCGCCCGGGACGGCATGACCATGGTCGTGGTCACCCACGAGATGGGCTTCGCCCGCTCCGCGGCCAACCGCGTCGTGTTCATGTCCGACGGCTGCGTCGTCGAGGACCGCACCCCGGAGGACTTCTTCACGAACCCTTCGAGCGACCGCGCCAAGGATTTCCTGTCCAAGATCCTCAAGCACTGAGGGGAGGCTTCCATGTTGCGCACGAGGAACACGCGCACGGGCAGGACCGCCGCCCTCGTGGCCGGTTTTCTGCTCGCCGCACTCGCCGCGGGCTGCGGCAAGGACGGCAGCCCGCCGGTCAAGGGGCCAAAGGCCGAGGCACTGCCGGTCTACCAGGTCGACACCGGCTTCGAACTGCCCGACTCCCGCACCTGGACCAAGGCGAAGAAGCGCGGCCATCTGGTGGTCGGCGCCAAGGAGGACCAGCCGTACCTGGGGGAGAAGGACCCCGCGAGCGGGATCTACTCCGGGTTCGACATCGAGATCGCCCGCATGATGTCGGCCTCGCTCGGCTTCGACCCGGAGACGATCCGCTTCCGCACGATCGCCTCCGCCAACCGCGAGACCGCCCTGCAGAACGGCCAGATCGACTACTACGTCGGCACCTACACCATCAACGACATGCGCAAGAAGCTCGTCGGCTTCGCCGGCCCGTACTACATGGCCGGCCAGGGGCTGCTGGTGCGTACCGACGAGAACGACATCAACGGGCCCCAGGACCTGGCGGGCAAGACCGTCTGCTCGGCGGCCGGCTCCACTCCCTACCAGCGCATCGCCGCCGACTACCCGAAGGCGACGCTCGTCGCGTACGACACGTACTCGATCTGCGTCGACAACCTCCTCACCTTCCAGGTCGACGCCGTCACCACCGACGACGCGATCCTGCTGGGTTTCGCGGCCAAGGCGCCCGACGAGATGAAGGTCGTCGGCAAGCCCTTCTCCCAGGAGCCGTACGGCATCGGCGTACCGCGCAACGACAACGCGCTGCGCAACGCTCTCAACGACGCGCTGGAGGCCAACGAGAAGGACGGCAACTGGAAGAAGGCGTACGAAGCGACCCTGGGGCTCTCCGGAGCACCCGCGCCGACCCCGCCGCCCATCGACCGCTACCCGGCGAACTGAGGGGACGGCCCCACCCATGGACGTACTGACAGAGAACTTCTCCCTCTACGGCAAGGGCTTCCTCGGCACCGTCGAGCTGACCGTCTACGCCTCCGCGCTGGCGCTCGTCCTCGGCTTCCTGATGGCGTCCTTCCGGGTCGCGCCCGTCGGCTCCTTCCGGGTGCTGGGCACGGTCTGGGTCACCGTGCTCCGCAACACCCCGCTGACGCTGCTGTTCTTCGCGGTCCTGCTCGGCCTGCCCCGCTTCGGGCTCGTCCTGCCGTTCCAGGTCTTCGCCGTGCTGGCGCTCGGCTGCTACACCTCGGCCTTCATCTGCGAAGTGCTGCGCTCCGGCATCAACACCGTGCCCAAGGGGCAGGGCGAGGCCGCCCGCAGCCTCGGTATGAACTTCGGCCAGACCCTGAGCACCGTGGTGCTGCCGCAGGCGTTCCGGTCGGTGATCCCGCCGGTCGGCTCGACACTGATCGCGCTGGCGAAGAACTCCGCGATCGCCGGGGCGTTCAGCGTCACCGAACTCCTCGGCACCTACAAGACGCTCAACGAGCTGGGCTACAGCATCATCTGGTCCTTCATCTGGATCGCCGTCGGCTACCTGATCATCACCCTGACCATCAGCGCGGTGTTCAACGTGATGGAGAAGCGCTGGGGAGTGGCACGATGACCAAGACCCTCACCCGCAGGCCCGCCCTGCCGGCGGCCACCGCGCTCTACGACATCCCCGGCCCGGTGACCCGCAAACGGCACCTGATGTACGGGATCGCCTCGACGGTGGTGATCCTGGCGCTGTTCGGCTGGATCGTCTACCTGCTCTTCGACACCGACCAGTTCACCGCCGAGAAGTGGACGCCCTTCGCGTACAAGGGCATCCAGGAACTGCTGCTGCGCGGCCTCGGCAACACCCTCAAGGCGTTCGCGTACGCCGCGGTCCTCTCGCTCGTCCTGGGCGCGGTCCTCGCGGTCGGCCGGCTCTCCGAACACCGGGTGCTGCGCTGGATCTCCACCCTGCTCGTCGAGTTCTTCCGGGCCATGCCGGTGCTGGTGATGATCTTCTTCATCTTCGTGGCGCTGAAGGTCCAGCCGCTGCCCGCCCTGGTCGCCGGGCTGACGCTCTACAACGGCTCCGTCCTCGCGGAGGTGTTCCGCACCGGGATCAACTCCGTGGACCGGGGCCAGCGCGAGGCGGCGTACGCGCTCGGCATGCGCAAGACACAGGTCACCACGTTCGTCCTGGCTCCCCAGGCCGTACGCGCGATGCTGCCGACCATCATCAGTCAGCTGGTGGTCGCGCTCAAGGACACCTCACTGGGCTATCTGATCACCTACGAGGAATTCCTCCACGCCGGAAAGCTGATCGCGTCGAATCTCGACTACGATCTTCCCTTCATCCCCGTCGTGATGGTGATCTCTCCGATCTACATCGGGATGTGCATGCTGCTCTCGTGGTTCGCCACCTGGGTGGCCCGCCGTCAGCGGCGCAGTCCGAAGACGGAGGCGGTGGGGGTGGCCCCGGCCGAACCGGGGACGCTGCTGCCGGGAGGGCAGTAGCCGGGTCCTGCCCGCCCGGCAGCAGTCGGTGATCACTTCTCGCGCAGCGGGACCGAGAGATGACTCGGGTCCGTGCCGGGCGAGGAGAAGGTCAGCTGCGCGCCGGTCGGGTTGGCCCAGGTTGGCTTGAATCAGCTCTACCCGGCCTCGATGGGCAGGATCCTTCTCCCCTGCGTCTCCCATGGCGGCAAGGGGCGAGCCGGCGAGGTCGAGGACGTCCTCGCCGGTCCGCAGTCGGTGGATCAGCTGCCGCACCTGCGCGTTGGAGGGGACCGCTCGACGGATCGCCCCCGGGCGGGGGGAGGCCCGTGTGTGCCGTGCAGGCCGGGTCGAGGACGGCGTCGGGCGGCGCGTCCGGTTGTCGTTTCGTGCGCCCGGCGGTGTCGGCTGCGCTCACACCGCCGCGTCCGTCGTCAGGGCGCGGTCGACCTGGGCGGGGGACAGCGCGTGCTCCAGCGCCAAGGTGCCGGCACCGATTGCCCCCGCGTTCTCACCGATCCTGCTGGGTTCGATCCGCAGCACGTGGGTCGCCAGCGGATTGGACCGGCGGTAGACCGCTTCGCGGACACCGGCGAGAAGTTGGTCGTGCACGGCGGCGAGGGCGCCCCCGACGACGACCGTTTCCGGGTTGAAGAAGTTGACCAGCCCCGACAGCACCTCGCCGACCGAGCGGCCGGCCTCGCGGACCATGCGGACGGCCTCGTGGTTTCCTTCCATGACCAGTTGCACGATGTCGAGGCTCCCCGCGGCCTCAAGACCCGCCGCTCGTAGCCGAGCAGCCAGCGCGGCGCCACCCGCGATGGCTTCCAAGCAGCCCGAGTTGCCGCAGTGGCACGGCTCGTCCCGCTCGCCCACCCGGATGTGCCCGATGTCTCCGGCCGACCCCTGTGCACCCCGGTGGATGCGGCCGTCGGCGACGATGCCGCAACCGATGCCCGTGCCGACCTTCAGGTACAACAGGTGCAGCGTGTCCGAGAACGCACGTCGTTGCTCGGCCAGGGCCATGACGTTCACATCGTTGTCCACGAGTGCCCGAACGCCGAACCGGTCCTCGAAGAACTGGGGAATGGGGTACTGGTGCCAGCCCGGCATGATCGGCGGATCCACCGGACGCCCCGTCGAGAACTCCACCGGGCCGGGCACGCCGACGCCGATGGCCCGAAGCGTCCGCGATGCCGTCCCGTCAGCCGTTTCGAGCAAGGTGTGCAGAGTGCGTTCGACGTGGCCGAGGACCGCCTCGGGCCCGTTCGCAATGGTCAGCGGGTCCTCGCGAGCCACGATCAGGGTGCCGCCCATGTCCAGCAGCCCGACCCGGCAGTGTGACGCCCCGATGTCGACCCCGGCTATGGCGTGCCCGTAGGTGCGCAGAGCGAGGCGACGCGGTGGGCGGCCGCCGGTGGAGGGCGCTTCGGCGTCCTCGTCGACGAATCCGTGAGCGATGAGGGCATCGATCCGCTGGGAGACGGTGGAGCGGGCGAGCCCGGTATGCCGGGCGATCTCGGCGCGCGTGACGGCGTCGCCGGAACTGATCAACGCCAGGATGTCGCCGGGTGTCTGACCGATGGGCGAACGCGGGGCGGAACCGGACTCCGAGGGCGGAGAAGACGAGGAGACGTGAGTGTTCACTTGTGCAACCTTATGGCCGTGATCAGCTTCGGACCATGCTTTGTTCGACGATCAGGCAAAGTAATGAGTTTCTGCGTCACTATTGGTCTCGCTTTAAGTGTTGACAGGACAAAGTTGGGTCGCAATCCTGCCGAGCATGCTGACGATGAGCAGTGTCTCGAAGAGCTTCCTCGGGGCTCGGGTGTTACACGGGGTATCACTCGACCTGAAACCGGGCGAGGTTCACGCCCTGGTCGGGGAGAATGGCGCGGGAAAGTCCACGCTGATGAAGGTGCTCGCCGGGGAGTACATCCCCGATGAGGGCACCATCAGCCTCGATGGCGCCCCCCACGTCTTTACCCACCCCGTGCAGGCGCAGGCCGCCGGAATCGCCCTTATCCACCAGGAATTCGCTCTCCTACCGCACCGCACCGTCGCCGAGAACGTCTTCCTCGGCCGTGAGCCGGTGCGCCGGGGACTGGTCGACCGCCGCACGATGGAGCGACGCACCGCCGAACTGCTCGCCGAGCTGGACGAAACCGGGATCGACCCCCGCATGCAGGTACGGGAGCTTTCGGTGGCTCGGCAGCAGACCGTGGAGATCGTCAAAGCGCTGGCAGCATCTGACGTCCGTGTGCTGGTCATGGACGAGCCGACGGCACCCCTCGCCGACCACGAGGTGGAATTGCTCTACGTGCTTATCCGCCGACTCGCCGCCCGCGGTATCGGCATTCTCTACATCAGCCATCGCCTGCGCGAGGTATTCGACCTTTCCCAGCGCATCACCGTGCTGAAAGACGGCCGCAAGGCCGCCTCCCTCACCACCGCCGCGACCACCCCCGATGAGGTGGTGCGGGCCATGGTCGGCCGTGAACTGCACGCGTACTACCCGCCCCGTGCCGAAGCCGGGGAGATCGGCGAGCCGCTCCTGACCCTCACCGACGCCGGCAATGAGCGCCTCACCGACATCGGGCTGACCCTACGGGCCGGCGAGGTCACCGGGGTCGCAGGCTTGCAGGGGTCGGGCCGTACCTCCCTGGTGCGGGCTCTGTTCGGCGCCGCACCGTTCACCCGGGGCTCGATGACCGTCGTAGGGCGTCCCATGCTGCCCGGCAGTCCGCGCCAAGCGATCCGGGGCGGTGTCGCGCTGGTCACCGAGGACCGCAAAGCCGAGGGCCTGGCCCTGCGCCAGTCCGTGCGGGACAACGCCCTGCTCGTCACGCGAGCCGTGTCCGTCGTCGGGGGACAAGATGTCGAAGGGCTCCTGGAGCGGGTCGCGCTGCGGTCCCGCGGCCTGGACCAAGAGGTGCGCTACCTCTCCGGGGGAAACCAGCAGAAGGTGGTCATCGCCAAGTGGCTCGCGGCCCGCCCCCGGGTGCTCCTGTTCGACGAACCGACCCGAGGCGTGGACGTCGGCGCGAAGTCAGCCATCCACACCCTCGTGCGCGATCTCGCCCGTGAGGGCCTCGCCGTGCTCATCGTCTCCTCCGAACTACCCGAGCTGATCGGGATGAGCGACCGGATCCTGGTGATGGCCGACGGAGCGCTGGTCGGCGAACTGCCCGCAGGCACCGCCGAGGAAGACATCATGCGACTGGCCACGGGTGACACCGGCCATGACCAGGGACGAGCGGCATGACGGCCATCCCCGGCGGGGCCGCGGCCGAGGCTGCGTCCCGCGGAAGCGTCCTGGGCCGCATCCGCCTGGGAGACCCCGTGGTCGCCGTGTGGCTGGCCGCACTCGCGGTCACCCTCGTCGGCTGGATGGTCGTGGCCGCGGACGGCGGCGAGTTCATGACCCGGTCCACCGTCACGGGCATCCTCCAGAACTCGGTCGCCCTGGGTCTCGTCGCGGTCGGCCAGTCGGTGGTGATCCTCACCGGGTCCCTCGACCTCTCCGTTGCGTATCTTGTCAGCCTCGGCACGCTCATCGCCGCGGAGATGATGGAGAGCGGAAACGTTGTCACCGCCGTCCTGGCCGTCCTCGCTCTGTCCGCCGCCGTCGGCGTCGCGAACGGGCTGATCGTCACCGGACTGAAGGTCAACGCGTTCATCGCCACGCTCGGCATGGCGTTCATCCTGCGCGGCTACATCGAAGACACTTACACCGGCCCTGCCGGCCACGTCCCCGCATCCTTCCGACGCCTGGGTTACGACCGCGTCGGCTTCGTTCCCGTATCCGTCCTCCTGCTGATCGCGGTCGCCGTCGTCGCATGGCTGATCACCCGGCGCACCCGCGTCGGCCACCACATGTACGCCACCGGCGGCGACGAGCACGCCGCCCGGCTGTCCGGTGTGCGCACGGGACGCGCCGTCGTCCTCGCACACGTGCTGTGCTCGCTGTGTGTCGGGGCAGCCGCCCTGTTTCTCGCTGCCCGGCTCGGTGCGGGCGCCCCCTGGGCCGGCACGGACGCCCGCTACGACCTGGAGTCCATCGCCGCGGTCGTGCTCGGCGGCACAGCCCTCGCCGGAGGACGTGGCGGCGTAGCGGGCACCCTCGGAGGCGTATTGGTTCTGTCCGTGCTGGACAGCGTCTTCAACCAGCTCTCCGTCGATCCGTTCTTCAAGAACGTCGTGCGCGGTGTCGTCATCATCGCCGCCGTCGCCATCTACGCCCGGCCCCGCTCGGACCGGGCCGCCCGACGACCGCGCCGCGCGGGCCGGGGACAAGCGCAAACGGGGGGACAAGCGAAAACGAGCGGGGCGCCCGGCGTCCAGGGGCAGGAGCAGTCGGCATGACCACGACGACCACGACAGAAGACCCGACTCCCAACACCGCCGCCCGGGCGGTCCGGCGCCTGGGCACCGGCGCCCCCGTCCATGTGCTCCTCGTCGTCCTGCTCGCAGCCTTGGCGCTCACCAACCCAGGCTTCTACGAACCCGACAGCTTCCTTGCCTTCGTCAAGCGCGCGGCCCCGCTGGTGATCCTGGCCGCGGGCCAGTATCTCGTCATCGTCTCCGGCGGCTTCGACCTCTCGGTCGGCGCGGTGGTGACCGTGGGAGTGGTGGCCGGGGCCGAGTTCTACGGCTCCTACCCGGGCGCCCCCTGGCTGCTGGTCACCGTGGGACTGCTGGTCGGCGGGGCGTTGGTGGGGTTGGCCAACGGGCTCATCACCACCAGGCTCCGGGTGCCGTCGTTCATCGCCACCCTCGGCATGATGCTCATTCTGGAGGGTGCCGTCTTCTACTGGACCGGTGGTTCCCCGCAGGGCGTGCTTCCGCAGAGTTTCCGGGAGTTCGGCCGCGGCTCCGCGGGCGGCTGGCTGCCCTGGGCGGTCCCCGCCTGTCTTGTGGTCGGAGCCGCCGCCGTGTGGCTGATGCGCTCCGACTTCGGCCGTACCCTCCTCGCCACGGGCGACAGCGAACGTACCGCGCACCTGTCGGGCGTACGGGTTCCTCGCGTCCGCGTTCTGGCGTTCGTGCTCTCGGGTACGGCCGCCGCGCTGGCCGCGGTGCTCGTCGCCGGGTTCTCCGGTGTCTCCGCCCAGGCCGGCCGCGGCCTGGAGTTCGAGGCCATCACCGCCGTGGTCCTCGGCGGGGTCCTGCTCGGTGGTGGCCGCGGATCCGTGGTCGCCGCCATGGCCGGGGCCTTCTCACTCCAAGCACTCTTCACACTGCTCAACCTCCAGGGAGTGTCCGGCGCCCTGGAGTCCACCGTCCAGGGCGTCATCGTCATCGCGGCCGTCGGCCTCGGAGCCGCCGGGCTCCCGGGACTGAAGCGGCTGCGCCGTCCCCGTACACAACCCTCCGGAGGCACCTCCTCATGAGCCGCGCATCTCGTACCGGACGACCCGGCGGTCCCGCCCGCCTGGCTGCTCCTCTCGCCGCCCTGCTGGCCGCGGCGTTGTTGTCCGCCTGCTCCTCCGATGTGCCACAGGACGGCCCGGGGGCCGGCGCCACTGCCTCCGAACAGTCCCGACCGGGTGGTGAGGACGCGGAGTTCTTCGACCAGGCCGAGTACGAGCGTCAACTGTCGCTCGCCGGGGCGACACCCCAGGGTCCCGCCGACAAGCCGTGGGAGCAGATGCTGAACCCGGAGATGACCGACACGTCGAAGTACGCGATGAAAGGCGGTGCCAAAGGCGTCCATCTCTGCTTCTCCAACGCGGGCGTCTTCAACCCCTGGCGGCAGGTGGGGTTGAGGAGCATGAAGGCGGAGGTGAAACTGCACGACGAGATCACGGACTTCACCGTTCTGGACGCGCAGGGCAAGGACGACAAACAGATCTCCGACATCCAGGAGCTGTCGGGCCAGGACTGCGACGCGCTGATCGTCTCGCCCAACACCACCGCCACCCTCACTCCGGCGGTACAGGAGGCGTGCACCAAGCTCCCGGTGATCGTCTTCGACCGCGGCGTACAGACCGACTGCGGAGTCACCTTCATCAGCCCCGTCGGCGGCTACGCCTACGGCGCCGCGGCAGCCGACTTTCTGGTCGACGAGGTGGACAGCGGCGGAAAGATCGTCGCGCTACGGATCTCACCCGGCGTGGACGTCCTGGAAAACCGCTGGGCCGCGGCGAAGAAGGCGTTCGACAAGGCCGGACTCAAGGTGGCCGAGGTGAAGTTCACCGACGGCGACCCCTCGAAGACCAAGTCGATCGTCTCCGATGCCCTCTCCCGGCACGGCACCATTGACGGGGTCTGGATGGACTCCGGTGCCACCGGCGTCGCAGCCGTCGAGGCGTTCGAGGACGCCGGCAAGGACGTGCCGCCGATCACCGGCGAGGACCAGCAGGACTTCCTCCAGGCGTGGAAGGACAAGGACCTCACCGCCATCGCACCGACCTACCCCACCTTCCAGTGGCGTACGCCCGTCATCGCCGCGCTGCGCGTCCTGGGCGGACAGGAGGTGCCGAAGCAGTGGACACTGCCGCAGCCGGTCGTGACGAAGGAAACCTTCGACTCCTACTACGAAGAGGGCATGCCGCCGCTGCACTACGGTGCCTGCGGCTGCGAGAAGCTTCCCGGCTACCCCGGCGAATGGGGCGGCAAGTGACCCCGAACGTACGGCGAGCGATCGGCGCCAACCCCTGGATCTGGCACTCACCAGTCACCGACAAGGCCCTTGAAGAGGTGCTGCCGCGCCTGGCCGCCTGGGGCTTCGACTGCGCCGAACTCCCACTGGAGCAGCCCGGCGACTGGCAGCCCGCCACCACCGCCGGCCTCCTGGCCGACCAGGGCCTCACGCCCGCCGCGGTGTGCGCCGTGATGCCGCCGGGGCGCGATCTCGTCCGCGCCACGCCCACGGTGGTCCGCACCACCCAGGACTACCTACGGCAGTGCGTCGACGCGGCCGCGCTGCTCGGCGCCCCCGTCGTGGCCGGCCCCGTCTACGCCGCCGTCGGCCACACCTGGCAGATGGACGACGGCGAGCGAACGGCGGCGTACGAGCAGTGGCGGGAGAACATCGCGCCGGTCGTCACACACGCTGCCCAGACGGGCATCCGGATCGCCGTCGAGCCGCTCAACCGGTACGAGACGAGCCTGTTCAACACCATCGACCAGACAGTTGCGGCGATGGACGGACTGTCCGCCCAAACCATAGGGGTCGCCCTCGACACCTACCACCAGAACATCGAGGAACGGTCGCTGCCGGACGCCGTACGCCGGGCCACCGGCCGCATCTTCCACGTCCAGGTGTGCGCCAACGACCGGGGCGCACCGGGCGACGACCACCTGGACTGGCCAGGATTCCTCGACGCCCTGGACGACGAGGGCCATCAGGGACCCCTGTGCATCGAATCCTTCACCGCCCACAACGCGACCATCGCAGTCGCCGCCTCCATCTGGCGGCCGCTCGCCCCCAGCCAGGACGACCTCGCCACCCGGGGCCTCGCCTTCCTCCGCCAGGCCGAACGACGCCCCACCTCTGCCGCCCTGCCTGACCCGACACCGGCTTGAGCGCCGGTTCGGCACTCGTGTTCCCGCCCCGCGTCCGATGTCCGCAAGAGCCATCCACGTACCACATCTACCGCCGCAGGAGCCGCACATGAGATCCAGAACGACGAAATGGGGGCTGAGTTTAGTCAGCTCCGCCCTCCTCATGACCGGCCTGAGCGCCCCGGCCTCCGCCCACCCCGAGGGCTTCCACGTCCTCCTGTTCACCAAGACCGCACCCGGCGCCTACCGGCACGGCTCCATTCCGGCAGCCATCACCATGTTCGACCAGGTCGCCGCCGAACGCGGATGGGAGCTGACCACGAGCGAGGACTCGGCCGTCTTCAACGACACAGACCTCGCCGAGTACGACGTGATCGCCATGGTCCAGACGTCCGGCATGGTCTGGGAGACCGACGCCCAACGCCAGGCCATGCAGAGCTACGTCCGCGACGGCGGTGGCATCGCGGCCATCCACAACACGCTCGACATGGGCATCGAGAACGAATTCCCCTGGTGGGACCAGCTGGTCAACGGCGGCGCGCACATGCCCGCGCACTCGCCCGGCAGCCTGAAGGGCACCGCCAAGGTCGCCGACCGCGTCCACCCCTCCACCTCGCACCTTCCCGACCGCTGGGAACGCACGGAGGAGTGGTACAACTTCGACCCCAACCCGCGCGGCGACGTGCACGTCCTGGTCACCGCCGACGAGACCACCTACGATCCGGGCAGCGAGGCCATGGGGGCCGACCACCCGATCTCCTGGTGCCGCGATGCCGAGGGCGGCAGTGTGTGGGCCACCGCCATGGGCCACGACAACGCCAGCTACTCCGACCCGCTCTTCCGCGACCATGTCGTGGGCGGCGTCGAGACCGCGGGCGGCAAAGTCGCGGCAGACTGCGGTCCCACGACCTGGGCCGACTACGAGAAGGTCCCGCTGGACGAGAACACCGTCGGCCCCGCCGCCCTGGACATCGCCGACGACGGCCGGGTCTTCTACGCCGAGTACGGCGGCAAGGTAAAGGTGCACAAACCCGGCACCGGCGATGTGCTCACCGCCGCCACGCTCGACGTCTACACCGGAGGCGAGGACGGACTGACCGGCCTCGCACTGGACCCGGACTTCGCCACCAACCGGTGGATCTACCTGATGTACTCGCCGGCCGGCGGCACCGAGGACATCGCACGCGTGTCCCGGTTCACCGCCAACGGCGACACCATCGACAAGGCCAGCGAAAAAGTGGTCATGAAGGTCCCCTCCTCACGTCAGTCCCCGGAACCGGGACACACCGGCGGATACATCGCCTTCGGCCCGGGCGGCAACCTGTACATAGGCACCGGCGACGACGTGGAACCGTTCCGCTCCGACGGATACGCGCCGATCGACGAACGTCCGGGACGTGCGGACAACGATGTCCAGCGCACCTCCGCGAACACCAACGACCTGCGCGGCAAGATCCTGCGCATCCACCCGGAGGACGACGGCACCTATACCGTCCCGACCGGCAACATGTTCGCCCCCGGAACAGCGAAGACCAAGCCCGAGATCTACGCCATGGGCTTCCGCAACCCCTTCCGCTTCTCCGTCGACCCGGAAGACGGCACGGTCTACGCCGCGGACTACGGCCCGGACGCCGGCTCCGACAACGCGGCCCGAGGGCCGGCGGCGATCGTCGAGTGGAACGCCGTCAAGGAGCCGGGCTTCTACGGCTGGCCGTACTGCGTCGGCGACAACATCCCCTACCGGGACTACGACTACGCCACCGGCCAGTCCGGACCCGACTTCAACTGCGCGGCTCCGGTCAACGAGTCACCCAACAACACCGGCCTGACCAACCTCCCGGCGGCCAAGAAGGCAGACGTCTGGTACGGCAACGGTGTCAACGGGGGGAAGTTCCCGGAGATGGGCGAGGGCGGCGAGGCGCCCGCCGCCTTCCCCGTGTATCAGTACGACCCCGACAACCCCTCGGAGACGAAGTTCCCGGCCTACTTCGACAAGACGCCCTTCTTCGGCGAGTGGTCGCGCAACACACTGCACGAGTTCCGCCTGGACGACGAGGGGAAGCTGCTCAAGATCAACGACTTCCTGCCGGACCTGAGCCTCAAGTCCCCGATGGACATGAAGTTCGGCCCCGACGGGGCGATGTACCTGCTGGAATGGGGCAGCGGCTTCGGCCGGGACAACCCCGACTCCGGCCTCTACCGCATCGACTACAGCTCCGGTGACCGACGCCCCCTCGCCAAGGCCACCGCCACCCCGACCTCCGGGCCCTCGCCGCTGACGGTGAAGTTCTCCAGCGCGGGTTCGCACGACCCCGAGGGCGGCACACTCTCCTACCGCTGGGACTTCGGCGACGGAGCGACCTCCGACCAGGCGTCCCCGACACACACCTACACCGGGAAGGGACAGTTCACCGCCCAGCTCACCGTCACGGACACAGGCGGCCGCACCGGCACCGCCAACCTCACCGTGACCTCCGGCAACACCGCGCCGACCGTCGAACTCTCCGTGCCGAACGGCGGCATGTACGACTGGGGCGACCGCATCCCGTACACGGTGAACGTCACCGACCCGGAAGACGGCACGATCGACTGCGGCAAAGTCAGGACCGTGCCCTCGCTCGGACATGACGAGCACGCGCACGACACCGACGTGATCACCGGCTGCTCAGGCACCATCGTCCCGGAGACGGATGCCGGTCACGCCGACCTGAACGTGTCCTACGTCGTCTCCTCCAGCTACACGGACAAGGGCGCCTCCGGGGTGCCTGCCCTGGGCGGCAGCGCCAAAGCGTTGCTTCAGCCCAAGCACAAGCAAGCCGAGTTCTACACTCGTCAGTCCGGAATCCGGGTCGTGTCCCAGGCAGGCGCCGAGTCCGGCGGCCGGCTCGGCGACATCAGCGACAACGACTGGGTCTCCTACTCCCCGGTCAACTTCACGGGCATCGACAAGGTCTCGCTCAGACTTTCCTCCCCTACGGGCGGGGGAACGGTCGAACTGCGTGACGGCTCCCCATCGGGCGCGCTGCTCGCCACGGTGCCCGTCCCGAGCACCGGCGGCTGGGACGCCTACCAGAACACACCGGCGGTCGACGTCACCAAGCCCGCCGGGACGACCGAGCTGTACCTGGTCTTCAAGACGACCTCGGGCAACTCGTTCGACATCGACTCGCTGAACTTCGTCGGGAACGGCGTCGCACAGGGCGGTGCGTCCACCGCGAAGCAGATCAAGGGCGTCGGCGGCAAGTGCGCTGACGTGAACGCCAACAGCTCGGCGAACGGCACCAAGGTGCAGCTGTGGGGCTGCAACACCGGTGACAACCAGAAGTGGCAGGCCACCGGTGCCACACTGCGGTCGCTGGGCAAGTGCCTCGATGTGGACGGCTGGGGCTCCGCCGACGGGACCAAGGTCCAGCTGTGGGACTGCACCGGCGGCGCCAATCAGGACTGGTCCGTGGGGTCTGACGGCACCATCCGCAACCGCGGCATCTGCCTCGATACCGCGGGTGGCAGCGGGGCCGATGGAACCCAGCTGATCATCTCCCGGTGCGACGGCCGTGCGTCGCAGAAGTGGACGGTGACCTGACCGGAACGGGCCGATCGACGGTGCGGAGCGAGAATCGTCCCTCGCTCCGCACCTGTCCCGTACGCCCCACCGCGTGGTTCGCCACCTGGGTGGCCCGCCGCCAGCGGCGCAGTCCGAAGACGGAGGCGGTGGGGGTGGCCCCGGCCGCACCGGGACGCTGCTGCCGGGAGGGCGGTAGCCGGGTCCTGCCCGCCCGGCAGCAGTCGGTGATCACTTCTCGCGCAGCGGGACCGAGAGATGACTCGGGTCCGTGCCGGGCGAGGAGAAGGTCAGCTGCGCTCCGGTCGGGTTGTGCTCGATGTACAACGGATCGACGGTGTCGATCACCAGGGCGAGCCGGTGACCGGCGGGGACGTCGTAGGCCGTGGAGTACAGCTCCAGGTCGACGGGGAACGGCCGGCCCGGCGTCTGCCCGTGGAAGGTGTACGGAGCGTTGCTGACCAGTTTGCCGATGCCGAGCGGCCCCACGTCGTAGAGATACGCGACGAGGGTGCCGCTCGGCTTCGTGCTGGTGACCGTGGTGTGCAGTGCGGACGTGCCCCGGATCCGCTGGGCGGTGGCGTACCGCTCCGACTGCCAGACGCTCGCGAAGGTGCGCGGCAGCAGGGGCACGGAGACCGTCGGTGGCAGCTTCAGGAACTGGTCCAGCGCGTTGGACAGGATCGCGATGCCCCCGTTGGCGCCCGAGTCGACGTTGGCCCACACCTTCTTGGTGCCGTCCAGCGGGATCCGGTTCTTCACCGCGCCGACCGACTTCCAGTCCGGGTAGCCCTCGTACCCCTGGTCGGTGCGGGACTTGAGCTGGACGGGAAGCTCGGTGTCGATGCCGTTGCGCTCGCCCTTGAGATAGCGGTCGAACCAGCGGCGGGTGCTCGTCCAGGTGTCATTGGGCAGCCCGAGCAGACCGGTGGCCTCGGCGGTGGCGTGGTCGCCGGGGCGGAACTCCAGCCGCTTGGGGCCGGTGAGCTTGTCGTAGAACGAGGCGTACTGGTTGGGCGGGAAGATCGTGTCGCCCCAGGCGTTGCCCATCATGATGGCCGCGCCGTTGGCGTTGATCCGGTCCAGATACGTCGCGGGGGAGCGCTTCTTCCCCCAGGCGATCATCTCCGGCTCCTTCTCCAGGTTGGAGCCGAGGAAGTCCTTCAGCGTCTGCGTCAGTTCGTCTCCGGGGCGGCCGGTGACCAGGCCCGCGCCGCCGAGCAGGGCGGCGGCCTGGAGGTGCTGGGTGCGCCCGCTGTAGATGGAGTCGATCAGGTCGGCCCAGCCGCTGAGCGCGGCCACCGCCTTGATGCGCGGGTCGTGCCCCGCCGCCAGCAGGCTGATGCCCGCCCCGTAGGAGACGCCGCCCATGCCGACGCGGTCCGGGTCGGCGGAGGTGTGCTCCAGCGCCCAGTCGATGACGGCGGAGGCGTCCGCGCTGTCCGGCGGGCCCGCCACCTCGATCTCCCCGCCCGACAGCCAGAAGCCGCGCGAGGTGTAACTCACCACGACGTAACCGGAGTCGGCGAGCTTCTGGGCCTGGGCCAGGTACTCGATCTGCGGCATGGCCCAGCTCGTCGGGAAGACGATCAGTGGATGCTTCGTCCCGGCCGCCGCCCCGGCGGGCGTGAAGACGTTGCCCTTCAGGGTGATGCCCCCGGACCCGGGGATGTCGTGGAACGTCAGGCCCTGGGCGGTCGTGCCCGCGGGTGCGGTGCCGGGGGCCGCCGTCGCGGCCGGGGCGGCGACGAGCGCGGCCCCGGCGAGCAGGGCGACGGCGGTGGTGATCGAAGCGGTGGTGCGCAGTGCCGGTTTCGGACGTGCCACGGGGTCACTCCTCACGCGTGTCAGTGCAAAGTGACCCGACGGTAACCCCGGTTGTTTACCGCTGGTAACTACCGGGTGCGTTGCGTGAAGGTAACGATTGTTGGACGTGGCGTCAGTAGTGCTGCGGGCCCGGAGCACGTCGGTGGCGCTCCGAGGCCGCGGCACCGCTGACGTGCTCCGGGCCCGGAACGGGCCCTACCGGGCTACCTCGTCAGGGCACTCTTCGCCGCCCAGTCCTCCCACGAGAGGTTCCAGGCGCCGTACCCGTTGCCCTCGGCGACCGTGCCCTTGGCCTGCGCGCCGGTCATCTCGAACGGGTCGCCCACCCGTACCTGCCCGTACAGGGCCGCGGCGTCCGCGTCGCTCATGCCGACGCAGCCCGAACTCCGGTTGGCCTGACCGAAATAGCCCGCGTTCCACGGGGCCGCGTGCACGTACATCCCGGACCAGGTCAGCCGCATCGAGTAATCGACCATCTTGTCGTAGGCGTCGCCCAGGCCCACCGTCTCGGAGCGCATGTTGATCGTGCCTTCCTTCGACATCAGGACCGCCGTGCCCCGCCAGGAGGCCTTCTCGCCGCCCGGGGTGCCCGCCGACATCGGGATGTCCAGGACCTGCTTCCCGTCCCGGTGCAGGGCGAGCCGGGACCGGTCGAGGTCGACCTTGACCACCTGGGCCGCGCCGACCGTGAACGTCGTCGTGTAGTCGCGGACGAACCAGCCGCCGTCCGCACCCGTGTCGACCCCGTTCAGCCGTGCGTCCAGGGTGACCTTCGTTCCGGGCTTCCAGTACTCCTCGGGCCGCCAGTCGACGCGGTCCTTGCCCGAGTAGTCCTGGAGCCAGCCCCAGGAGCCCTCGGTGTCGTTGGACGTCGAGACCTTCAGCGCCCTCTCGACGGCCGCCTTGTTCTTCACGGGGTGGTCGAAGACGACGGACAGCGGCTGGGCGATGCCGACGGTCGTGTTCTTCCCCGGCGCGAGGAGGAGCTTGTTGACCTTCCCGGCCTCGGCGGTGGCGAACGCGGCCCGGTCGCTGCCGCCGTCCGTGTCCCGCGCCTCGACCGTGTACGCGGTGCCGGGCGCGGCGACCCGATCGGATGTCCAGGTCCGGCCGTCGGCGGATATCCTCCCGGTCAGCGTGCCGTCCTTGCCCGCCGCCACCGACACCGTCTTCAGCCTTCCGTGAGCCAGCGTCACCTTCACCGGTCCGCCCGGGGCCGCCGCCGTGCCCGTGAGGTTCACCGAGACGCTGGTGCCGGGCTCCTCGGCGTCCCCGCCCACCTCGGCGGAGCCCGAGGGGTCGCCCGCGCACGCGGTGAGCGCGGCGGCGAGCAGGGCCGCGGTCCCGGTCAGGGCGAGCCGGGCCCTCCGGCCGGCCGGGGCGGAACGACGGATGCGCGGACGTGCGGAACTCAACGGAAAAACCTCCAGGGCAGGGGTGCTCACCAGGGGAGAGGCATTTCCCTCATGTCGGGTTCCTTCCTTTCCCGGGAGAAACCTCACTGCTCGGTCCGGAGTACGCTCCACCGTCGGCCAGCACCTCGGAACACGGGAGACCATCAGTGAGCGCGACCGTCGACAGCACCACCGGCCCCCCGGTCCGCTCCGCATCGGTGCTGCGCAGCGGGGCTGTCATGGCGGCCGGCTCCGTCGTCTCGCGCGCCACCGGCTTCGTCCGCTCGGCCGTCGTCGTCGCCGCTCTCGGCACCAGCCTGACCGCCGACGGCTACACGGTCGCCAACACCGTGCCCAACATCCTGTACATCCTGCTCATCGGCGGCGCGCTCAACGCGGTGTTCGTCCCCGAGCTGGTCCGGGCGGCCAGGGAACACGCCGACGGGGGAGCCGCGTACACCGACCGGCTGCTCACCCTGTGCGCCGTCGGCCTCCTCGCGCTCACCGGGTTCGCGGTGGCGGCGGCGCCCCTCATCGTCGGCGTCTACACCGACTACGACGGACGCCAGGCCGAACTGACCGTCGCCCTCGCCCGCTACTGCCTGCCGCAGATCCTCTTCTACGGGCTCTTCACCCTGCTCGGCCAGGTCCTCAACGCCCGCGGCCGGTTCGGCGCGATGATGTGGACCCCGGTCCTCAACAACGTCGTGATCATCGGGGTGTTCGGGCTCTACATCGGCGTCGCCGCCGACTCCGACGGCACCCTCTCCAACGCCGACGCCCACCTCCTCGGCTGGGGCACCACCGCCGGGATAGCCGTGCAGACCCTCGCCCTGATCCCCGCCCTGCGCGCCGCCCGGTTCCGCTGGCGGCCCCGGTTCGACTGGCGTGGCAGCGGACTGACCCGGCCGGTCCGCGCGGCCGGCTGGCTGGTGCTGCTGGTCCTCACCAACCAGCTCGCGTACTGGGTCGTCACCCGGCTCTCCACCGCCACCGGACAGCACGCCGTCGAACAGGGCGTCGCCGGCGGGGCGGGTTACACCGCGTACAGCTACGCCTATCAACTCTGGGTCGTCCCCCAGGGGATCATCACCGTCTCGCTGGTCACCGCGCTGATGCCCCGGATGAGCCGGGCCGCGGCCGACGGCGACCTCGCCGGGGTGCGCCGCGACGTCGCGTACGCCCTGCGCACCAGCGCCGCCGTCGTGGTGCCCGCCGCCACCGCCCTGCTGGTGCTCGCACCATGGGTGATCGGCTCCGTCTTCGGGTACGGGCGCACCACCGCCGCCGACATCACCGTGATGGCCGGAATCATGATGGCCTTCGCCCCCGGTCTGATCGCCTTCTCCGGGAGTTACGTCCTCTCCCGCGGCTTCTACGCGATGGGCGACACCCGCACCCCGTTCCTCCTCAACCTGGTGATCGCCGCCGTCCAGGCGGGCCTCTCGGTCGCCGCGTACCTCCTGCTTCCGGCGCGCTGGGCGGTGACCGGGATGGCGGGGGCGAGCACGGTGTCCTTCTGCGCCGGGTTCGCCGTCACCGGTTACGTCCTGTCCCGCCGGCTCTCGGGCACCGGTGCGGGTTCGCTGCTGCGGTCGCCGACCCTCGGCGGGCACGCGCGCCTCGTCGCCGCCTGCCTGCCCGCCGGCGCGCTGGCGTACGGTGCGGCGCGTGCGGCGGAGGGCGCGGGCGACATGGCGGCCGCCGGGGCCGGGACGCTCACGCTGCTGCTCGTGGTGGTGCTGCTGGCCCGGCCGTTCGGGATAGGCGAGATCACCGGGGCGGTGGCGGCCGGCCGGGCGCGGCTGCGCCGCTGACGACGGGCCGGTCAGCCGCCGGCCCGGTGGGAGGCGGGCGTGCTGGGCACGGGAGCCTGGGCCTCGCGCGTCACATCGCCGACTAGCTCGACCACATCGGGGCCGTACGCACCGGAGTTGACGACCCTCAGCAGCAGGCAGAACGACTTGGCACCGTGCTTGCGGCGCAGCTTCTCGTAGTTGCGCGCGACATAGCGGGTCGCCGCCTGGTTGGTGATGGCCCGCTGACCGCAGAACAGGAAGACCGGGCGGGCTTCTTGACTGCCCGTCAGGCGTGCCAGCAGGACGTACTCGGAGGTGCCCGGCTCCAGCCGGTAGCGCTCCGAACCGATCTGGAACGCCACCCGGTCCGGGCCCGGGTCCTGCTCGACGTTGATCCGCACCCCGGGGAGCAGGGTCCGCAGGTGCGCGGCCATCCGCTGGTTGGACGTCGGGCCGCCGACGCAGAACTCCGTGCGCTCCCCGAACCCCTGCTGGGCCGTGTCGTGCGTGACGATCTGCGCGTGTGCCGCACAGTCCTTGATGAGGGCGGAGAGTTCGAGCAGGGCGAACGCGTCGTGACGGTGCACCGACCCTTCGGCGCCCGCGTAGCGGTTGACGACGAGCAGGCATTCGGAGTTCGCCGGCAGCCCGAAGAAGGCCTGTTTGCGGCGGAGTCCCCGCCGCCAGAGGTAGGTCCGGGCGAGCCAGCCCAGCGAGGCACTGATCCCGGCGGCTATCACGCCCAGCACGATGTTGCGCACGTCGTCCGTCATGGGCGCGCATGGTATCGGTCATTCGGGTAACCGTTCGAGGCGGTCCTGACGATCGGGCTCCCCCGGGGCTACCCTGCGGCGGGAGATCCGTTGACTGGAGGTACGTATGCGCCGTTCCGTCGGCCGGAACACGTCGCTGTTGGCCGTCCTCGCCGTGGTCGCGTCGGTGGGAGCCGCCGCCCCGGTGGCCTCGGCACCGTCCGCCGCCCCGCGTCCCGCGCCACCCAAGTCCCCGGTGGCGGTGGGCTACGGGGGAGCGGTGGCGAGCGTCGACCCGGACGCGTCGGCCGCCGGGATCGAGGTGCTGCGCAAGGGCGGCAACGCGGTGGACGCGGCCGTCGCCACGGCTGCCGCGCTCGGCGTGACCGAGCCGTACTCGGCGGGCATCGGCGGCGGTGGCTACTTCGTCCACTACGACGCGAAGAAGCGCGCCGTGCGGACGATCGACGGCCGCGAGACCGCGCCCCGCAGCGCGGACGCCTCCCTCTTCCTGGAGAACGGCAAGCCGATCCCCTTCGAGGAGGGCGTGACCAGCGGCCTCGGCGTCGGCACGCCCGGCACCCCGGCCACCTGGGAGCGGGCCCTGGACGCGTGGGGCAGCAAGTCCCTGCGTACGCTGCTGAAACCGGCCGAACGCCTGGCCCGGGACGGCTTCGTCGTGGACGGCACCTTCCGCTCGCAGACGGCCTCCAACCAGGCCCGGTTCGCCGACTTCCCGGCCTCCGCCGAGCTGTTCCTGCCGGGCGGTGAACTCCCCGTGGTCGGAACCGTGTTCAAGAACCCCGACCTGGCCCGTACGTACGAGAAGCTCGGCCGCAAGGGCGTCGGGGAGCTGTACCGGGGTGAGTTGGCCGACGACATCGTCCGCACGGTGCGCAAGCCGCCCGTCGACCCGGACGCCACCCGGGTGGTGCGGCCCGGCGACCTGACCCGTGAGGACCTCGCCGCCTACCGGACCCTGCGCAAGGACCCGACGAAGGTGAGCTACCGGGGCCTGGACGTCTACGGCATGGCACCCTCCTCGTCCGGCGGCACCAGCGTCGGCGAGGCCCTCAACATCCTGGAGTCCACCGACCTTTCGCGCGCCGACCGGGTGCAGTACCTCCACCGCCTGATCGAGGCGAGCCGCATCGCGTTCGCCGACCGGGGACGCTGGGTCGGCGACCCCGCGTTCGAGGACGTCCCCACGAAGGAACTGCTGGGCCAGCGGTTCGCCGACGCGCGGGAGTGCCTGATCCGGGACGACAAGGCGCTGACCAGCCCGCTGGCGCCGGGCGACCCGCGCGACCCCGAGCGGTGCGGCAGCGGCGGCACGGCCGCGCCCACCACGTTCGAGGGTGAGAACACCACCCACCTGACGACGGCCGACAAGTGGGGCAACGTCGTCGCCTACACCCTGACCATCGAGACCACCGGCGGCAGCGCCATCACCGTGCCCGGCCGGGGCTTCCTGCTCAACAACGAACTGACCGACTTCTCCTTCGCGCCCGCCAACCCGGCGGTGCACGACCCGAACCTCCCGGGTCCGGGCAAGCGGCCGCGCTCGTCGATCTCCCCGACCATCGTGCTGCAGCACGGCAAGCCGGTGCTCGCCCTCGGCTCGCCGGGCGGGGCCACCATCATCACGACCGTGCTCCAGTCGCTCACCGGACACCTGGACCGGGGACTCCCGCTGGTCGACGCGATCGCCGCGCCGCGCGCCAGCCAGCGCAACGCGCCGACGACGGAGATCGAGCCGGACCTGTGGAACAGCCCGGTCCGCGCGGAGTTGGAGAAGCTCGGCCACGCCTTCAAGCAGAACCCGGAGATCGGGGCCGCCACCGGGGTGCAGCGACTGCCCGACGGCCGCTGGCTGGCGGCGGCGGAGAAGGTGCGCCGCGGCGGCGGCTCGGCCATGGTGGTGCATCCGGGCGGCGGTCACTGAGCCGGCCGGACGAAGCAGGGGCCCCGGGGGCCGGTATCACGCGAAACAGCGCGCGGTGCCGGCCCCGTGGCCTTGGCGTGCCGGCAAGGGGACCCGTACGGCGGTCCCTCGGTCTACGGGAAGGGTCCTTCCGCACCATGCGCACCCGCATGCTCGCCCTGACATCCGCCGTCTGCGGCGCCGCGCTCCTCGGAGCGGCGGCCCTGCCCGCGTCCGCCACCGGCCCCGGGGCCGGTGGCGGACAGGAGCCGGAAGGGGCCGGGACGACCGCCGTCGAAGGGAACGCGAGCGCCGCGGAACTGCTGGCCGAGGTCCGCGCCTGCGCCCGGATCTCGAAAGGCGCCTACCGCACGGACAGCGGCAGCTCCAAGGCGACGGTGTCCGTCTGCGGCACCAAGGACGCCGTCTTCTGGAAGGCGGACATGGACATCGACTGCGACGGCCGGAAGACGAAGGCCTGCAACCGGAGGACCGATCCGTACTTCCTCCCGGAGACCGCGTTCCAGAGCTCCCGCGGCGAACCCCTGGACTCGGCCGCGCTCCCCCATGTGGTCGTACCGGGCCCGAGCAAGGTGTGGGACCACCGGAAGTCGGGGCTCACCGGCGGCAGCGTCGTGGCGGTCGTGTACCGGGACCGGGTGCGGTACGGCGTGATCGGCGACACCGGCCCCACGGGCATCATCGGGGAGGCGTCGTACGCCATGGCGAAGACCCTGGGCATCGATGCCGACCCGTCGACCGGAGGCGCCGAGTCCGGGGTCACCTACATCGCGTTCAAGGACTCCCGTATCTCCCCGATCGAGAGCCGCGCACGGGCGCGGAGCCGGGGAGCGGAACTGGCCCGGGAGTTCGTCGGGCGCTCATAGGAGGGTGGTCCCCACGGTGCTCACAGCGCGGTCAGGACGCGCGGGCCGTCGTTCGTGATCGCCACCGTGTGCTCGGCGTGCGAGGCGCGGCTGCCGTCGGTGGTCCGCAGTGTCCAGCCGTCCTCGTCGTGGCGGAACTCGTCGCCGCCACCGCCGATGAGCATGGGCTCGATCGCCAGGACCATGCCGTGCCGCAGCACCATGCCGCGCCCCGGCCGTCCCTCGTTCGGCACGGACGGGTCCTCGTGCATGGACCGGCCGATGCCGTGGCCGCCGTACCCCTCCAGAATGCCGTAGCCCGCCTTCCGGCAGACCGTGCCGATCGCGTGGGCGATGTCGCCGATCCGGTTGCCGGCCACGGCCGCGCCGATCCCGGCCGCCAGGGCCTCGTTCGCGGCGTCGATGAGCCGGGTGTCGGTGGGGCGGGCCTCGCCCACGGTGAAGCTGACCGCCGAGTCACCGGCCCAGCCGCCCAGGAGGGCTCCCGCGTCCACGCTGACGAGGTCCCCGTCGCGCAGTGGATCGGCCGAGGGGATGCCGTGGACGACCGCGTCGTTGACCGAGACGCAGATGACGGCCGGGAACGGGGTGGGCGCGAAGTGCGGCTTGTAGTTCAGGAAGGGCGAGGAGGCCCCGGCCTCGCTCAGCACCTCGCGGGCCGCCTCGTCCAGTTGGCGGGGGGTCACGCCGACCGCCGCCACCTCCCGCGCCCGGGTCAGGATCTGCGCGACGACCCGGCCGGCCTCGCGCATCGCTGCCATGTGTGTGTCCGTCTTGATGTGCACCATGCCCATTACTATACCGGTCGAACCGGTATAGTAATGACGGTATAGAAATGGCGATCCGTAGTACGATGGGCGCATGGTTCGCACCCCTCTGACACCCGAAGAGCGCCTGCGCGGCGAACGGCTCGGCGCGCTGCTCCGCGCGGCGCGCGGGGAGCGCAGCATGGCGGCCGTCGCCGCGAGCGCCGGAATCTCCGCGGAGACCCTCCGCAAGATCGAGACCGGCCGCGCACCCACTCCCGCCTTCTTCACCGTGGCCGCCCTCGCCGGTGCGCTGGGCCTCTCCATGGACGAGATCCTCGGCCGCTGCGCGCCGGAACCGGCCGCCGTCCCGTTGATCGCGTAGACCGGGCCGGGCCCTGACCGGCGAGCCGCCCGTCGGAGCGCGTAGGGTCGCGCCGTGACTCTCCAGGACTTCGCGCGCAGCGAGTACGTCAGCCTGACCACGTACCGGAAGAACGGCACACCCGTCGCCACGCCCGTCTGGGCCGCCGCCGAGGGTGATGTGCTGTACGTCTGGACCCGCTCCGACTCGTGGAAGGTCAAGCGGCTGCGCAACAACGGCAAGGTCGTCGTCACCGTCTGCGACGTACGCGGCAGGATCGCCGAAGGGGCCCCCGGCGCGGAGGGCGAGGCGAAGCTCCTCGACGAGGACGGCACCCGCGCGGCGCGCAAACTGCTGGCGCGCAAGTACACCTGGAAGTTCTGGCTCGTCGACTGGCCCGCGACGGTCGCCCGGCTCGGCAAGCGCCCGCACACCGGGATCGCCATCACCTTCTGACTTCGGCCGCCGTCGCCGGAGCGTGAAGGGGTGCGCGGTCGGCCGGTGTGCTCCCGCCGCATCGCGCCCGAAAGCTGCGCGTAGCCGCCCCGTAACACGTCTGCGGTCGAATGCCTCCGGACTGGAAGGCTCCAGTCGACGGTCGGCGAGGGCGACGATGACGGTGCATCAGCAGGCTTACGAAGTAGGGGCGTTCGCGCAGTACCTGCGGGAACTGGTGGCACGACTGGACCCCGGACGCGGCTGGTACGGGGTCTTCGCCCGGCGCGACCCGGTCGGCATGCGGTCCTGCCTGGACGGGGTGGAGATCCCGCCCTGGGACGTGGTGGAGTCCTTGCTCGCGGACCTCGCGGCCCTGCACGGCGCCCGGTTCGCCGAGCAGGTCTCGGTCCGGGCCGCCGCGCTCTACTCCGCGTCCGCGGCCACCCACGACCGGCGGCCCGGCGGACGCCAGGAGCTCGTCCACCGGCTGGAGTTGATGGTCCGCGAGCAGCGCCGGGCGGCGGAACGCCTGCGCGGCGCCGGACCCGGCGGCCCGGACCCATCCGAACCGGAAGCGCTGGCCTGGGCCCGCGACGACCATGAACGCGCCACCGCCCGCTGCGCCGAGCTGCGGGGGCGGCTGGCGGCCGTGGCGGTTCCCGAGGGCTGGTTCCGGGCGGAGCACTCCGGCGAGCGGGGGACGGGAGCCGTAGCCGCTCCCGGGCCTGCCGGGACCGTCGAGCTACCCGCTGCGGGTGCCGGGCCCGCCGGGCCCGTCGAGCCGCCCGCCGGGACGGCCGGGGCGCCTGCCGGGACTGCCGGGGCGTCCGCAGGGGGTGTCGGGGTGTCCGCCGGGCCTGCCGGGGCGCCCTCCGCGACCGCCGAGTGGCCCGATGGGCCCGCCTGGTCCGTCAGGGACCCCCAGCCGCGTGCCCAGGCTCCGGGCCCGTCGGCCGGGCATCCGCGGCCCGGAGGGGCTGGGAACGGCGACGGACCCCGGGCCGAAGCCCCCGTGCCCCGGCGCAGGAAGCCGCGGGGAGCCCGGTTCGCCGGCCTGGAGGTCGACGAGGAGGAGGCCGGCTACGCCCCCTCGCCGCTGCCCGGCGACCGGATCCGGC
>NZ_JAAXYC010000460.1 GCF_018619185.1 Streptomyces sp. McG3 | reverse complement strand
GCGGCGGGCCGGCGCTGCGGGCGGTCAAGGTGGAGGGCCCGCGCCAGTGGCTGGCGTTCCCCGCCACCGCGTCGGCGGCCCCGCTGGTGGCGCGGATCGCCGCGGACTACCCGCTGGTCGACCTGTCGGTACGGGAACCGGACATCGAGGCCGTGATCGCGAGGATGTACGAGTCCGCACCGTGACGGGTGCTCACCCCGGGCGACGCGCGCAGGTCATGGGCCTGCATGTCTGTGCCGGGAACGGGTGCGTTCAATAGGCTGCGCGGTATGACAAGTGAGAGTCCGGACATGCGTGCCTCCGATGCCGAACGTGAGCGGATCGCGGAACTGCTGCGCGAGGCGGTGGCCGAGGGGCGACTGGATATGGACGAGTTCGACCAGCGCCTCGAAACGGCCTACAAGGCCCGCACGCGCGGAGAGTTGGAGCCGTTGGTCCAGGACCTCCCGGCGCCGGGCTCGGTGGTCGCCCCGGTCGGCTCGTCCGCGCCCGCCCCGCTGCGGGGCCCTGCGGCGAACTGGCCGGCGAGGATCGGCGGCAACGCCACCTCGAAGGGGGCGTTCGCTCTGTGGGGCGGGTTCAACCGGAAGGGCCGCTGGACGGTCGGCCGGGTGTTCACCGCGTTCGCGATGTGGGGCGGCGGCGAGATCGATCTGCGCGAGGCGAACTTCGAGGACCGCGAGACCGTCATCCGCTGCATCACCATCATGGGCGGCATCCATGTGACCGCGCCGCCCGAGCTGAACGTCGATGTCAGGGGCGTCGGCATCATGGGCGGTTTCGGGGAGGGTTCCAACGAGGAGGGCGAGCCCGCGCCGGACGCCCCGTACGTGCGGATCACCGGCTTCGCGCTGATGGGCGGCGTCGGCGTGGACCGCAAGCGGACGAAGGCGGAGCGCCGCCGGCTGAAGGAGGCGAAGGAGGCCGAACGGGAGGCGCGCCGCCGGCGCGAGCTGGAGGGCCCGGACGGCGGCCCGGACGGCGGCGGCCGCAAGGAACTCTGAGGAGCCCGGGGCCCGAGCGGCCCCTCAGCGCCTCACAGCGCGTCGGACCGGGGTGCGCCGGCCCGGTCCAGGACCTTCGGGTCCAGCCGGTCGCCGAGCGCGCGGTACCCGTCGTCGTTGAGGTGGAGATGGTCGCCGGAGTCGTACGGGGCGAGGATCCGGTTCGGTGCGGCGGGGTCGCGTACCGCCGCGTCGAAGTCCACGTACGCGTCGAAGACCGTGCCCGCCCGGATCTGCTCGTTGACCGCCTGGCGCACGGCGTTGCGCTGGGGCGTCCAGGTGGCGAAGCCCTCGAACGGGGTCAGCGTCGCGCCGACGACCGTGAGCCCGCGCGCGTGCGCCCGGTCGGTGAGGGCGCGCAGGCTGTCCACGATCCGCTGGGGGTCGGCCTCCTGGGGGTACTGCTGTACGTCGTTGATGCCGAGGGCCACCACGACGGTCCGGGCCCCGGCGACCGCCAGGACGTCGCGGTCGAGCCGGTCGGTGCCCGACTGACCCCCGGTGCCGCGGCCGATGCCCACGACCCGGTTGCCCGCGATGCCCGCGTTGGCGACCCCGTACCGGCCGCCCAGCCGGTCGGCGAGGACGTCGGTCCAGCGGGCGTTGGCGTCGGTGGTGGAGCCGCTGCCCGCCGTCAGGGAGTCCCCGAGGGCGACGATCGCGCCGCGCGCGCTCCGGCTGCGGACGTCCACGGCGGTCAGATAGCGCCAGTGGGTGGTGCTGAAGGTGCCGCGTTCGTCGATCAGGTACGAGGTCTGGTGCGTGTTGGGGTGGTAGGTGACCGGTCCGCCCGCCCGCGGGGTGCGGAAGCCGACCTGGAGGTCGGAGTCGGGGGCCACGGGCACCACGACCGGGTCGCTGATGACCTGTCCGCCCGCCGCGACGGTGACGGCGGTGGATCCCTTGAAGGTCACCGGCCGGGTGTTGACGGTGGCCCGGTCGACGACCAGGGGGCCCGTGCCGAAGAGGTTGGACACCGTTATCCGGGCGACCTCTCCGCCGATGCTGGTGTGCACGACGTTACGGATGGTGCGCCCGGGAAGCCCGTCCTCGGTGCCCGGTTCGGCACGGACGGGCGCGGCGGCCCAGGTGGTGACCCACCGGCCGCCCGAGGTCGCGGGGTCGACCGGGTTACGGGCCGCCGCCTGGGTCTCGGCGGGCGGCAGCGGTGTCGACCTGGGGCCGGAGAGCAGCGTCGTACCGAAGGCGACGGCGGCGGCGAGCACGGCTGTGCCCGCCACTAGGGCGATGAGCAGGGCATACCCCTGGCGCCTGGGCATGTGCGGTGTTTCTCCTTGTGATGATCGTGCTGGTCCCATGATGCGACAGGCCGTCGGGAACTCGACGTGCGGCCCGGGAGTAGGGGAGGTAGGGACAATGCGTACGTCACGGGGGCGAGGCGCACGCGGACGGGTGGAGCGGATGGAACGGACCGGATCCGGCGAGCAGGAGCAGGGCGAGGACGCGGTGCAGAAGTCGGAGCAGTCGGAGCGAGCGGCGCTGCCGCCGGCACAGGCACAGGCACGGGCGCAGGGGCCGAGGGCGGGTGCGGGCCCGCTGGCCTCGTTCGCGTACACCGCCGCCGACGAGGAGAAGCAGCGCGGCGTACGGCGCATGAAACTCACGGCCACCGGCCTCCTTCTGCTCGTCGCGCTCGTCTACGTCCTGGCCACCTGGGCGAAGAACTCAGGCGTGGGGGGCTGGCCGGGCTACGTCGCGGCGGCTGCCGAGGCGGGGATGGTGGGCGCGTTGGCGGACTGGTTCGCCGTCACGGCGCTCTTCCGGCGCCCGCTCGGCCTGCCCATTCCGCACACAGCCATCATCCCCACCAAGAAGGATCAGCTAGGGCAGTCCCTCGGTTCCTTCGTTGGCGAGAACTTTCTCTCCGGAGACGTCATTCGTGACCGAATTCACGCTCTGGGGGTCGGTCGGAGGCTCGGTGTGTGGCTCGCGGAGCCGGCCCACGCCGACCGGGTCACCGCCGAGCTGGCGACGGCCCTGCGCGGCGCGCTGACGGTCCTTCGGGATTCCGATGTGCAGGCGGTGGTCGGCGAGGCCATCACCCGGCGTGCGGACGCGGCGGAGGTCGGCCCGGGCCTCGGCAAGATGCTGGAGAAGGTCGTCACGGACGGCGGCCACCGCAAGGTCGTCGACCTCGTCTGCGTCCGGGCGCACGACTGGCTGGTGGAGCACGGCGACTCGGTGATGAACGCGGTGCAGGGCGGAGCCCCCGGCTGGACCCCCCGGTTCGTCGACAAGCGGGTGGGGGAACGGGTCTACAAGGAACTGCTGCGGTTCGTCACGGAGATGCGGGACATGCCGGAGCACCCGGCGCGCGGCTCCATCGACACGTTCCTGACCGACTTCGCGTCCGACCTCCAGAGCGACGCCGACACCCGGGCCCGGGTGGAGCGGCTGAAGTCGGAGATCCTCGGCCGCGGCGAGGTCCAGGACGTCATCGCCTCGGCCTGGTCCTCCGTACGGACGATGATCCTCTCGGCGGCGGAGGACGAGCGCAGCGAACTGCGGCTGCGGGCACGGGCCTCGCTGATGTCGCTGGGAGCGCGGCTGTCGAGCGACGAGCGGCTCCAGGGCAAGCTTGACGGCTGGCTGGAGGACGCCGCGGTGTACGTCGTGACGACGTACCGCGCGGAGATCACCTCGCTGATCAGCGAGACGGTGGCCGGCTGGGACGCGGACCAGACCTCGAAGAAGATCGAGGCGCACATCGGCCGCGACCTCCAGTTCATCCGCATCAACGGCACGGTGGTCGGTGCGCTGGTGGGCCTGGTGATCTACACGGTGTCGCACGCGCTGAGCGGCTGAGCCGGCCACCGGTTCCGGGTGCGTACCCGTCCTGTCGTACGGGTACGCACCCGGCTCACGCGGGGGAGCCGCCCGGTAGTACGTGCGGGGTGCGGCGGGTGTTCAGAGCCGGGCCGGGTCTTCTCCGCCGGACGTCCTACGGCCCGTCGACGGGTTCGGCCGCGTTGCGCCAGACGGTGAGGTCGAGGCTGATGTAGGCGCTCGGGTCGTCGCTGCCCGAAGCACCGTGGTAGACCGCCGCCGCGATGTGTCCCGCGTTGCTGAGGACGCAGATCTGCGACCCCTCGGTGAGCTGGTCGAGCCGGATCTCCCGGGTGTAGCGGGTCTCCGACCGGCAGGTCTCCAAGGAGCCCTTCTGCCCGTCGGCCAGCAGGACCAGGTTGCCGTTGCGGGTGCGCAGCTCGTCGCTCTCCACGACGTTGAGCGTCTCCGGCTCGAACTGCAGGTCCGCGTCGCTGCTGGACCGCCCGTTCCCGCTCTGCTGCGGACGCGGCGGGTTGTCCGCCAGCATCACGAAGTGGTTCTCGGGGATGTTGACGCCCTTGTACGACACCGGCGTGGGGTCCTTCCGCTCCTGCCCGCCGCTGCCGCCCCCGCTCCCGTTGCCGCCGCTCGCGCTGCTGCCGGTCGACGGGTCCTTGTCGTCGGGCTCGGAGAAGTTCCGCAGGAAGGACCCGAGGACTCCGAGGACGACGACCGCGCCCACGACCGAGGCGGCGACGATCAGCCCCGTCCGCCGGGGCTTGTCCTGCTGGGGGGACGGGGAGGG
>NZ_JAAXYC010000459.1 GCF_018619185.1 Streptomyces sp. McG3 | reverse complement strand
CCTCATCCACCACACCCGCGAACACCCCGAACCGCTCATACAACTCCGCACCCATACCGGCGAACTGCGAACCCTGACCCGTGAACAACACCGCCGACTTCCCACCCACCGGCGAACCACTCACCAAACCATCAACGGGCCCACCCCCCGCCAGCACATCCAACCGCGCAACAAGATCCGCGACACTCTCACCCACCACCACCGCACGGTCCTCCAACACCGCACGGTTCAACAACGACGCAGCCACACCCACGACATCGACATCGGCGTCCCCGCGTCCCCGGGCGAACCCGGCCAACTGCGCCGCCTGCCCCCGCAGCGCCGCGTCCCCGCGCCCCGACACCAACCACGGCACCGCACCACGAATCTCCGGCGCCACCGCCCCATCCCCAGCGGCAGAAGGCTCAGCGACCGGAGGCTCTTCCAGAATCACGTGCGCGTTCGTGCCGCTCACCCCGAACGAGGACACCCCCGCCCGGCGCACGCGCTCCTCCACCGGCCATGCCACGGGCTCCGTCAGCAGACGCACGCCCCCGGCCGACCAGTCGACGTGCGGCGAGGGCTCATCCACGTACAGCGTCTCGGGCATCTTCCCGTATTGCATGGCCATCACCATCTTGATGACGCCTGCCACGCCCGCGGCGGACTGCGTGTGCCCGATGTTCGACTTCACCGAACCCAGCCACAGCGGACGGTCGTCGGGCCGGTCCTGGCCGTACGTCGCCAACAGCGCCTGCGCCTCGATCGGGTCACCCAGCGTCGTACCCGTACCGTGCGCCTCGACCACGTCGATCTGCTCCGGACCAAGACCGGCGCTCGCCAAAGCCTGCTGGATCACGCGCTGTTGCGAAGGCCCGTTCGGCGCCGTGAGGCCGTTCGAGGCACCGTCCTGGTTCACCGCGGAGCCCCGCACCACGGCCAGCACACGATGACCGTTGCGACGAGCGTCCGACAACCGCTCAAGGAGCAGCAGACCGACACCCTCGCCCCAGCCCGTACCGTCCGCCGCAGCCGCGAACGGCTTGCAGCGGCCGTCGGGGGCCATCCCGCGCTGGCGGCTGAACTCCACGAACGCACCCGGCGTCGACATCACGGTCACACCACCGGCGAGCGCCAACGAACACTCACCGGCCCGCAGCGCCTGCGCCGCCAGATGCAACGCCACCAGCGACGACGAACACGCCGTGTCCACCGTCACCGCCGGACCCTCCAGCCCGAACACATACGCGAGACGGCCCGACACCACACTTCCGGTGGAGCCCGTCAGGAGGTAGCCGTCGGAGGCGTCCGCCTGGCTGCCGTAGCCCTGGAAGCCCGCGCCGACGAAGACACCGGTGGAGCTCGACCGGAGGGCGGTGTGGTCCAGGCCCGCGTGTTCGAACAGTTCCCACGCGGACTCGAGCAGCAGCCGCTGCTGCGGGTCCATGCTCAGCGCCTCGCGCGGGCTGATCCCGAACAGCTCGGCGTCGAAGTCGGCCACGTCCTCGACGAAGCCGCCCTCGCGGGCGTACGTCTTGCCCGGCAGACCGGGCACCGGGTCGTACAGCTCGTCGATCGGCCAGCCTCGGTCCTGCGGAAACGCCGTGATGGCGTCCGCTCCGTTCGCCACCAGCTCCCACAGGTCCTCGGGGCTGCGCACCCCGCCCGGAAGCCGGCAGCTCATCCCCACCACGGCGATCGGCTCGTGCTCGCCCGACTCGTACCGCAGGAGGCGTTCCCGTGTCTGCTTCAGCTCACCGGTTACCCGCTTGAGGTATTCGAACAACTTGTCCTGGTCCGTCATCACATTCTCAATCGCCGGAGTCCAACGGGGCTGGTCGCGGTCAGCGCTGACCCAGCTCCTTGTCAATGAAGTCGAATACTTCGTCGGGGGTCGCGGATGCGAACGGTTGCCCTTCGGCGTCCCCTTGCCCCTCCCCCTGCTCGTCACCCTCACCCCGCCACGTCTCAAGGAGGGACTGGAGGCGCAGCGTGATGCGCGCCTTCTCTCGGCTGTCGGGCTGCCGCCCGCGCAGCAGTGTCTTCTCCAGCCGCTCGATCTGTGCGAGCGGAGATGCCATGGCCTCGGCCCCGTCCGGGAACATCGCTCCGCTCAGGTACGCCACCACAGCGCCCGGCGTCGGGTGATCGAACACCAGGGTGGCGGGCAGTTGCAGGCCGGAGAGCCTCCTCAGCCGGTTCCGTACCTCGACCGCCATGACCGAGTCGAAGCCGAGCTCGCGGAACGCACGCTGCTCCGCCACCGCCTCGGGACCCCGGAGTTCGAGGACCTTCGCGGCCTCCCGCTGCACGATCGTCAGCAGCTCGGCGTGCTGGTCGTCGGCGCTCAGCTCGGCCAGGCGGTCCCGCAACGGCTGCGCATCGCCGGACGCGTCGGCGGTCGCCGTGTCCGTGTCCGTGACCGCGGCCAGTCGCCGGACCTCGGGCAGGTCCTCGATGAGAGGACGGCGCCGGGCCACGGTGTAGGTGGGAACGAACCGCTCCCAGTCCACATCGGCCACGGCCACGAACGTCTCGTCGAGGGTGAGCGCCTCGTGCAGGGCCGCGACGGCGAGATCGGGCGCCATCGGACGGATCCCGACGCGCGACAGGTACTCCTCGCCGTCACCCTCTGCCATCCCTCCGCCGCCCCAGAGGCCCCAGGCAACCGAGATCGCCCGGTGGCCCCGCTCCCGCAGCTGCTCCGCCACCGCGTCCAGGTAGGCGTTGGCGGCGGCGTACGCGCCGTGCAGCCCGCTGCCCCAGACGCCCGAGTTGGAGGAGAACAGCACCAGCTCGTCGACGGGGTGCTCTTCGAGCGCCGCGAGGAGGTTCTGCGTGCCGGTCACCTTCGCCCGCAGCAGCTCCGCGAACCCGGCGGGATCCGACTCCTGCAGCGTGGTGCGTTGCGGTACCCCGGCGGCGTGGATGACGGTGGTGACCGGCGGGTGATCACCACCGCCGCCGAACAGCCCGGCCACCTGCCGGGGGTCGCCGATGTCGCAGGCGACGACGGTGGTGGGGGTGCCCCGACTCGTCAGCTCGCGGGCCAGGTCGCCCGCGCCGGGCGCGTCCGGCCCGGTGCGGCTGACCAGAACGATCCGCTCGGCGCCGTTCCGGGCCAGCCAGCGGGCCAGGTGCGCGCCGAGCGCTCCGGTGCCGCCGGTGATCAGCGCCGTGCCCCGGGGCTTCCACTCCTGGTCGCCGCGCGGGGGTGCCGGAGCGTGCTGGAGCCGACGGGCGAAGGTCCCGTCCGGGCGCAGGGCGATCTGGTCCTCGACCGGCTCGGCCAGCGCGGCTGCCAACTGGCTTCCGGTACGGGGCTGCCAGGCGGCGGGCAGGTCGATCAGACCGCCGTAGTGGTCGGGGTGTTCGAGCCCGAAGACCCGGCCGAGACCCCACACCGCTGCCGCTGTCGGGTCAGGGGCCCGGCCGGTCCCGGGCGCGTTGGCCGCGCCACGGGTGAGTACCCACAGCCGCGCGGCCTCCTGCTCCACGACGGCCTGCATGACCGCCAGCAGGGATGCCAGCCCGACGGGCAGGCCAGGGTGGTCCGGATGGCTCCGGTCCAGCCCGGCCGGCAGGTACGCGATGTGCTCCGCGCCCCGCAGCAGCTCTGCGACACCGGCCCGGTCGACCTCGGGGTCGGGATCAGCCCCGGCGGGCAGCACCCGCACCTCGACCTTCGCGCCGGCCTGCTCCAACGCCTGCTGTACGTCGTGGATCTCGGCATCCTCGTGGCAGAGGAGCAGCCACCGCCGGTGGAGCCGATCAGCGTGCTGGGCGGCCAGCGGCGTCCATCCCACGCGGTAGCGCCACGCGTCACTCGGGGAGGCGCCGACCGGCTGCGCGACATCCGACGTGGTGGCGGGCGCGTCCAGCCAGTAGCGCTGCCGCTGGAAGGCGTACGTGGGCAACGCCACCGGCTCCACTGCGGGCAGCAGGTCCCGCCACGCCACCGGCAGACCGGCGGCCCAAGCCGCGCCCAGGCTGGTCAGCAGCTGGGCGGTCTCGGGCTGGTCGCGACGCAGCGTGTGCAGCACCCGCCCCTCGCCGTCACCCTGGCCCTGGCCCTGGCCCTGCCCCTGGCCCTCGCCCTCGCCGAGTACGGTCGACAGCGCGAGTCCGAGCACCGGGTGAGGGCCGACCTCGACGAACAGACCCCGGCCATGGGCGTGCGCGGCCCGGACCGCGGTCTCGAAGAGCACCGGCCGGCGGAGGTTCCGGTACCAATACCCGGCGTCCAGCTCCTCGTCGTCCACCAGCTCGCCGGTGACCGTCGACCACATCGCCGTCTCACTGCCGCGCGAGGACAGCCCGTCCAGCCCGGCCCGCAGCTCCTCCTCGATTGCCTCCACCTGCGCGTGGTGGGACGCGTAATCCACCTCGATCCGACGCGCCCGCACCCCCTGCCCCTCCAGGCGCACGCACAGCTCATCGATCTCCTCGGGCGGACCACTCACCACGATCTGCCCCGGCGCGTTCACCGCCGCCACCGTCACCGACGACGGCAAGAACCCCTCCGCCTCCGCCACGTCCAAGGAGACCGAGGCCATCGCCCCCCGACCGGCCAACTCCCGCAACGCACCGGACCTCAGAGCGACGACCCGGGCACCGTCCTCCACACTCAAACGCCCCGCGA
>NZ_JAAXYC010000458.1 GCF_018619185.1 Streptomyces sp. McG3 | reverse complement strand
CGCTCAGTCCGCGTACGCCTCGCGCAGTTCGATCTTGCGGACCTTTCCGCTCACCGTCATCGGGAAGGTCTCCAGGATCCGCAGCCTGCGCGGAATCTTGTAGTGCGCGAGCCGCTCCCGGCAGTACGCGGAGATCTCCTCCAGAGTGGGCGGGTCGGCGGGGTCCCGGGGGATGACGCAGGCCAGGATCTCCTCGCCGTAGCGCTCGTCCGGCACCCCGACCACCTGGACGTCGGCGACCTTCGGATGGCCGTACAGGAACTCCTCGATCTCCCGCGGGTACACGTTCTCGCCGCCCCGGATGATCATGTCCTTGATCCGGCCGACGACCTGGACGTATCCGTCCTCGCGCATCACCGCGAGGTCCCCCGTGCGCATCCACCGCCCGGCGTCGACGACCTCGGCGGTGCGGTCGGGCTGGTCCCAGTAGCCGAGCATCACGCTGTAGCCGCGGGTGCGCAGTTCGCCGGCGGTGCCGCGCGGCAGCGTGACGCCGGTGACCGGGTCGACGACCTTGACCTCGATGTGCGGCAGCGCGCGGCCCACCGTGCCGGTGCGGCGGTCCAGGTCGTCGTCGCGGCGGGTCTGGGTGGAGACCGGGGACGTCTCCGTCATCCCGTAGCAGATGGACACCTCGGCCATGTGCATCTCGGCGACGACCCGCTTCATCACCTCGGCCGGGCAGGGGGAACCGGCCATGATCCCGGTGCGCAGCGACGAGAGGTCGTACCCGGCGAACTCCGGCAGGTTCAGCTCGGCGATGAACATGGTGGGCACGCCGTACAGCGAGGTGCAGCGCTCCTGCTGGACCGCGGTCAGCACGGCCGCGGGCTCGAAGGACGGCCCCGGGATCACGATGCAGGCGCCGTGCGAGGTGCTGGCGAGATTCCCCATCACCATGCCGAAGCAGTGATAGAAGGGCACCGGCAGGCAGACCCGGTCGGCCTCCGTGTACGCGATCGTCTCCCCGACGGAATACCCGTTGTTGAGGATGTTGTGATGGGAGAGGGTCGCCCCCTTGGGGAAGCCCGTGGTGCCCGAGGTGTACTGGATGTTGATCGGGTCGTCGCAGGACAGCTCCGCCTCGCGGGCGGCCAGTTGCTCCCGGGTGACGGCGGGCGCGGCGGCGGTCAGCTCGTCCCAGGACGGGTCGCCGATGTAGTGGACGGCGCGCAGGTCGGGGCAGGCGGAACGGACCTGTTCGACGAGGGCGCGGTAGTCGCTGGTGCGGTGGGAGAGGGAGGCGACCAGCAGGGAGACGCCGGCCTGCTGGAGGACGAACTCCACCTCGTGCGCGCGGTAGGCGGGATTGATCGTGACCATGACGGCCCCGATCCGGGCCGTGGCGTACTGGACGAGCACCCACTCCGGGCAGTTGACCGCCCAGATGCCGACCCGGTCGCCCTTCGCCACCCCCGACGCCATCAGGGCGCGGGCCAACGCGTCGACGTCCGCGACGAATTCGGTGTACGTCCAGCGCCGCCCCGAGGCAACGTCGACCAGCGCCTCGCGGTCGCCGTGTGCCGCGGCGGTCCGGTCGAGGTTGCGGCCGATGGTGTCGCCGAGCAGCGCGGTGTCGCCGACACCGTGCGCGTAGGACAGGCTGCTCACGTGAGGTCTCCCTCGTCGAACTCGGCGCCGGAGCCCAAAGCGGTGCGTTCCCGCAGCTCGATGCGGCGGATCTTGCCCGACACGGTCTTGGGCAGCTCCGCGAACTCCAGCCTGCGGATGCGTTTGTACGGCGCGAGGACCGCCCGGGAGTGCTCGAAGAGGACCTTCGCGGTGTCCGGTCCCGGCTCCCAGCCCTCCGCGAGGACCACGTACGCCTTGGGGACGGAGAGGCGGAGCGGGTCGGGGGCGGGCACGACGGCGGCCTCGGCGACCGCCTCGTGCTCCAGCAGTGCGCTCTCCAGCTCGAACGGGGAGATCTTGTAGTCGGAGGCCTTGAACACGTCGTCGGCGCGGCCCACATAGGTGATGTAGCCGTCCGCGTCACGGGCGCCGATGTCCCCGGTGCGGTAGTAGCCGCCCGCCATCGCCTCGGCGGTGCGGTCCGGGTCGCCGTGGTAGCCGGTCATCAGGCCGACGGGGCGGTCCGCCAGGTCGAGGGAGATCTCGCCCTCGGCCGCCCCGGGCTGACCGCTGACCGGGTCGAGCAGTTCGACGGTGAAGCCGGGGCTCGGCCGGCCCATGGAGCCGGTCTTGAGGAGCTGGCCGGGGGTGTTGGCGACCTGGACGGCGGTCTCCGTCTGGCCGAACCCGTCGCGGATGGTGACGCCCCACTCCCGCCGGACCGTCTCGATGACCTCCGGGTTCAGCGGCTCACCGGCCGCGACGACCTCGCGCGGCGGGGTCGTCAACTGGCTCAGGTCGGCCTGGATGAGCATGCGCCAGACGGTCGGCGGGGCGCAGAAGCTCGTGATGCCCGAGCGGTCCATCTCGGCCATCAGGCGGCCCGCGTCGAAGCGGGTGTAGTTGAAGATGAAGACGGTGGCCTCGGCGGTCCACGGGGCGAAGAGGTTCGACCAGGCGTGCTTGGCCCAGCCGGGCGAGGAGATGTTCAGATGGACGTCGCCCGGCCTGAGCCCGATCCAGTACATCGTCGACAAGTGGCCCACGGGGTAGGACACATGGGTGTGCTCGACCAGCTTGGGGCTGGCGGTGGTGCCGGAGGTGAAGTAGAGCATCAGCGGCTCGTCCGCGTCCGTCTCACGGACCGGTGTGAACACGGCGGACGCCTCGGCGACCCCCGCGTACGGCAGCCAGCCCGCCACCTCCTCGCCCACCGCGATCCGGGTGTAGTCCCCGGGGACCTCGTCGAACTTCGCGGTGTCCGCGTCCCGCACCAGCACATGGCGCACCCGGCCGCGCTCCACCCGGTCGCGCAGGTCGGCGGGGCCGAGGAGCGGGGTGGCGGGGATGACGACGGCGCGGAGCTTCATCGCGGCGAGGGCGGTCTCCCACAGCTCGGTCTGGTTGCCGAGCATCACGAGGACGCGGTCGCCCGCCCGTACGCCCTGTCCCTTCAGCCAGTTGGCGGCCCGGTCGGAGCGCTCCGACATCGCCGCGAAGGACACCTCGGTGCGCCGGCCGTCCTCCTCCACGATGTGCAGGGCGGTGCGGTCGTTGTTCTCGGCGATGACGTCGAACCAGTCCAGGGCCCAGTTGAAGTGGTCCGCCCGGGGCCATCGGAAGCCCGCGTAGGCCCGCTCGTAGTCCTCGCGGTGCTCCAGCAGGAAGTCCCGGGCGGCCCGGAACGTCTCGGTAGCGCTGGTTGCCGACATGTGCCCTCCTCATTACGGACCGGTCACCTGACATCATGTAAACAGTGACCCAGGTCTCACCACCCCCGGACGGGGGTGGTCCGCTCCCCCGTGCGGGGGAGAGCGGCACGGGCCGGGTGGGAGGACGTCGGAGTGCCGGAACCGGTCGACGCGGTCGAGATGCAGGCCGCGCTGTTGAGGCTGCGCCGCACGAGCGGGCTTCCCGTGGTGTTCGGCGGCCTGCTGTCCGACGCGCGCCATGCGCGGATCGCCGAGCTCAACGGGGCGCAGACCAGTGCGCTGCGGGGGCTGGTCATCTCCGCCGGGAGCGGGCTGGGCGGGAAGGCCATCGCGCTGTCCCGGCCCTGTGCGGTGACGGACTACGCCTCTTCGCGCCACATCAGCCACGAGTACGACGCGGCGGTGGCGGCGGAGGGGCTGCGCTCGGTCGTCGCGGTCCCCGTGGTCGTACGGCGTGCGGTGCGGGGCGTGCTGTACGGGGCGCTGCGTACGCCGGTCACGCTGGGCGACCGTACGTTCGACGCGATGGTGGCGGCGGCCCGTGACGTGGAGCAGTCCCTCGCGGTGCGGGACGAGGTGCGGCGGTTGCTGGCGGCGGGCCGGGAGCAGGTGACCGACCCGGACACGGCGCCCGGCGCCTGGGAGGACGTGCGCGAGGCCCACCGCGAACTGCGCGCGCTGGTCCCGAGGGTCCTGGACCCGGCCCTGCGCGACGAGTTGCTGGACGTCTGCGGGCGGCTGGCCTCGGCGGCGGGGGCCAAGGTGCCCGCGGCCCGGGAGGTCCGCCTCGCGCCGCGCGAGGTGGACGTGGTGGCGTGTGTGGCGGCGGGCGCGACGAACGCGGCGGCGGCCGAGCGGCTGGGGCTGCGGCCGGAGACGGTGAAGGGGTATCTGCGTTCGGCGATGCGGAAGTTGGGGGCGCACACACGGCTGGAGGCCGTGGTGGCGGCCCGCCGGGCGGGGCTGCTGCCCTGAACTGCGGGCCGCGGGGCTCTCAGTCGCCGTGGTCCAGGAACGTGCCGAACCGGACGTCGTGGTCCGTCGCGTCCGTCATCGCGGTCAGCATCCGCGCCGCCTCCTCGGTGATCTCCGCGCGTTCGGCGCGGACCAGGCTCCGCAGCGGCTGGACGGTCAGGGTCGCGGTGTCTCCCCCGTGTGCGACGCGCCAGACCGCGTCGAAGAACCCGTCGATCAGCACGGACCCGTAACTCTGGTTGTCGCCGGTGACCACCGTCGGGTGGTACCCGGCCGCGGCGAGGTGACGGGGGAACGAAGACGCGGCCGATCGGTCACTCGGCACCGTAGATAGTCGGACCGGTGTGGGCGCACAGCACGCGGCCCGGATA
>NZ_JAAXYC010000457.1 GCF_018619185.1 Streptomyces sp. McG3 | reverse complement strand
GGCGATCGGCGGGGGTCATGGCGGTGGGGGTCGCGGCTGTGCGGAGGGCTCCGAAACGATGCGGGAATCCGGCGGCCGGCCCGACGGCCACGACGGGGACCGCAGGCGTGGCGGTCCGGCGGGCGGATGCCGGGCGGATGGGGTACAGCTTATCGAAGGAAGGTTCTGTGGCGACATAGGGCGCACAGGAGGCGCACGATGCGTGTCGCCCGCCTCCCATGCGCTCTCCGCCCCGGAAAGGGGCTGGTTGAGCGGGTTGTCGCGGTATCCCGGGCCGGCCGCGGCGCGTGCCGACGCCCGGCCCGGACCTGATCAGACGAGGCCGAGCTTCTCGGCGGCGGTGGCCGCGTCGACCGGGACGGTGACCGGCTGCGGTGCGCCCGCGACGGCCCAGTCGGGGTCCTTGAGGCCGTTGCCGGTGACCGTGCAGACGATGCGCTGGCCGGGGTCGACCTTGCCCTCCTCGGCGGCCTTGAGCAGGCCGGCGACGGAAGCGGCCGACGCGGGCTCCACGAAGACGCCCTCCTGGGAGGCCAACAGCCGGTACGCGGACAGGATCTGCCGGTCCGTCACCTCGTCGATGAAGCCGCCCGACTCGTCGCGGGCGGCCAGCGCGTAGTTCCAGGAAGCCGGGTTGCCGATGCGGATCGCGGTGGCGATGGTCGACGGGTCCTTGACGATCTCGCCGCGCACGATGGGCGCGGAGCCGGAGGCCTGGAAGCCCCACATGCGCGGGGAGCCGGTCGAGACGCCGTCACCGGCGTACTCGGTGTACCCCTTCCAGTACGCGGTGATGTTGCCCGCGTTGCCGACCGGCAGGACGTGGATGTCGGGGGCGTCGCCGAGCGCGTCGACGATCTCGAACGCGGCGGTCTTCTGGCCCTCGATACGGACCGGATTGACCGAATTGACCAGTGCCACCGGGTAGTTGTCCGACAGCGAGCGGGCCAGGGTCAGGCAGTCGTCGAAGTTGCCGTCGACCTGGAGGATCTTGGCGCCGTGCACGAGCGCCTGGCCCATCTTGCCGAGCGCGATCTTGCCCTGCGGTACGAGGACGGCGCAGACCATCCCCGCGCGCACGGCGTACGCCGCGGCGGAGGCCGAGGTGTTGCCGGTGGAGGCGCAGATGACGGCCTTCGCCCCCTCCTCCTTGGCCCGGGTGATGGCCATGGTCATGCCGCGGTCCTTGAACGAACCGGTGGGGTTGGCGCCCTCGACCTTGAGGTGCACCTCGCAGCCCGTGCGCTCGGAGAGGACCTGCGCCGGAACGAGCGGCGTACCGCCCTCACGAAGCGTGACGACCGGCGTCGTCGCCGTGACCGGGAGCCGGTCCCGGTACTCCTCGATGATGCCGCGCCACTGGTGGGTGCCCTTGCTGGTCATGGGTCCTTTACTCCCCTTCAACACGCATGATGCTGGCGACACCGCGCACGGTGTCGAGCTTGCGCAGCGCTTCGACGGTCCCGGAGAGGGCGGCGTCGGGCGCGCGGTGGGTGACGACGACGAGGGATGCCTCGCCGTCCGAGTCCGGCCGGCCCTGCTGGCGCACCGTGTCGATGGATACGCCCTGCTCGGCGAAGACCGTCGCTACCTGGGCGAGCACGCCCGGCTTGTCGGCCACGTCGAGGCTGATGTGGTAGCGCGTGACGACCTCGCCCATGGGGCTGACCGGCAGGCGGGTGTAGGCGGACTCACCGGGGCCGGTGGCCTCGCCCAGTTTGTTGCGGCAGACCGCGACGAGGTCGCCGAGGACCGCGGAGGCGGTCGGCGAGCCGCCGGCGCCGGGCCCGTAGAACATGAGCTGCCCGGCCGCGTCGGCCTCGATGAAGACCGCGTTGTACGCCTCGCGGACCGAGGCCAGCGGGTGGCTGAGCGGGATCATCGCGGGGTGGACGCGGGCGGTGACGGAGGCCCCGTCGGCGGCGCGCTCGCAGATGGCCAGCAGTTTGACCGTGCAGCCCATCCGGCGGGCGGAGGCGATGTCGGCGGCGGTGACCTCGGTGATCCCCTCGCGGTGCACATCGCCGATCTTCACACGGGTGTGGAAGGCGATCCCGGCGAGGATCGCGGCCTTCGCGGCGGCGTCGAAGCCCTCGACGTCGGCGGTCGGGTCGGCCTCGGCGTACCCGAGGGCGGTGGCCTCGTCGAGCGCCTCGGAGTAGCCGGCCCCGCTGGTGTCCATCTTGTCGAGGATGAAGTTGGTCGTGCCGTTCACGATGCCGAGCACCCGGTTGACCTTGTCCCCGGCGAGCGACTCGCGCAGCGGCCGCACCAGGGGGATGGCCCCGGCGACGGCGGCCTCGTAGTACAGATCGCGGCCGTACTTCTCGGCGGCCGCGTGCAGGGCCGCGCCGTCCTCGGCGAGCAGCGCCTTGTTGGCGGAGACGACGCTCGCGCCGTTCTCGAAGGCGGCGGTGATGAGCGCCCGGGCCGGCTCGATGCCCCCGATGACCTCGATGACGACGTCGATGTCGCCGCGCCGCACGAGCGCGGTCGCGTCGGTGGTGATCAGTGCGGGGTCGATGCCCTCACGCACCTTCGAGGGCCGGCGGACTGCCACGCCGACGAGCTCGACGGGCGCGCCGATGCGCGCCGCGAGGTCGTCGGCGTGCGTCGTCATGATGCGCGCCACCTCTGAGCCGACCACACCACAGCCCAGCAGCGCCACCTTCAGCGGACGCGTACGCATCATCCGACCTCGTTTCTCATACCTAGACCCTCCGGCGATGGGGGGCGGCGTCGCGGTACTGAGCACGCACATCTGCGGCGTTGTCGTCAATCACCATGGCTCCGCCATGCCTCAATCCTCCGCCATGCAGGTGCACGCACCCAGCCCCGCTCCGTCTCCCACCCTCCCATCGCCGGAGGGTCATGCTCATTGGGGACCAGTCTCACTCACCGGACGGGAGTTTCTGACCCCCGTCCGGATCCTGAGATGACTATTTCATCAGCCGACATCGAGACGCAGGAGATCTTCCTCCGTCTCGCGCCGGACGATGACGCGTGCCGCTCCGTCGCGGACCGCGACGACCGGCGGGCGCAGCGCGTGGTTGTAGTTGCTGGCCATGGAACGGCAGTACGCGCCGGTGGCGGGGACGGCGATCAGGTCGCCGGGGGCCAGGTCCGCGGGGAGGAACGCGTCCTTGACCACGATGTCGCCGCTCTCGCAGTGCTTGCCGACGACCCGGACCAGCATCGGTTCGGCGTCCGAGGTGCGGGAGACCAGCGCGACGCTGTATTCGGCGTCGTACAGCGCGGTGCGGATGTTGTCCGACATGCCGCCGTCGACGCTGACGTACGTCCGCAGCCCCTCCAGGGGCTTGATCGTGCCGACCTCGTACAGCGTGAACGCGGTGGGGCCGACGATGGCGCGCCCCGGCTCGACGGAGATCCGGGGGGTGCGCAGCTTCGCGGCCTCGCACTCGCGGGTGACGATGTCGCTGAGCGCCTTGGCGATCTCGTGCGGTTCGCGGGGGTCGTCCTCGGAGGTGTACGCGATGCCGAGGCCGCCGCCGAGGTCGATCTCGGGCAGTTCGACGCCGTGCTCGTCGCGGATCTCGGCGAGCAGCTGCACCACGCGGCGGGCGGAGACCTCGAAGCCGGCCATGTCGAAGATCTGCGAGCCGATGTGCGAGTGGACGCCGATGAGTTCGAGGCCGTCGAGGGCGAGGGCGCGGCGCACCGCCTCGGCGGCCTGCCCGTCGGCGAGCGCGATCCCGAACTTCTGGTCCTCGTGCGCGGTGGCGATGAACTCGTGGGTGTGGGCCTCGACGCCGACGGTGACGCGGATCTGCACCCGCTGGCGGACGCCGTGGCGCTGGGCGATGTGGGCGACGCGGACGATCTCCTGGAAGGAGTCGAGCACGATCCGCCCGACGCCCGCCTCGACGGCCCGCTCGATCTCGGCGACGGTCTTGTTGTTGCCGTGGAAGGCGATGCGCTCGGCGGGCATACCGGCGTCGAGCGCGGTGGTCAGTTCCCCGCCGGAGCACACATCGAGGTTCAGCCCCTCTTCCTTCAGCCAGCGCACGACGGCGCGGGAGAGGAAGGCCTTCCCGGCGTAGAAGACGTCGGCGTCCGGCCCGAAGGCGTCGGACCAGGCGCGGCAGCGGGCCCGGAAGTCGCTCTCGTCGAGGAAGTAGGCGGGGGTGCCGAACTCCTCCGCGAGCCGGGCGACGGTCATCCCGCCGACGGTGAGGGCACCGTCCGCGTCACGGGTGACGGTGCGTGACCAGACCTTCTCGTCGAGGACGTTGAGGTCGGCGGCGGGCGCGGAGTAGTGCCCCTCGTGGAGGACGTCGGCGTGACGGGGGCCTGCGGGGTGTGCGGAGCGGCTCATCGTGATGTTCTCTCGGGTCTCTTCTGATCGCGTCAGAGGTGTTCGGGCGCGCGGATGCCGAGCAGGGACAGGCCGCCTGCCAGCACCGTCCCGGCGGCTTCGGCGAGAGCCAGCCGGGCACGGTGGGCGGCCGAGGGTTTCTCGTCACCGGCGGGCAGGGACGGGCAGGAGTCGTGGAAGTCGAAGAACGCGTGGGCGACGGCTTCCAGCTGCCGGGCGACCCGGTCGGGCGCGCGGTGACGAGCTGCTGCGAGCAGGACGCCGGGGTGGTCGGCGATGAGGTCGAGGAGGGGGCGGGCCGCACCGGCGTCGGGGT
>NZ_JAAXYC010000456.1 GCF_018619185.1 Streptomyces sp. McG3 | reverse complement strand
GGCCCCGGACTCCTCACCGCGGCGGCGACTCCGGCGGCCGCTGCCGCGGCATGTTCGGCCGCGCCGCCACCGACGGCATCGAGAACCGCCCCGGCGCCGCCCCGGCCTCACCGCGCCCTCCCGCGCTCCCCGTCGCCAGGGCCTGCATCCCCATCGGCGCGGGCCCCGCCCGGAACTCCACCATCCAGTCCGCCGTCTCCGACCGCACCAGCTCGGTGATGTCCTCGGAGAACCTCCGCAGCACCCCCAGGCACCGCTCGGCCGCCTCGCTGGCCGTGCCCTCGGTCGGCCCGAGCATCTCCCGTACGCACTCCGAGGCCCAGTCGAACTGGAGCACCTGGAGCCGCCGCTGCACGGCCTGGGCCGTGGCGAGGTTCCTTATCCACCCGGAGGTGAGACCGAAGTACCGGTCGCAGGCCATGCAGGCGGCCCCCAGCAGCAGGGACAGGTAGCCCCAGCCCGCCGAGCCGCTCAGCGCGCCGGTCAGGTCGAGCAGCGGCAGGGCGGCCCCGGCGACCACCCCGGCGGCGGTGCCCATCCGCAGGGCCCTGGCGGCCCGGCGCTTCCGGACCCGGTCGTTGAGATACCAGTCGGCGGTGTCCAGCGCCCCGGTCTCGACCCAGCGGTAGAGCTCGTCGAGCCGCTCGGCCGGCTCGCCCCAGTCGCCGAGGGGGAACGGGCGCCCGGTCAGATCGCGCCCGTGGCGTCCTCTGCCCGGGCCGGAAGCGGAATGCTCAACTCCGTTTTCACCGGATCCCGCATCGGACTCCTTGCGGGGCGGCCCCTCGGGCTGCATCTCCGGCTGACTCACCGGGGCACTCCTCTGCACTCTGACGGACGGGACGGACGCGTAGGGCTTCCCGGAACCGGACCCGACCGGCCCGGAGAGGGCGGGGCGGTCCGCGCGACCGACGACCCCCGCGGGGTAACTCTGCGTCACCGCACATGCACGCTCGTGTGCCGATGTGCATGCCCTTCCTACCGCCGAATGGTGGGCCGTGGAGTCGAAATCGCGGGATTCCCGCCTGCGTACGGCCCCTGGTCAGGTATAGGAGCACTCACGCCGGTTCCTGAATCTCACCCGAAAGAGTTGGTCCCCGGCGGGTGGAGCGCGGCGACCGGGGAGCACGTAGGCTCGGCTTACCGAACCATTTGTCGTCGAAATGCCAGGAGTGACCGTGATTCCCGGTGGTGGCCAGCCCAATATGCAGCAGTTGCTCCAGCAGGCCCAGAAGATGCAGCAGGATCTCGCGGCGGCCCAGGAGGAACTGGCCAGGACCGAGGTCGACGGACAGGCGGGCGGCGGTCTCGTGAAGGCCACCGTGACCGGCTCCGGCGAGCTCCGCGCCCTGGTGATCGACCCGAAGGCGGTGGACCCGGAGGACACCGAGACGCTCGCCGACCTCGTCGTCGCGGCCGTCCAGGCGGCCAACGAGAACGCGCAGGCGCTCCAGCAGGAGAAGCTCGGCCCGCTGGCCCAGGGCCTGGGCGGCGGGGGCGGTATCCCCGGCCTGCCGTTCTGACCGGACCGGACGGAGCCGGGCCCACGAGGCCTACTGGTACCGACCCGTACCCACTACGGTACGGAGCAGGAAGCAAAGAAAGGCGTTCCGTTGTACGAAGGCGTTGTTCAGGACCTCATCGACGAACTGGGCAGGCTGCCCGGCGTCGGTCCCAAGAGCGCGCAGCGGATCGCCTTCCACATCCTGCAGGCCGAGCCCACGGACGTACGACGGCTCGCGCACTCCCTCCTGGAGGTCAAGGACAAGGTCCGCTTCTGCGAGGTGTGCGGCAATGTCGCGCAGCAGGAGCAGTGCGGGATCTGCCGGGACGCGCGCCGCGACCGGACCGTCATCTGTGTGGTCGAGGAGCCCAAGGACGTCGTGGCGATCGAGCGGACGCGTGAGTTCCGTGGCCGCTACCACGTCCTGGGCGGGGCGATCAGCCCCATCGAGGGCGTCGGCCCGGACGACCTGCGCATCCGCGAGCTGCTGGCGCGGCTCGCGGACGGCTCCATCACGGAGCTGATCCTCGCGACCGACCCCAATCTGGAGGGCGAGGCCACCGCGACGTACCTGGCGCGGATGGTCAAGCCGATGGGTCTCCGGGTGACCCGGCTGGCCAGCGGCCTGCCGGTCGGCGGCGACCTGGAGTACGCCGACGAGGTCACCCTGGGCCGTGCCTTCGAGGGGAGGCGGCTGCTGGATGTCTGACACCACCGCCGTACGCCCCCGTCACGTACCGCACTCCGCTCTGCCGTCCGCTTCGTCGTCCGCTTCACCGTCTGTGACCGCGCCCACGGGAGGTCCCCTCGATGTCTGACGCCACGCTGAACTCCGTCACGCAGGACCCGGGCGACTTCGCCGTCCAGATCGCGGACCAGATCAAGACGTTCATCGTCGCGGTCACCGAGGTGTCCAAGGTCGACGAGCCGGAAGAGGCCGTCCCGGTCCTGCTCCTCCAGGTCTCGCAGCTCCTGCTCGCGGGCGGCCGCCTCGGCGCGTACGAGGACGTCCTGCCCGACGAGAGGTACGAACCGGACCTCGGCCCCGAGCCGGACGCGGACGGCCTGCGGGAGCGGTTCGCGGCGCTGCTGGAGCCGATCGACGTCTACTCCGAGGTCTTCGACCCGTACGAGCCCCGCAAGGCCCCGGTCCCGCACCGGATCTCCGACGACCTGGCCGACCTGGTCACCGACCTCGGCCACGGCCTCGCGCACTACGACGCCGAGCGCACCACCGAGGCGCTGTGGTGGTGGCAGTTCTCGTACTTCTCCAACTGGGGCTCCACCGCCTCCGCCGCCCTCCGCGCCCTCCAGTCCCTGGTCGCCCACATCCGCCTCGGCCAGCCCCTGGAAGAGCTGGACGGCCTGGACACCGACCAGGACCCGGGCGAGGAGGACCTCGCCGAGGAGGCGGGCCGCGTGATGCTGGAGGAGATCGCGGCGCCGCTGGGCCTGCGCCCGGTGAAGTAGCGGAGCCGACGGGCCCACCGGAACGCGTAGAGGTCACCGGAACGCGCGGGCGGTCACCGGAACGCGTCGGCGTTCTCCTCGGCCCAGCGGCGGTAGGAGCGGGCGGGCGAGCCGGTGACCCGGGCCACGGTGTCGTGCACGGCCAGCAGCGCGTCGTTGACGTCGCCGCCCATCAGGTCGAGGACGCTGTCCGCGACCTCGGCCCCCATCATCGCGGCCATCGGCGGGTACGCCTCCACCCGCGTGACCACGACGCAGGCCACCTCCCGGCCCAGTACCCGCCCCAGCTCACCGGCCTGCCGCCGCGGGCTGATCCGCTTCGGCCCGGTGAGCGGGTAGGTCCGCCCCCGGTGACCCGGCCCGGTCAGCGCCGCACGGGCCACCGAGGCGATGTCGGAGGGGTGGACGGTCGGCAGTCCGACGTCCGCGTACGGCACGCGCACCACGGATTCGTCGCGCACGGACCGCGCCCACCAGAGGCTGTTGGAGGCGAACTGCGTCGGCCGCAGGACGGTCCACTCCATCCCGCTCTCCCGCAGCCGGCGTTCGACGGCGAGATTCGCCCGCGCCGGGCCGAGATGCGGATGGGTCATCACGGTGATGGAGGAGACCAGCACCACGTGCTCCACCCCCGCGTCCCGGGCGGCGTCGAGCACTCCGGCGTCGTCGCCGACGCCCGAGATCAGGAACAGTGAACGCACCCCGCCCAGCGCGGACTTCAGCGACTCGGGCCGTCCCAGGTCGCCTTCCGCCACCTCGACCCCGTCGGGCAACGCGGCCCCGGCCCGCGCCGCGTCCCGAGTCAGGGCCCGGACGCCGGCCCCGTGCCCGTCCACGGACAACTGCCGTACCAGTTCGCTGCCGACGTTCCCGGTCGCACCGGTCACCAAAATCATCGCTGAGCGCTCCTCTGTCCGGTCCCTGTTCGACGACGGGAACGCTAGGACCTCAACCAGTCTTGAGATCAAGCCGGTTGGCCGAGACCGCCGCCACTTGACCTCAACCGCGCTTGAGGGGCGAGGCTCCTGGTGAACGGCCGGCACGACGGCCGCACCCCGCAAGGAGATTCCTCATGAGCGCCAAGGCCACCGCCTCCACGCCCGCCGCCTCCACGCCCACCGTCATCGGAGTGCCCGCCCCGCAGGAGGACGTGGACGCCATCGTGGCGTTCGTCGCCGGCGTGCAGCACGCCCAGCAGAACGCGCTGCCCGACGCCTTCCTCGGCGGCTTCCGCGAGGACGCCATCTGGACCACGGCCCACGGCAGGAGACTGACCGGCCTGCCGGAGATCAGCGCCTTCACCCGCAAGGTGCTGCCTCCGCAGGCGGACTCCCCGGTGACCGCCACGTACACGGTCGACCTGATCCTCTTCGTCCGCCCCGACATCGCCGCCGTCAAGATCCGCCAGCGCCCTGCCACCCGGGACGGGGTGTACCTGGACGAGATCTTCCACGGCCAGGAGGACCCCTCCGCACTGGTGGCCGCCCACCCCGAGGCGGTCCCCGGCACCCCGACCTACTTCCTGGCGAAGGACGACGGGGTCTGGCGTATCGCGGCCGCGCAGAACACCCAGGTCCTCGACGTGGAGACGCTGACGGCCGGCTGAGCCGCCCGGCGTGATCCCGCAGGTCCGCAGGTTCGCAGGTCCGCCCGAGGCTCAAGCCCCGAGTCGCGAGCCCCGGGCTCCGAGCCCTCTCTGTAGGAAG
>NZ_JAAXYC010000455.1 GCF_018619185.1 Streptomyces sp. McG3 | reverse complement strand
GGGTGGGCCGGGCGGAGCGGGGATGTCGTACGGCGGTGGTACGGGGGTGCTGAACCGGGGGACGTCGAACACGGGGTGTCCGGCCGGGGGCGGTGGCCACCGCTTGGCGCACAAAACTGGTCCAGACCAATCAAGTTGTCAAGACCTCTGGCAGTAAAACGCCTTCAGCGAACGCACGTGCGAGGTCCTGTCGCGGCGTCGGCGACGGGGTGCCCGAGGCTCCGTGGAGGGTGCCGGGCGGGGGTTTTTTCCGCAGGGAACCGACCCGCGACCGCACATCGCCCCCCGCACGGGTGATCTTGTGGCAGATCTTCCGACGGTCACGGAAACGCCCTTACGAAAAGGAGGCCGACGCCTCGGAATCCAGTCTGACGTGCGCGAATGGATACCTGATCGAAAACCGGACGCAGGCTTCGGTAACGCTGCGCGATGTCAGTCGAGTTGGGTGGAATCGATTTCGTCCCGTTTAGCACCCGGACCCCGTAGGAACGGTGTTCGCATGATGGCGTACTGGTCTCCGATAACTGTTCTCTGCCTGGTGAGACGTGGCTAAAGTGCTGGGTCAGGAGCACGGAGCAGGAGCGATTGCGGCCGACGTCCCCACGTCGACCGGAGCCGAAACGGGGAAGAGCGTGCCGACCGCAATAGCAGTGACGAGCGCAGACCTGGTGCTGCCGCCCACCGACCAGCAGACGCCGACCGCCGCTCTGCTCCAGGCGCCCGAGGCCCAGGCGCTGGAGCTGGCGATCGGCGACATGCACCTGCTGCTGGAACAGCACGGGTATGTGATCGCCCTCTATCCCTCGGGCATCCGGCCCGAGCACGAGCGTCGCCTCCACTCCATCCGCTCGGTGCTGGAGAGCGACCGGATCGCCCTGGTCAAGGTGGACCTCCCGCCCCTCGGCCTCGCCGTACTGGTGCGCCAGCTCCGTCAGTTGTCCGTCTGCGACTTCAGCCCCGGGGTGGTCGCCTCCGCCGCCCGGCTGCTCTCGCACTACATCTACGCGGGTGCACTCCTCAACTCCGTCGCCCGCCTCGACCGGGTCCCGGTCAGCCTCAAGAGCCACGCCAAGTCCTGGGTCCCCGGATCCCAGTTCGCCGTGCTCGCCGGACCCGAGTCCCAGCTGGTGAAGGTGGGCCCGACCGTCGAACCGCCGACGGGACCGGATTTTGGTACGCATCTTCTGGTCGCCAAAGGGAATCTGCAGTCGGACTGGGTACAGGAGACCCTTGCGCCCGCCTGGAAGGTCCAGGCCATTCATGACGCCACGGTCCCGTCCGACTCACCGCGCTGGTGGGGCACGGGAAAGCTGGTGGAGTTCGCCGCCCATCTCCCGGACCTCTCCGTGCTCTACCAGTTGGTCTCCTCCGTACGCCGGGAAAAGTGTCACTGGTGCGCCATGGAACTCATCGGCGACCGCTGCGCATTCTGTTCCGCTCCTCTCGCGGCTTCGGAGAACCGCGCGCTCCCCACCGGTGTCCTCCATCACGGGGCCGGCGAATCACCGGGCCCCTAGCGAGACCGCTCCTCCCCGCAGGACCCGCTCCTCCCGGTTCCTGCCCGCACTCCCCGCACTCCCCGCACGAGACCGTCCCCGCTCCGGTCGGCCCGCAGCGGCGTTCCACCCGCAGATGTAAGCGCGTAACCCGCTCCACTTCTCCACCCGCTCCACCGCAGATGTATGCGCGTAACCGCTGCACCGCACCGCTCTCCCTGTCCGCAGTCCGTCCCACGCATCCGATTCGAACGAGGTTGTCCGGACCATGAACTCCCGCCAGCGCCGCGGCGTGATACTCCTGCTCCTGTCGGTCCTGTGTGCCTTCGCGGCCTTCGCCGGCGTGCTCTCGGTGATCAGCGACGTCAACTCGAAGGTCGGACCCGAGGTGACGGCGTACCAGCTGAAGACCAACGTGGCTCCGTACACAGCACTGAACAGCGGCCAGTTCGAGAAGATCAAGATGCCCAAACGCTGGCTCTCGGAGAACGCCGTGACCGACCTTCAGGAGGTCGAGTCGAAGATCGCGGTCACCGAGCTCCGCGAAGGCTCACTGCTCCAGTCGGACATGATGGTGCGCAAACCCGAACTCCGAGCGGGGGAGCAGGAGATCGCCATCATGATCGACGCCTCCACCGGTGTCGCGGGCAAGATCACACCGGGCGCGACGGTCAACATCTACGCCACGTTCGCCGGTGAGGAGCAGGGCGACGCGGCCCAGTCCAAGGTCATCGTCTCCAACGCCAAGGTGCTGGACGTCGGCGAGCTGACCGCCCTGGACCCGAGCGCGGACGACCGGGGGACCCGGGCGACCGAGGCCGTGCCGATCACCTTCGCCCTGAACACGCTGGACACCCAGCGCGTCGCGTACGCCGAGTCCTTCGCGGAGCACGTGCGGCTCGCGCTCGTCGCCCCGGGCAGCGACGGCACCATCCGTCCGGGGGACCGCACCTACACGCTCGACAAGGACAAGTGAGGATGGGATGACCACCAGAATCCTCCCCGCCGTCGGTGACCTCGACGCGGCCCGCTCCGTCACCACCCTGCTCAGCCAGCTGCCCGACGCCGAACCCGCGACCCCGGTCGGCGACTCCACCCAGCTCATCGACACCCTGGCCCGCCTCGCGGGCGAGGCGATCGACGAACTGCCCGAGGTGGTGCTGGTCCACGAGCGGATCGGCCCGGTGCCGGCCCTGGAGCTGATCCGGGAGGTGTCGATGAGGTTCCCGTCCGTCGGGGTCGTCATGATCACCGCGGACGCCAGCCCGAGCCTCTTCGCCGACGCGATGGACTCCGGGGCGCGCGGCCTGGTCACCCTGCCGCTGAGCTACGAGGAACTGGCCAACCGCGTCCAGGCGGCCGCCCAGTGGTCCTCCGGTGTACGCCGCCACCTCACCTCCGCGAACGACGTCTTCACCGGCCCCGGCGGCACGGTGGTCACGGTCACCGGTGCGAAGGGCGGCGTCGGCGCGACCGTCACCGCCATCCAGCTCGCCCTGGCCGCGCAGGCGTCCGGCAACACGGTGGCGCTGGTGGACATGGACCTCCAGACCGGGGACATCGCCTCGTTCCTCGACGTCCAGTTCCGCCGTTCCCTGGTCGACCTCGCCCTGATCACCGACATCTCGCCCCGGGTGCTGGCCGACGCGGTGTTCTCCCACTCCACCGGCCTCGCCCTGCTCCTCGCCCCCGGCGAGGGCGAACGCGGTGAGGAGGTCAGCGACCGTTCGGCCCGCCAGATCGTCAGCGCGCTCCGCACCCGCTACGAGATCGTCGTCATCGACTGCGGCGGCCAGATGAACGGGGCCAACGCCGCGGCCATCGAGATGGCGGACGTGGCCCTGCTGGTCACGACCCCGGACGTGATCGCGGTGCGCGGCGCGAAACGCATCGTACGGATGTGGGAACGGCTCCAGATCCGCAAGGCCGAGGAGACGGTCACCCTCGTCAACCGCTTCACCCGCAACACGGAGATCCAGCCGCCGCTGATCCAGAAGATCACCGGCACCCGGGTCGCCTCGGCGGCGATCCCGGCGAACTTCAAGGAACTCCAGGCGTCCATCGACTCCGGACGCCTGCACGAACTGGACGCCAAGAGCACGGTCAAGCAGGCGCTCTGGGGCCTGGCCGGAGAGCTGGGCATCGTCAAGGAGAGCGCGACGGCGAAGAAGAGCGGCAGCGCCCTGGTCAAGCGGAACAGCGGCGCTCCGAAGAACGACCGGGGCTCGATCGGACGCCCGCGCCGCCGGCGCGACGGCTCCGGCCGCGGACTCGGAGACTCCGAGGGGACACGTTGAGCGATGACCACCACAAGGACGGCACGGAGCGGCATACGGGGGCGGATCACCGCCCTACGTGACCGCCGGTACGGGAACGGCAACGGGACCGGGAACCGGAGACGGGACCGGGACCGCGGTCAGACCGCGATCGAGTTCCTGGGCATGACCCCCTTCATCATCCTGATCATGCTCGTGCTCTGGGAGTGCGCCCTGATCGGCTACACCTTCAGCCTCGCGGGCAACGCGGCCGACGTGGGCGCCCGCAAGGGCAGCGGGGCGGAGTACGGGGCGAGGGCGGCGTGCCGGGAAGGCGCGATGAAGGACCTCCCCGACGCCTGGGCGGACGAGGCGTCGGTGCGGTGCGGCGGCGGCAGCGGCCTGTACGAGGCCACCGTGAAGCTGAAGGTCCCGGTGCTGGTCCCGGGCCTGTTCGACCTCGACACCGAGATCACCGGCAAGGCCGGATCCCCGAGGGAGGATCAGCGATGACGACGCATCCGTACGGCGGGCGCACCCGATCCGCACGCGCGAGGGGCGACCGGGGCCAGGTCGCCATGGAGTACCTCGGCTTCCTCCCTCTCCTGCTCCTCGTCGCGATGGGGGCCATCCAACTGGGCCTGGCCGCGTACGCCGCCAACCAGGCGGGCACCGCCGCGCGCGCCGGAGCCCGTACGGAAGCCAGTCTGGACGCCCGGGGCAGCGGCCGGTCCAACGCCCGCGAGGCCGTGAGCGACTGGGTGGAGGACGGCGGATTCCGCTACCGCAAGAGCGGCGGCCAGGACATCACGGTCACGGTCCGGGTCAAGGTGCCGTCCGTCGTGCCGGGACTGGACGACTGGTGGGCCGAGCGGAGCACGACCATGCCCAACGAGAAGTCCCGGATCGGTTTCTGACCCCCGCCCCCATCCC
>NZ_JAAXYC010000454.1 GCF_018619185.1 Streptomyces sp. McG3 | reverse complement strand
GGTGTGCACGACGACGTACGCCGCCGCGGACGGTCGTGGGCGTCGCGCGGTCGGGCCCTAGGTGAGGCCTATCCCGGCGCAGGCGGCGGCGTACGTCGTCGTGCACACCTCGGCGGTCTTCAACGGCTTCCCGTCGCCCACCAGGACCTCCGCGATGTTCTCCTTGGTGACCACGGTGGGGGTGAAGAGTTCCGATGGGGTGCCGAAGAGCTTGGTGTCGCCCCGGGGCTTCTCTCCCCGGGCGAAGGCGAACGCCGCGGTGGCGGCTGCTTCCGCGACGGTCGTGATGGGCTTGGAGATGGTGTTGTACTGGTCGCCCTGGATGATCCGCTGGGCGGCGGCGAGTTCGGCGTCGTTCCCGGTCACCGGTGGCACGGCCGCTCCGGCCGCTTTGAACGCGGCGATGGAACCGCCGCCCGTGCCGTCGTTGGCGGCGACCACTCCGGCGATCCTGCCCGGGAACTTGGCTATCTGGCCGCTGACCCAGCTCTGCGCCTTGCCCGGTTCCCAGGCAGGGGTGTCGTACTCGGCGAGGAGATCGAATCCGCTGGAGTCGACCGCGCTGTGGACGCCCTTCTTGATCAGGCCCGCCGCCGCGTCGGTCGGTGATCCGTTGACCTGGAGGAGGCCTCCCTCGGCCGAGGTGGCCTTGAGGTGCTCCACCAGGGACGCGCCGATCATGGAGCCGATCTTCTCGTTGTCGAAGGAGACGTAGTAGTCGGCCTTGACCGCCGGGATCGGCCGGTCGTACGCGATGACCGGGACTCCTCGTCCCTGTGCCGTACGGACGGTGCTGGCCGCCGCTGCGGAGTCCACCGGATCGATCACGATGACGTCGGCGCCCTGCGCGAGAGCGGAGTCGGCCTGCTGCTGTTGCTTCGCGGCGTCGCCGCCCGCGTTCTGGTACAGGACCTCGCAACCACCGCAGAGATCCTTCACCTTGGCCCTGAAGAGGGGGGCGTCGTACAGCTCGTACCGGGTGGAGGCGATATCGGGCATCAGGAACGCGATCTTCGCGTCCTCCGGCGACCTGCCGTCCGTGCCGGTCGGCGCTTTCGTCGTACAGGCGGCGGCGGAGACGATCACCGCCATCGCGGACAGGGCAGCGGCGAACGATCTGACAGAGCGTTGCTTCACTGGAATCTCCTGGTCTTCAGGCGGAGAGCCCTCCTTCGCGTCAAATTAACAGCGCACGTGTTAGTAGTGTCAATGGGCATGTCATAAATAACAGGGCGGTGGGCCCGTTCAGAGACGTCGGGGTACCCGCGCGCGAGCCCCCCATTCGGCCCGGGCCGTAGCCAACTCCGCCCGGTACCGCCCGTATCCGTCCTCGTACAGCGCCCGTACGTCCTCGCGCGGCTCGACGACCCGGTGGCGCCCCGGCGGCGCCTCGTACCCGGGGGACAGGGAGGCGCGGGCGACGGACACCACGCCGAGCGCCCCGACCTGCTCCTCCAGCGGAACCCGGACCGGCCGGCCGAGGACATCGGCGATCAGCCGGGCCCACAGCACTGACCGGGTGCCGCCGCCGCACAGTGCGAGCGTGCCGCTCAGCCCCGCTGTGTCCAGACAGTGCCGGGCGGCGTAGCCGATGGCCTCGCAGACGGCCCGCACGGCGTCCTCCCGGCCCGTCGCCAGACTGAGCCCGTCGAGTCTGCCCTGGGCCGACGGCTCGACGAACGGGGCCCGTTCGCCCGCTTCGGACAGGAAGGGGAAGGCGTGGACGCCCCGGGCTCCGGGCGGGCTGTCGGTGAGCAGGGCGTCCACGTCGGCGGTGGTCGCGCCGACGAGGGCGAGCACCCACTCCAGCGCCGCCGTTCCCACCATGGCGGGCATGGCGCGCAGCCACCGGCCGGGTGTGGGCGTGCACAGCCACATGCCGGCGGGCTCGGCGAGCGGATCGAGATCGACGCGGTCGGTCAGCACCTGGCTCGCGAGGGTCGTGCCGAGGATGAGAACGCCGTCCCCCACCTCGCGCACCCCGCTCCCGATCGCGCAGGCCGGCAGGTCGTACGGCCCCGCCACGACCGGCAGCCCCTCCGGCAGCCCCAGGAGTCCGGCGCCGCGACCGTCCAGCCCGAGCACCGTGCCCGGAGCGGCGGGAGGGGGCAGCAGCCCCGCCCGGTCCCCGACACCGCAGGCGGCCAGGGCCTGGGGCGCGTAGCGGCGGGTGCGCGGGTCGAGGAACGGCAGCGTCGCGTCGGAGGCGTCGAGGCACACCCCGCCGGTGAGGCGCTGGGCGACCGCGTCGACGCAGTACCCCGCGACGGCGGCCCGGTCCAGCGACTCCGGTTCGTGCTCCTGGAGCCAGTTCAGCAGCGGGCCGTGGCACCCGGGGAACATGCCGGAGCCGGTGTGCGCGAAAGCGGTGCCGATCGTGCCGTCCACCAGCCAGCGGGTCACCAGGTCCGAGGCCCGGGCGTCCATCCAGGAGATGGCGGGCCGCACCGGGCGGCCCTCGGAGTCCCGCAGCCACAGACCGTCCCCCTGCCCGGTGAGGGCCACGGCGTCCGGCGGCCGGCCGACCGCGGCGGCGACCTCGCGCACGACATCGCAGACACCGGTCACGACGTCGTCGAGATCCTGTTCGACCCGTCCGCCCGGCAGCATGTCCAGACGCGAGCGCCGGCTCGCGGAGGCCAGGGCACCGCCCGTCCCGTCGAACGCCACGGCCTTGGTGACCGACGTCCCGATGTCCACACCGATGATGGTGCTCACGCCTGGTGCCTCCTGTACGAGCCGGTAGCAGCCGATACGAGCCGGGTTCCTGAGCGAGGGGTCACGGCGACGGCGGCCGTCAGGGCCGACCGGCCGTCAGGACGTCGGGGTTCGCGAGGTGGAACAGCTTCTCCCCGCGCAGGAAACGGCCGACCTCGGCGGCGGTGATGGCCGCCGCCCGGTGTGCCGTCTGCCGGGTCGCGCCCGCGAGATGGGGGGTGGTGATCACGTTCGGCACGTCACGCAGGGGCCACTCGGCGGGGATCGGCTCGATGTCGTACACGTCGAGGGCGAGCGCCCCGAGAGCGCCGCCGCGCAGCAGCTCCGGAAGCGGCGCGTGGTCGAGCAGTCCGCCGCGGGCGGAGTTCACCAACACCGCGCCGTGCGGCAGCAGCCCGAGGCGGCGGGCGTCGATCAGGTGCTGGGTCTCCTCCGTCAGGCGGGCGTGCAGGCTCACCACCGAACTCCGGCTCAGAAGGGCGTCCAGCTCGACCGGTTCGACCCCGTCCGCCTCGGCCGCCGCACGGTCGGCGTACGGGTCGGCCGCCAGCACGTGGGCCCCGAAGGCGCGCAGTACCCGTGCCACGATCCGGCCGATGGCGCCGTAGCCCACGAGCCCGACCGTGGCACCGCCGAGCTCACCGCCGCTCTCCTCGTACGCGTACAGATCGCCCCGCCAGACGCCCCGCTTGAGCTCCGCGTCGGCGGCGGTGACGCGGCGCATCGCGGCGAGCATCAGCCCCACGGCGAACTCCGCGGCGGCCTGGGCGTTGCGGCCGGGGGCGAAGCTGACCCTGACTCCGTGACGCGTGGCCGCGGCCAGGTCCACATTGACCGGCCCGCCCCGGGAGACGGCGACGAGACGCAGTGCGGGCGACGCGGCGAACACCCGCTCGGTGAACGGGGCCATCTGCGTCACACAGACCGAGGCGCCGGCCAGCGCCTCGACGAGCTCGCCCTCCGTGCCGCTCGCCTCGCGGACCTCCGCGACCGGACCGAAGGGCTCGTGGGGCCAGGGGAGGGTCAGCTCCGTGAACTCCGGGACCTCCCGGCCCGTGCGGGACAGCTCCTGGCTCACCGCCGCGCGGATCAACGAGGGACGGACGAAGTGGTCGCCTGCGGCGAGGATGCGCATGCGTCGGATTCCTTCTGCGAGGAGAGCCGGTGGGGTTGCGGGCGAGCAGGCCGGAGCGTGATCCGAGCCGCGACAGGCCGGTCCTGGGCTGTGGAATTTCTGTTAAATTTAACAGCGCTCACGTGAACCGGCAATGTGCCTCGCGCGTACGGCTTGTTGCTGGTCCTTCGGATGCGCCTCGACCTCGAAAGGGCCTCCCCATGACCTCTCGTCTCCTGCTGGTACGCCACGGCGAGACCGAGTGGCACGCGGAGAACCGGTATGCCGGTGTCACCGACGTCGCCCTGACGCCCAGGGGCCTGACCCAGGGAGCCGACCTCGGATCCTGGGCCGCCCGAGGCGGCGTGGACGCGGTCGCCTGCTCCCCGCTCGGCCGCGCCCGCCTGACAGCGGCGCCCGCGGCGGCGGCGCTGGGCCTGGCGGCGGACGTCCAGGAGGGACTGCGGGAAGTGGACTTCGGATGGGGCGAGGGCAGGACCATCGAGGAGATGGCCCAGGAGGACCCCGAAGCCGTACGGCGGTTCCGCGAGGACGCCGACTCCGGCGCCTTCCCCGGCTCCGAACCCGTCGCCCTGGCCGCGGCTCGGGCGACCGGCTCCCTGCGCGATCTCGCACACCGTCACCAGGGGGAAAAGGTACTCGTCGTCGCTCACAACACCCTGCTGCGCATCGCCCTGTGCGAACTCCTCGGACTTCCCCTCGGGCGCTACCGGCGGATCTTCCCCCGACTCGACAACGGGGCCGTCACGGAGATCGAGATCCGCGGCACGGAGACGGCGCTGTGCTCGCTCAACGTACCCACCGCCGCTCCCCCCTGGCTCTTGTACACATCCGAC
>NZ_JAAXYC010000453.1 GCF_018619185.1 Streptomyces sp. McG3 | reverse complement strand
GGACCGGGCGGATCCCGGGGTTCCGGGAGGAGGGCGGGGTCATGGTTTCGCCACTCCCACCTTCATGCCCTCGCGCAGCTCCGCGCCGCTGACCTCGATCCGACCGTCGGCCGTCATGCCCGTCTCCACCCGGACCATCGAGGAGGTCGTGCCCCGGACGATCTGCAGCCCGTACCCCCCGTTCTCGCCGCGCAGCGCCACCACCGCCTCGACCGGCACCGCGAGGACCCCCTCGCGGGCCTCGCTGACGAACGTCACGCTCGCCGCCGCCTCGGCGTCCTCGCCGGAGGCCGTGCCGGGACCGCCGTCGAGGACGACCTCGACGGTGATGCCCTCCGGGGTCCCGTCCTCCGCCCCGCCCTCCTCCGGGCGTACCGTTCCGGCGACCTTCCCGGGCACGGTCTTCCCGCTGGGCAGGGCCACCTCCACCTTCGTTCCGCGTGCGGTGAGCGCGCCGTCGGCCTGGTCCAGGAGGGCCCGGACGACCGGCCTGGTGGAGGCGATCGTCAGGACGGGCCCGTCCGGGCCGACCTGGTCGGCGAGGGCCGCGTCGGCGGAGACCACCTTGACCCGGTCGGGCTGGAAGACGACGTCGCCCCGGCCGACCCTGCCGGTGGTCTCGCGGTTGAGCTGCTTCTGCCACCGCTTGACGGCGGCCTCGGTGTCCTTGCCGTACTCCGTGTCGACGTACAGCCCGGCCCCGTAACCCAAGTCCCGCAGGTTGCGCTCCAGTTGGAGGACGTCGCTGCCCCGGTCGCCCGCCTTCATCTCGCGGAACGCCGGGACCGGCCCGTAGAGGAGCGTGACCGGCTTGTCGTTCAGCTCGTACAGGGCCTGCCCCCGCGACACGGTCTCGCCCTCGTCGGCCGCCACCGTGACCGTGCCCTCCACGGCGGCCTTGACGACACGGCGCTGGGCGAAGTCGATCCTCCCGTCGACGGTCTTGGAGAGGACGAGGTCGGTGCGGACGACGGCGGCCGTGGCGGGCGGGAGGCCGTCGCCGCCCCTGCCCGGGGTGCCCGCCCCGTCGCCGGCGCCGAGGAACAGGACGCCCCCGGCGACGGCTGCGGTCACCGTGCCCAGCGCGAGGAGAACGGCGGTGGAACGCTTCACTGCATGCCGTCCAGACCGTCGAGGAGCTTCGACCTGCACGCCGCCCGGGCCTCCTTGTACGCGGGCGCATCGGGGTCGTAGACCGGGGAGGCCGGGTTCGGGTCGCCGCCGGGCACCGCGTTGCCGCCGGACATCACCGGGTTGGTGAACCGGCTGATGCCGTTGTCCCGCATGCACTGGGCGTGGGCGAGCATCGATTCGTAGGACTTCTGCTGGTCGCGCTTGGGCTCGACCGCCAGGGACGCCCTGAGTTCGTCCACGCAGACGTTGTCCTTCCCGGCCTTGATGCCCTCGTTGCGGCCTGGCTGGGAGCCGATCTCGCTGATCTTCTCCCAGTCGAGGTGGCCGCTGAGCCTGGGGTCGGGGAAGTCCTTGTAGCCGCCCTCGGCGCGCATGCACCGGACGAACGCGACCTGGGCGTCGTAGTAGGCGCTCCGGCCGGCGGGCTTCGCGCTCGGGGCGCCGGGCGTGGCCCCGGCCTCGGAGGGCTCGCTCTTCGCGGACGGCACGTCGGCGACGGCGTCGTGACTCCTGGTCCCGGTGGTGTCGTCGCCGCCGCAGGCGACGGTGAGGGCGAGTACGGGCACGGCGACGAAGGCGGCCAGGCGGAGCCGGGCGGTGGTGGTGGGGAAGCTCATGGGCCTCACGCTGGCCGCCGAGGATGATGGCCCGTGCATGGGCACGTGATGGGAAGGTAACAATGCCTCCGACCTGCGCATCAGCCCTCGGAGGAGGAGGCGCGGGCGGCCGGCGCGTGCGCATAATCGGGCCCATGCCGCATGTGCTGCTCATCGAGGACGACGCCTCCGTACGGGACGGGATGGAGCTCGTGCTGCGCCGGCACGGGTACGGCGTGGAGACCGCCGCCACCGGCGAGCAGGCCCTCGCGCTGCTGGCCGGGGAGCGGGGCGCGCGGGTCGAACTGGCCGTGCTGGACCTGATGCTGCCCGGCATGGACGGCTTCGAGGTGTGCCGCCGCATCCGGGCCCGTACGGCGACGCTGCCCGTCATCATGCTGACCGCGCGCGGCGACGACCGGGACATCGTGACCGGGCTGGAGGCGGGGGCCGACGACTACGTGGTCAAACCGGTCACCGCGCCCGTCCTGGAGGCCCGCATCCGGGCCGCCCTGCGCCGCGCGGAACCGTATCCCCGGCAGGGGCCCGCCGGGGAGGTCCCCGACGCGGGCCGTACCGATCACGCCGGGCTGGTGATCGACCGGGCCGGGCTGACCGTGACCAAGCACGGGGTGGCCGTTCCCCTCCCGCCCACCGAACTGCGGGTCCTGCTGGAGCTGTCGGCCGCGCCCGGCCGGGTCCTCACCCGGGAGCAGCTCCTCGCCTCGGTGTGGGACCACACCTTCCTGGGCGACTCCCGGCTGGTGGACGCGGCGGTGGGCCGGCTCCGGGCCAAGATCGAGGACGTACCGGCCAGACCCCGGTACGTACAGACCGTGCGGGGCTTCGGCTACCGCTTCGGGCCGCTGTGAGACGGCCCGTCCCCCGGCGCTCCTGCCGCCGATGGTCCCGGCGGTTCGTCGGCGGGCTGCGGGTCAGGCTCGTCGTCACCTTCGTCCTCGTCGCTCTCGTCAGTGCGGTGACCGCGACCGCCCTCGCCTACCGGGACGCCCGCACCGCCGTCCTCCAGCGCACCCAGAACACCGCCGTGAACGACGTCCGGGAGCGGGTCGCCACCGTCGCCGCGGGGTTCGACCTGCCGCCCGACCAGCGGTCGTTGGCCCGGTTCGCGGCGAAGGTCTCCGAGGGCCTGGGCGCGCGCATCGTGGTCGCCCGCCACCAGGACCTGTCCGCCGTCTCCGACGCGTACGCCGACACGGAGGGCCGGATCACCGCCGAACTGCGGGCGGCCGTCCGGTCCGGGGACGGGGCCCGGTTCCAGCGGGTCCAGTGGCGGGGCGATCCGTATCTGGTCGTCGGCACTCCCGTGACGTACGCCGACGGGGACCGGCGCACCTCGGGCCTGGAGGTCTTCGTGATCACCGACCTGCGGGCCGAGCGCGACGACACCGCCGCCCTGCTGGACTCCGTACGGACGGGGACCGTGCCCGTGGTGGTGCTGGCCGCGCTGCTGGCGCTGCTGGCCGCCGGGACGGTCCTGCGGCCGGTACGGAAGCTGGGGCGGGCCACCCGGGAACTCGCCGCCGGGGATCTCGGCAGCCGGGTCGCGGTCCGCGGTCACGACGAACTCGCGCACCTGGCACGGACGTTCAACGATACCGCCGACGCGCTCCAGGCGTCCGACGCGGAGTTGCGGGCGCAGGAGGCGAAGGCGCGGCGGTTCGTGGCGGACGTGTCGCACGAACTGCGCACGCCCCTGGCGGCGATGACGATGGTGGCGACGGTCCTGGAGGAGGACGCCGACCAGCTGCCGCCGGACGCCGCCCACGCGGCGCGTACCGTCGGCGCGGAGACCGCCCGGCTGTCCCGGCTGGTCGAGGACCTGATGGAGATCTCCCGCTTCGACGCCGGGGCGGCCCGGCTCAACGCGGCCCCGACGGACCTCGCCGACACCGTACGGGCGTCGCTGGCGCTGCGCGGCTGGACGGACCGGGTGACCGTCGAACTCCGCGAGGACGTACGGGCCGTGGTCGACCGGCGGCGGATCGACGTGATCGTGGCGAACCTGGTGGGCAACGCGCTGCGGCACGGGGCCCCGCCGGTCACGGTCACCCTGGCCGCGCCCGGCGGCGACCGGGTGACGCTGGAGGTCGCCGACCACGGCCCGGGGCTGCCGCCGGAGGCCCGGGAGCGGGTCTTCGACCGGTTCTACAAGGCGGACGCGGCGCGCACGCGCAGCACCATCGAGGACAGCGGCGGCGGCCCAGGGGAGGGCGAAGTCTTCGGGCAGGGCAGCGGCCTCGGCATGGCCATCGCGCTGGAGAACGCGCGGCTGCACGGCGGAACCATCGAGGTGGGTCAAGGGCCCGAGGGCGGCGCGGTGTTCACGCTGCGGCTGCCCTTGCGGCACCCGGAGGAGGGAGACGGGTGAGGCGCTTGCGCTTGCGGGGAGGGGAGCGGAGGAGGCGCCCGGGGGGAGGCGTATGGAGTAGGCGCTTGCGGGGGAACGCGCGGAGAAGCTGGTTGCTGGGGGCCGTCCTCACGGTGCTGGGGACCGTGCTCGTCGGGTGCGGGGTCCAGCCGACCGGGGTGATAGAGGCGGGCGAGCCCGCGTCCGGGCTGACGCGCGGGATGCGGCTGTACTACGCGTCCGACACCGGGCTGCGGGCCGTACCCGTGCTCGACCGGGACTTCACCAGCCTCGACGCGGTGATGAAGCTGCTCGCCCAGGGGCCGACGGCCGCCGAGCGGCGCGAGGGGCTGACCACGCTGCTCCACGCCCCCGCCGGCTACACCGTGACCGGGGACGGGGCCCGGGTCACCGTGGAGCTGGAGGGCCCGTACTGGGCGGAGGCACGTGACCAGGTGACGGGGCAACTGGTCTGCACGCTCGCCAGCTTCCAGTCCGTGGCCGAGGCGGAGGTCCGGGCGGACGACGTGGAGGTGACGATCCGCCCGGGGGAGGGGCCGGCGCTGGGGCCGCTGCGGTGCGCGGGGTATCTGGGCGGCTGAGGGGCGTGGC
>NZ_JAAXYC010000452.1 GCF_018619185.1 Streptomyces sp. McG3 | reverse complement strand
CCCCCGCGCCCCTCCGGATCGGCAACGCCTCCGGCTTCTACGGAGACCGCTTCGACGCGCTGCGCGAGATGCTCACCGGCGGCCCCCTCGACGTCGTCACCGGGGACTACCTCGCCGAGCTGACCATGCTCATCCTCGGCCGCAGCCGCCTCAAGGACCCGGACAAGGGCTACGCCACCACCTTCCTGCGCCAGCTGGAGGAAGGGCTCGGCCTCGCCCACGAGCACAGGGTGCGCATCGTCGCCAACGCGGGCGGCCTCAACCCGGCCGGACTGGCCGTCGCCGTACGGCAGTTGGCGGAGAAGGTCGGCGTGCCCGTCACCGTCGCCCACGTCGAGGGCGACGGCCTGCCCGTCCCGGACGGGTACCTCACCGCCAACGCCTACCTCGGCGGCTCCGGGATCGCCGCCTGCCTGCGGGCCGGGGCGGATGTCGTCGTCACCGGCCGGGTCACCGACGCGGCCCTGGTCACCGGGCCCGCCGCCGCCCACTTCGGCTGGGGCCCGGACGACCTGGACGCGCTCGCGGGGGCCGTCGTCGCCGGGCACGTCCTGGAGTGCGGTACGCAGGCGACCGGCGGGAACTACGCTTTCTTCCGCGAACACGACGCACGCCTCCTCCGCCGCCCCGGCTTCCCGCTCGCCGAGATCCACGCCGACGGCTCCTCGGTCATCACCAAGCACGAGGGTACGGGCGGGATCGTCGACATCGGCACCGTCACCGCCCAAATCCTCTACGAGACCGGCGGAGCCCGGTACGCGGGCCCCGACGTCACCGCCCGCCTCGACACCGTGACGCTGACCCCGGACGGCCCGGACCGGGTCCGGGTCGACGGCGTACGCGGCGAGGCCCCGCCGCCCACCCTCAAGGCGGGACTCACCCGGCTCGGCGGCTGGCGCAACGAGGTCGTCTTCGTCCTCACCGGCCTGGACGTCGAGGCCAAGGCGGACCTGGTGAAGGACCAGTTCGCCGACGCCCTGGAGCGGGCCGGCGGGCGCGGGCCCGCCGAGGTGCGCTGGGAACTGGCCCGGACCGACCACGCGGACGCCGGCACCGAGGAGCGGGCCAGCGCCCTGCTGCGGCTCGTCGTCCGCGACCAGGACGCCGACGCGGTCGGCCGGGCCGTCTCCGGGGCGGCCGTGGAACTGGCCCTCGGCAGCTACCCGGGCTTCCACGTCACCGCCCCGCCCGGAAAGGGCGAGCCCTACGGGGTGTTCGAGGCCAGGCCCGTACCGGCGGCGGACGTCGAGCACACCGCCGTACTCCCGGACGGCCGCAGAGAGGTACAGGAACCGCCGACCCACACCCAGGAGTTGACCGCACTGGGCGAGCCGCCGCTGCCCGAGCCCTACCCGGCCGCCGCACCCACCCGGCGCGCACCGCTCGGTCTGATCGCGGGCGCCCGCAGCGGCGACAAGGGCGGCGACGCCAACGTGGGCGTCTGGGTGCGCGACGACGATGCCTGGCGCTGGCTGGCGCACGAGCTGACCGTCGAGCGGCTGAAGGAACTCCTCCCGGAGACCGCCGCCCTGACCGTCGTGCGCCATGTGCTGCCCAATCTCCGCGCCCTGAACTTCACCGTGCACGGCCTCCTGGGCGAGGGCGTCGCCGCCCGGGCCCGCTTCGACCCGCAGGCCAAGGCGCTGGGGGAGTGGCTGCGGTCCCGCTCGCTCCCCGTCCCCGTAGCGCTGCTGGAAGGCGTCCCCCTCCCGGAGGTGACCGCATGACCGTCCTGCCCACCGGGCTCGACACCGACGGCCCCGAGTACGCGGCCAACCGGGCCACCATGGTGGCCAAGCTCGCCGAACTGGAGACCGAGCACGCCAAGGCGCTCGCGGGCGGCGGCGAGAAGTACGTCGCCCGGCACCGGAAGCGCGGCAAGCTCCCGGCCCGCGAGCGGATCGAGCTGCTCGTCGACCCCGACACCCCGTTCCTGGAGCTGTCGCCGCTGGCCGCCTGGGGCAGCGATTACGCGGTCGGCGCCTCGCTCGTGACGGGGATCGGGGTGGTGGAGGGCGTCGAGTGCCTGATCACCGCCAACGACCCGACCGTGCGCGGCGGTGCCTCGAACCCGTGGACGCTGAAGAAGGCCCTGCGCGCCAACGAGATCGCCTTCGCCAACCGGCTGCCCTGCGTCAGCCTGGTGGAGTCCGGCGGGGCCGACCTGCCGTCCCAGAAGGAGATCTTCATCCCGGGCGGTGCCCTCTTCCGCGACCTCACCCGGCTCTCCGCCGCCGGAATCCCCACCGTGGCCGTCGTGTTCGGCAACTCGACGGCCGGAGGCGCGTACGTCCCCGGCATGTCCGACCACACGGTGATGATCAAGGAGCGGTCCAAGGTCTTCCTCGGCGGACCACCCCTGGTGAAGATGGCGACCGGCGAGGAGAGCGACGACGAGTCCCTCGGCGGCGCCGAGATGCACGCCCGCACCTCCGGGCTCGCCGACCACTTCGCCGTCGACGAGCACGACGCGATCCGGCAGGCCCGACGCATCGTCGCCCGGCTCAACTGGCGCAAGGCACACGCCGATCCGGGCCCGGCCGAGCCGCCGAAGTACGACGAGGACGAACTGCTCGGCATCGTCCCCGGCGACCTGAAGGCCCCCTTCGACCCGCGCGAGGTCATCGCCCGGCTGGTCGACGGCTCGGACTTTGACGCGTTCAAACCGCTGTACGGGACGAGCCTGGTCACCGGCTGGGCGCGGCTGCACGGCTACCCGGTGGGGATCCTCGCCAACGCGCAGGGGGTGCTGTTCAGTGAGGAGTCCCAGAAGGCCGCCCAGTTCATCCAGTTGGCGAACCAGCGCGACATCCCGCTGCTCTTCCTCCACAACACCACCGGCTACATGGTCGGAAAGGAGTACGAGCAGGGCGGCATCATCAAGCACGGCGCGATGATGATCAACGCGGTCGCCAACTCGAAGGTCCCGCATCTGTCGGTCCTGATGGGGGCGTCCTACGGGGCCGGTCACTACGGGATGTGCGGCCGCGCCTACGACCCGCGCTTCCTCTTCGCCTGGCCGAGCAGCAAGTCCGCCGTGATGGGCCCGCAGCAGCTCGCCGGGGTCCTGTCCATCGTCGCCCGCGCCTCCGCCGCCGCGAAGGGGCAGCCGTACGACGACGAGGCGGACGCCGGGCTGCGGGCGATGGTGGAGCAGCAGATCGAGGCGGAGTCGCTGCCGGTGTTCCTGTCCGGGCGGCTGTACGACGACGGGGTCATCGACCCGCGCGACACCCGGACCGTCCTCGGCCTGTGCCTGTCCGCGATCCACACCGCACCGGTCGAGGGCGCCCGCGGCGGCTTCGGCGTCTTCCGGATGTGACCCGCCCATGAGGAGTGACGTGATCCAGACCCTGCTCGTCGCCAACCGGGGCGAGATCGCCTGCCGGATCTTCCGCACCTGCCGTGACCTGGGCATCACCACGGTCGCCGTGCACTCCGACGCGGACGCCGGCGCCCTGCACGTACGGGAGGCCGACCTCGCCGTGCGCCTGCCGGGCGCGGCCCCCGCCGACACGTATCTGCGCGGCGACCTCGTCGTGGCAGCCGCGCTGGCCGCCGGGGCGGACGCCGTGCACCCCGGCTACGGCTTCCTCTCCGAGAACGCCGCCTTCGCCGCCGCCGTGCAGGACGCGGGCCTGGTGTGGGTGGGCCCGCCGGTGAAGGCCATCGAGCTGATGGCGTCCAAGACCCGGGCCAAGGAGCTGATGGCCGGGGCGGGGGTGCCGCTGCTGGCCCCCGTGGACCCGGCGACGGCCGGGGAGGACGAGCTGCCGCTGCTGCTGAAGGCGGCGGCGGGCGGCGGCGGACGCGGCATGCGCGTCGTCCGCGAACTCGGCGCGCTCCCGGGCGAACTGCTGGCGGCCGCCGCCGAGGCCGCGTCCGCCTTCGGGGACGGCGAGGTCTTCGCCGAGCCGTACGTGGAGCGCGGCCGGCACGTCGAGGTCCAGGTGATGGCGGACGAGCACGACACCGTGTGGGCCCTCGGCACCCGGGACTGCTCGCTCCAGCGCCGCCACCAGAAGGTCATCGAGGAGGCCCCCGCCCCCGGCCTGGACGACGCCCTGCGCACCCGGCTGCGCGACGCGGCGGTGGCGGCGGCCCGGGCGGTCGGCTACCGGGGTGCGGGGACCGTGGAGTTCCTCGTCTCCGCCGGGGGACGCCCGTACTTCCTGGAGATGAACACCCGCCTTCAGGTCGAACACCCGGTCACGGAGGCCGTGTTCGGGATCGACCTGGTCGCGCTGCAACTGCGGGTCGCGGAGGGCGAGCCGCTGGAACCGACGCCCCCGTCGCCGTCGGGCCACGCGGTCGAGGCCCGGCTCTACGCCGAGGACCCCGCCCACGACTGGCAGCCGCAGACCGGCGCGCTCCTCGCCCTGGACGTGCCGGACGCGCCGGGCCTGCGCCTGGACACCGGGTACACCGGCGGCGACACCATCGGCGTGCACTACGACCCGATGCTCGCCAAGGTGATCGCCCACGCCCCGACCCGCGCCGGGGCCGTCCGGCTGCTGGCCCGCGCGCTGGAGCGGGCCCGGATCCACGGCCCGGTCACCAACCGCGACCTGCTCGTACGGTCGTTGCGCCACCCGGACTTCGCGGCGGCGCGCCTGGACACCGGGTTCTACGACCGGCACCTGGGCGGCCTGACCGCCCCGGCCCCCGGCCGGAACCCGGCGACGGCCGCCCTCGCAGCGGCCCTGGCGGCAGCCGTCCGCACCACCACCGCCCCCGGT
>NZ_JAAXYC010000045.1 GCF_018619185.1 Streptomyces sp. McG3 | reverse complement strand
GGCCGGGGCGGGGCCCATCGTGTTGAGCTGCTTGACGAGGTTGACGCCGCCGAAGCTGCGGGCGTCCGCGCCGGTGGCGTGCGCCGCGAGGATCAGCTGCGCGGTGGCGGCCGGGCCGCCCTGCTTCGCCCAGTCGGTGGCGTTCTTCTGCAGCCAGGCGACGGAGGCCTCGGCCTTGTCCGTGTGCCCGGAGGCGGCGAGCGCGACGACCGCGTCCGCGGTGTTGCCGTAGTCGGGCTGCGGCTCGGTGTTCTCGGCGCCGGGCATCGGGGCCTGCTCCAGATACGGCGACTTCTTCAGGGCGTCCGCGAGGAAGAAGGAGCCGTTCTGGGCGGTCTGCTCCGGGCTCAGGTCGTCGCCCTTCGTGCAGGAGGGGTCCTTCACCGCGTTGGACGTGCCGGAGGCGATGCCCTTGCCCATCAGGCCGAGCACCGAGGCCGCGGTGGCGTCCGCGTTGGCGGTCAGCTCGCCCTTCTTGTCCGGCTGGTAGGCGAACGCGCCGCCGTCCTCGTCCCCGCAGGGGATGGCCAGCGACTGGAGCGCGGTGTACGGGGTCTTCCCGTCGGCGGTGGTGACCTCGTTGATCGGGATCCCGGTCCGGGCGAGCGCGCCGATCACGATGGACGTGGAGTTCGCGTCGCTCGGGCCGCCGGGGTTGTAGCCCCAGCCGCCGTCCTCGTTCTGCACGGACTTCAGCCAGTCCGCGCCGTTGTTCGCGGCGTCGCGGTGCTGGTTGATCTCGACGAGGGCCTGCACGGCGACGGCGGTGGCGTTGGTGTCCATCACCGTCGACGCGTCACAGGGCTTGGCGGCGTCGCGGTACGAGGTGAACGCACCGCTGTCGCACTGCTGGCCCACCAGCCAGTCGACGGAGGCCGTGGACGGCGTGACGTACTCGATCTTCTGCGCGAGGAAGGCCAGCGACTGCCGCCACACCCCGTCGTACGTGGGGTCCGTGGTGCCGTAGAGCCCGGCCGGCAGCTCCGCGGACGGGGAAGGACTCGGCGCGGCGACCGCTACAGGTGCGGCCGCGCCCAGGAGCACGGCGGTGGTCGCGAGCGCGGCTGCGCTGCGGCGTACGGTCATGGCTGGCTGGGCCTCTCCTGCGAGGGCCGGACTCCCCGGGCACACGAGAGCCCCGGGCTCCGGCCCCGTATGCCTCGACGGTGCCGGCCACCGGGGTTCCGGTGGCCCGAGCCGGTCACGCTCCGCGGCGGGCGGTCCGGCTGCCGTCGGGCGGACGGTTCACGGCTGGGGCACTGCGCCGGATTCGCACCGGCTTCCCCCTGTACGGGCATGATGACGACCTGCCCACTCTACCGGTCCGTAGGGGAGGGGCCGGGAGCCGCACGTCGCGATGTACGTCACCGGGGGCGCGGGCCACGACGGCGCCGGACGTCAGACGGCGATGTACGTCACCGGGGGCCCGCCCGGCACGGCCTCCGCGCGGCCGAGCTTCACGAGCCGCCGCAGATGGGACTCGGCCTCGGAGACGGCGATGGACCGCGAGCCGTGCGGAATCTGCTCCCAGGGCCGGTTCCACTCCATCCGCTCGGCGAGCTGCCACGGGGTGAGGGGTGCGGCGAGCAGCGCGAGGAGCCCGGTCAGCCGCTCCTCGTGGTGGTCCAGCAGCTCCCGCACCCGCCCGCCCGCACCGGTGAACGCGTGCTGGTGCGCGGGCAGCACCTCGGCGACCCCGAGCCGGCCGATCCGCTCCAGCGAGGCGAGGTAGTCGCCGAGGGGATCGGTGACCGTCGTGTCGTCGGGGTCCTCGTACAGCCCGATGTGCGGACTGATCCCCGGCAGCAGGTGGTCCCCGGAGAACAACCGCCCGTGCCCCGCCAGATCTGCCGGATGCCGCTCCTCCAGGTGGAGGCAGACGTGCCCCGGGGTGTGTCCGGGGGTCCAGACGGCCCGCAGCCGCCGGCCGGCGAGGTCGAGCAGCTCGCCGGGCACGATCTCCCGGTCGGGCAGGGCGGCGCGCAGACCCGGCAGGGTCCGCGGCCGCCCTCCGCTGCGGGCGGCGCGCAACGGGGCGAGGTGTTCCTCCGGCGCGCCGACGGCGGCGAGCTTGCGGGTGAGGTAGTCGAGCCAGGTGCCGGGCTCGGATTCCCGGGTGCGCCGGACGATCGCGGTGTCGGCCTCGTGCATCGCGATCCAGGCCCCGGACGCCTCGCGGACCTGGCCGGAGAGACCGTGGTGGTCGGGATGGTGGTGGGTGATGACGACGCCGTGGACGTCGGCGACGGCGGTGCCGAGGGCGGTCAGCCCGGCGACCAGGGTCTCCCAGGAGGCCGGGTCGTCCCAGCCGGTGTCGATGAGGACCGGCCCCCGGTCGGTGTCGACGAGGTGGACCAGGGTGTGTCCCAGCGGGTTGTCCGGGATGGGGACCTTGATGCTGTGGACGCCTCCGCCGTGGTCGGTCACCTGCGTCAGCTGCGTCATGGGATTCCCATCTCTGCCTCGGCTCAGCGTGCACTGCGCCCACTGTAACGAGAACTTGTTCCAGTGGTAGCCCAGGTCTACCAAAACCTTTGCGTGCGGGGCGGTCCGCGCCGTGGACTCCTGGAACAGGAACTGGTATCAGTTCTGACGAACAGTCAGTTTCAGGTGCACGGGTTCGCGGGAGGCAACGGCCATGACGGGACTTACGGAGCTTGTGGAACACGGACAACTGTTCATCGGCGGGGAGTTCACCGATCCGCTCGGCACCGAGGTCATCGAGGTGATCTCCCCGCACACCGAACAGGTCATCGGCCGCGTGCCGCACGCCTCCGAGGGCGATGTGGACCGGGCGGTCGCCGCCGCCCGCCGCGCCTTCGACGAGGGCCCCTGGCCGAGGATGGGTCTGGACGAGCGGATCGCGGTGATCACCCGGATCAAGGACGCCTTCGCCGTCCGCCACGAGGAGTTCGCGCGGCTGATCAGCGCCCAGAACGGCACTCCGTACAGTTCGAGCGTCATGGTGCAGGCGCTGGCCGCGATGATGGTCTGGGACTCGGCGATCACGGTGGCGCGCGACTTCCCGTACGAGGAACGACGCGACGGCGTCCTCGGCCCCCTCCTGGTCCGCCGCGAACCGGTCGGCGTGGTCGCCGCGGTCGTCCCGTGGAACGTCCCGCAGTTCACGGCCGCCGCCAAACTGGCCCCGGCGCTGCTGGCGGGCTGCACGGCGGTCCTGAAGGTCTCACCGGAAACCCCCCTGGACGCCTACCTCCTGGCGGAGATAGCCGCGGAGGCGGGCCTGCCGCCCGGGGTCCTCTCCATCCTTCCGGCCGACCGGGAGGTCAGCGAATACCTGGTGGGCCACCGGGACGTGGACAAGGTCTCCTTCACCGGCTCGGTGGCGGCCGGCCGCCGCGTGATGGAGGTGGCCTCCCGCAACCTCACGCGCGTCACCCTGGAGTTGGGCGGGAAGTCGGCAGCGGTCATCCTCCCCGACGCCGACCTGGAGGCGGCGGTGGCGGGCATCGTCCCGTTCGCCTGGATGATCAACGGCCAGGCGTGCGTGGCCCAGACGCGCATCCTCGCCCCGAACTCCCGCTACGACGAGATAGCGGAGGCCTTCGCGGCGGCGGCCGGCGCCCTGCGCGTGGGCGACCCCCTGGACCCGACGACGGAACTGGGCCCGCTGGTGGCCCGACGCCAGCAGCAACGCTCCCTGGACTACATCGCATTGGGCCAGGAGGAGGGCGCCAAGATCCTCACCGGCGGCAATCGCCCCGCGTCCCAGGAGCGGGGCTGGTACGTCGAACCCACCCTCTTCGGCTCGGTGGACAACTCCATGCGCATCGCCCGTGAGGAGATCTTCGGCCCGGTGATCTGCCTGATCCCGTACGCCGACGAGGACGAGGCGGTCCGCATCGCCGACGACTCCCCGTACGGCCTCAGCGGCAGCGTCTGGACGGCGGACACGGAACGCGGCATCGACGTGGCCCGCCGGGTCCGTACGGGCACGTACAGCGTGAACACCTTCAGCCTCGACATGCTCGGCCCCTTCGGCGGCTACAAGAACTCCGGCCTGGGCCGCGAGTTCGGCCCCGAGGGCTACGGCGAGTTCTTCGAGCACAAGATGATCCACCTGCCCGCCGGCTACCGGGAGGCGTGATGGGCGACCGCTGGCACGTGGAGGTCGACCGCTCCGTCTGCATCGGCTCCGGCATGTGCGTCAGCCACGCGGGAGACGCCTTCCACCTGGACTCGGCCCGCCAGTCCCACCCGACCGAGGAGGACCGGGACGCGGGCGAGCAGGTTCTCGCGGCAGCGGAGGGCTGCCCGGTGGAGGCGATCACACTGACGCTGGCGGGGTCGGGGGAGGTGGTGTTCCCGCCGGAGGAGTGAGAGGGCCGTCCGGGCCGGCTCAGTCGAGCGATCGCACAATGATCCAGTACGTATCCTCTTCCTCCGTTACCGCACACAGGTGCGTCCCATCTGCGGACAACGCCACAAACTCGGGAGTTCCGGTCGCCGCAGCAATGCGCGACGGCAGGCCAGGGGGTGCGATGTCCCTGACGGATACCCATCCGACGGTAGACCTCCCACTTCCCGGCGGCACAATGAAGAACTCGCCGGAACCTGGTTCGGTGAGTGCTGACCGCGCCCTTTCGTGCCACTGCCGGTCGAGCTCCTCCAGAGAACCATGGCCTGCTGCATCGATGGACACGGTTGGCTCAACATCTATGCCCGCGACCATTTGAATAGCCCTCGCCACAGACGGTGCCGCAGTCGGGGCCTCAGTGTCCGTGATTTCCAATCCGCAGCCCTGCAGCGTTCTTTTGATTTTCTGTTCTTCGATATTGGACACTTTGATTACTCCGCCCTATGATGGGTCGTGCTGTTTATCCTTCTTCGTAGAAGAAGTGATGATCTCCGCCAGGCTTATTTATTTTCCCATACCGCTCCATGTTCTCAGGGTAGCCGAAAGATCCGTCCCCGCGTTGAACCCTCGCGTTGTCCCACCCGAAGTTGACCAGGCTTCGGCTGTCGTCAATTTTTGGCTTTCCTGCATGGAAATGAGGGCCCGCTGGATCGGAGACATGTTCCACCACCACGCGGGATCCTTGAGACCGCGTTTGAGATCTGTCGTGTCCCGGTGCGGGAGGGGTCGTTGAGCATCCGTACGCACGGCCGATACGGTCCCGGCGGGCACTCGGGGCTTCGACGCGGGTAAGAAGGTGAAGGGTCGCAAGCGGTTCATTGTCACGGACACCCTGGGCCTGCTGCTGGCGGTTCACGTAGTCGCGGCGAACATCCAGGACCGCGACGGCGCGAAGCGTTCGTTGCTGTGGACACGCCTGGACCATCCGGGCGTGCAGAGGATCTGGGCGGACCAAGGCTTCGCCGGCCGCCTCGTGGAGTGGTCACGCACGATCCTCGGCCGCGAGCTGGAGATCGTGCGCAAGGCCCCGGACCAGCGCTGATTCCAGGTCCAGCCCAAGAGATGGGCGATCGAGCGCACCTTCTCGTGGCTCACTGCCCACCGCCGCCTCGCACGTGACTACGAGACCAGCCCGGCCCGCTCAGAGACCATGATCCGCTGGGCAATGATCGGCATCATGGTCCGCCGACTCACCCGTGGCGGACCGGCGACGCGTCCCGGCGCGCGCTCGCTCCTGCGAAACGTTACGTAAAAATGCGCCGACCGTCCCTTCGAGGGGGAACCTCCTTCGTCGGTGCTCTATGGATCCAGGAAGCGCTCAACCTTCTGCTGCAAGTCAGTGGCCAGGCCAGTCAACTTCGAGACGATCCCGCGAAGCTCTCTGCCGAGTTCGGGGAACTCGACCCAGACCGATGGGTTCCTGGTGAGGACCGCAGACAGCAGATCACCTTCGTACATGTGCCCCTCTGCCATCGGGTTCTCCCGCAGTACCTCCACTGCCAGTGGCAGGAGGTAGGGCAGGCCGATGTCCTGCCCGATCAACAAGCGCCTGTCCTCGACGGTCAGCTCGCCGATCGGCCGACGCCGCAAGGCGTGTGCGGTAGTGACAAGACGGGTGTCGTCGGCTGTCGGGGCTGGCCAGCGGTCGCGTTCAAGCTCTTCAAGCGAGCGGTCACGATTCAAGGGGTGCGTCACCGGTCGATTGTCCTACGAGCAGATCTCAAACGCGGTCTGAGGTGTCTCGAATTGTCGAAAACTACCCCAGTGTGACATATCCTTTGAATATATATAGCCGGGGGCGTACTTTAGATTCTTGTCACCCGTGACCGTCCGCTCGGCGATAGGGGTTTCTCCGTAGGGTACGCCAGCCGCCTTAAAGGCAGCCTCCTCTGCATCGCCTCTCGTTGCGAAGGGGTTAGTTCTTTCCCCTTTGGGGGGCACGGGTTCAATCCGAGGGGATCTGTCCAGGTGTTCGGATTGGAGACATAAGCGACCGGATTAGGGGAAGGCTCCAGACCCAGCGGATCACTCGTGAGATAGCGGGCGGTTTCCGGATCGTAGTGGCGGAAATAATTGTAATGTAGAGCGGTTTCCGGGTCGAAGTACTGGCCTGGAAAGCGGAAGGGGACGTAGGTGGTGCCGCCCACGGCCCAGGCTGTGGCTCCCCAGAGGGTTTTGCGTGCACGCCAGGAAATATCGCCCGCCTCGTCAATTGCCTCTGTAGGGGCCCCGACGAAGTTCGTTACGATCGCGAAGAATCGTTCGTCAATGACCTCCTGCGGTTTATTCGCCGAGAATGCTCGCTCCACCTGGGTGAGTGGGTGAAACCCTTCGTGATCCCAGGTAAGAGAAACCGGGTTGGGCAAGTCTTCCGCATGAGTAACCTGTTCGCACAGATTGCTTCCATCCCAGGTGAAGGAAATGTTTTCGGTGACCGTCTTGCCGTCTGCTGCCAGCCGGTGCTTAGAAATTCGACGACCGATGGGATCGTAGAGGTAGCGCCAGCGAGTGCCGTCCGGGGTGGTCACGGCGGTGAGTCGATCTTCCGAGTCCCGTGTGTAGCGCCATATCTCCGGCGGGCGGGACAGTTGGGTCTTCCGACCGGTACGTCCCGCACGACCCGCGAAGTCCGGCTTCTACGCCGTCCCCCGGCGGAACGCGTCAGACCGCCGGTTCGGCCTCCGGTTTGCTCAGCAGTCCTTCCGGGGCCCTGCGCAGGGCCCGGATCGCCGGGACGCTCAGCATCACCGCCAAGAGGGCGAACGACATCACCGACGAGAAGATCAGCACCTCGTTCGCGCCGAACGCGTCGGCCGCCGGGCCCGCCAGTGCGCGGCCGAGCGGGATGACCATGATGGAGCCCGCCACGTCGTACGCCGAGACGCGGCTCAGGACCGTCAGCGGGATGTGCGACTGGACGCTGGTCGCCCACATCACGCCCCAGAACGCGAAGCCGTAACCCGCGATCACGTGGGCGATCGCCGTGGCCGCGAAGGACCATTCCAGCGCCGGGGCCAGGGGGTTGAGGGCGAAGCAGAGCATGGCCAGGGCGCCCGCCACCAGGGGGCGGCGGGGGCGGACCCGCATGCCGATCAGGCCGCCGATGATCGTCCCGGCGCCGTCCGCCGAGGCGATCCAGCCGTATCCGCTCGCCCCGTGCTGTTCGATCATCAGCGCCGCGCCGAGCGGCAGCGCGGGGCCGAACACGAACAGGCCGTAGACGGACCAGACCGCGATGACGCCCCACAGCCACTGGCGGGACCGGAACTCCTGCCAGCCCGTCGCGAGCCTGCGCCACATCGGGGCGTCGCCCTCGTCGCGGACCGTGTGCAGCTTCCGCAGGGGCAGCAGGACCAGCGCGCTGAGCGCGTACGCCGCCGCGATGACCAGGTACGAGCCCGACACCTGCCAGTACGCGACGAGGATGCCCGCCAGACCGGGGCCGAGCAGCGTGCTCAGGGCCTCGGAAATGCGCAGCAGCGCGTTGGCCTTCTGGATGTCCTCCGCGACCCGGGGGACCATGCTCGCCATACCGGGCTGGAACATCGCGGTCGCGGCGCCGCTGAGCGCCATCAGCGCCATGATCTGCCACAGCGGGACGCGGTCGGAGGAGAAGAGCAGCGCCGCCAGCGTGATCATGGCCAGCATCCGCACCACGTCGGCGCAGATCATCATCAACTGCGGGGTGAACCGGTCGGCGAGCACCCCGCCGAACAGCACCAGCAGGACGATCGGGGTCATCCACGCGGCCAGCGCGTAGCCGACGCCGCTCGCCCCGTGGCCCGCTCCCAGCACGGCCGTGGTGAGGGAGACCATCAGCATGCCGTCGGCCAGCAGCGACGCGCTGCGGGCCGTGAAGAACAGCCGGAACCGGGTCGACCGCCAAGGGCTGGGCAGTGGGTCCTCGTGCTGCTTCCGCGGGAGGGTCGTGTCGTCAACGCTCATGTCGTACCTGCCGGCTTCTGCCGGTCCCTTCCTCGATGATCTCCAGTCGACGCCATGCGTCGCTCCGGTCCGGCTCGGTGGGTGGGTTCTCGACGAGCACGTAGCGCTGGGGCGCGAGGACCCCCGAACCGGCGGCCGGGATGAGGGCGGTCAGCGCCCGGTGGGCCTCCTCGGGCGTCAACGGGGTGTCACCGCGGGCGATGTACGCCGTGAGGTGCGGTTCCGCGCCGGCCATCCCCTCCGCGGTGGCGTCCGCCGTCCCGTCCGGTCCGAGCTCCTCGGCCACCCGCACCGGCAGTCCGCCCGCCGCCCGGCCGAGTGCCTCGTGCACGGCGGCGGGCGAGACCCAGCAGCCGTCCACCCGGAGCCACGTGGGCCCGCGTTCGGCGGGACGGACTCCCGTCACCTCGGCCAGCGCCTCCATCGGCACGTCCCCGGCGGCGGCCGCCTCCAGGAGCAGGACCAGCCCGGAGAGGAACCCCTCCGCCTCCTCGGGGGTGAAGAGCGAGGGGGCGGCCCACAGGGAGATGTGCAGCTGGGGCGCTGTCCGGTATGTGAAGGCGAGCAGCCGGGTCGGCAGCGTCTGGGGCGGCCCCCAGGTCAGCTCGTGCTCGGCGTCGTCGCGGTCCTGCGTGCCGGTGCCCAGGAGCGGGGCGGGCAGGGCGCTCACATCGTTGAACACCACGTCCCGGCCGAAGTGGCTGCCGCGCTCGGCGGTGACCCGGTCGATCATTTCCCACAGCCGTACGGAGTCGAACTGGCTGTGCCGGTAGGCGTTGAGCACCGCCCCCCAGGTTCGGGCGACCAGGGCGTCGAAGCCGGGTACCCGGACATCCAGGTGGAGCAGCGCGTCCTGGGACGTGGTGGTCACCGAACGGGCGACCCGGGGGTGGAACCGGTTGGCGCTCGGGACGGCGGTGACACAGCTGTCCTGGCCCGCCCGGTGGGCCACCAGGGCGCACCAGGCGGCCATCAGCACGGTGGCCTCGGGGTGCCCGGTGCGGCGGGCCGCCCCGGCGAGCGCCCGGCCGCCCCGGCGGGAGCGGAGTGTCAGCTGCCGGGCCTCCTCGTCGGTTCCCGGCCTCCTGCCGCGCGGCTCCGCGAACATCTCCTGCGGCCCGCCGCGGATGATCCGCTCCCAGTACCGCAGGGAAGCCTCCGACTTCCGCAGCCCGGCCGGGGACGCCTCCACGGCGGCCAGGTCGACCGGGGGCAGGGAAGTGAGCCCCGGCAGTTCCTTGCCGGCCAGCAGCTCGGCGAACTCCTCGCGCAGGATGGCCATCGCGCTGCCGTCCGCCACCGCGTGGCTGAACGCCAGCGCCACGTGGACCGGCGCTCCGGCCACGGTGAGCAGGGTGATCCGCAGCGGGAACTCCCGCTCCAGGGCGAAACGCCCGGCCCGGGCGGCCCGCGCCACCGACTCCGCGTACCCCGCCGGATCAGCGGGGAATTCGGCGTGGTCGAGGACGGTCACCGTGAACGTACCCCCCGCCGACACGACCTGGTCGACCGGTGCGGCCCCCGGCGGGTGCGGGAAGGTGGTGCGCAGCCCCTCGTGGCGCCCGGCCAAGGCGCGCAAGGCGTCGGTGACGGCCTCCACGGTGGTGCCCTCGGGGACGGGCCACACATCGTGGATGTTGATGTGGGTGGGGTCGTCCCGCAGGATGCAGCGGATCATGTTGGCCTGGCCCATGGTGAGGGGGCCTCGGCGTTCGTCGCCGCCCGCGTAGGCGACGGTGAGGGTACGCGGGGCAGGCGTAGTACGGGGGGCGTCCAGGTGCATGGTGTCCTTGCCGGCTGCGGAGGTCATCGGGTCACGGCCAGGCCCGCTTCGGCGCTCGCACCGGTCAAGGCCTCCCAGTGGTCCATCAGGAGCGCGAAGTCGGCCATGTCGTCGCGGGCCTCGTCCAGGAGCCGGGAGCGGCGTTCGACGAGGATGTCGGCGACCGCCTGGTAGCGGTCGCCGAGCCGCCGGTAGGCGGCGTCGAGGACGTCGAGGCGGTGGGCGCCCGAGGCCCGGTCGAGGCCGGTGCTGTCCCGGACGAACCCGGCGATCTCAGGGGCCCGGATGTGGCCCTCGGCGTCGAGCAGCGCGTCACCCGCCGCCGCCGTCCTGGCGTACACGGCGTTGAGATACGCCTTGGACAGCAGGAACTTCACGAAGCGCAGCTGGTACGCGAGGAACCCGTCGTCCGTACGCCGCTCCGCCGTATGGAAGTTGACGATGTGCCGGTTGTGCTGGACGCCGGGCATCCGGGCGTCGTGGAGGAGGTGGATCAGGAAGTAGTCGCTGCCGATGGTGTCGGTGGCGGGCGGCAGCGGGACACGGCGGTAGACCTCGTGGTCGAGTGCGATGTTGCACATGTCCACGCGCATCGGGCTGACGGGGGCGAGCGTGGTGCGGTCGCCGTCGAAGGCGGTGTCCCCGGCGCCCCGGAAGGACTCGTCGATCAGATGCCCGCGCCAGATCTCCGGGTATCCCTCGGGGATCGACAGGCCGATCAGTTCGCGGTACGTGTCCGGGTCGAGGTCGCGGATCTCCGCGACGTCCACCGACATCTCCCCCACGAAGGAGCCGCCGGCCATCGTCACCCGCCGGCTCCCGGTCCCCGGCGACAGCTTGCTCCGGGTCGCCGACTCGCGTACGTCATCGGCGCGTCGGCCCAGATGGGCCAGCTCCTGGTGGAGCGGGAAGACCGGTTCGCCGTCGCGCCGCTGGTAGCGGCTGTCGGAGTCCCGGCGGTGGACGGACGTGCAGCCGAGGGCCTGGGCGATGAGGAACGCCCGGTTGGTGCAGGCGCCGTAGGAGACGCGGGACGGCAGCATCAGTTCCAGCAGCCGGTCCGGCCGGGCTCCGCCGGACCGGCCGATCACCGTGCGCAGGAAGTCCCGTTGCTCGTCCTCGTCGAGGTGGTGCACCGTCACACCGGGGGACGGGGGCAGCGCGGCCACCGCCCTGCGGTGTTCGGCGAGCACCGGCGCGGGGGAGGAGTCCAGGACCAGGAGGTGCACCTCGACGCCGAACCGCGCTGCCCCGTAGGCCGCTTCCTCGCCGACCGCCGCGATGGTGCCGGCGCAGGCCCGGTGGGTGGGCAGGGTCAGACAGACGCGGCGCACGAGGGCTCCCCGCTCTGCGCGGCGGGTGCCGAGTCCTCGGCGTCCTCGACCGGGTCCTGCCAGGAGGCGAGCCCCAGCAGCCGGCTGCCCAGCGGGTTCAGCTCGGCCGTGGGGTAGCGCTTGGACTCGGGCAGCACCGGGTCACCGACCAGGGTGCGGTTCCAGCGCGGGGTGCGCAGGTGGCGCCAGGACTCCACGCGGGACCTGCGCAGCCGCTCGTGCTCCTCCAGCGCGGGCATCATCGACAGGTACTGCACGGCCCGCACCCCGCTCTCGGAGAGGTTGCGCGCCACTCCGTGGGCCAGCAGGCCGTTCCAGATGAGCAGGTCGCCGGGGCGCAGATCCGGTCGTACGACGGGGAGTTCGTCCCGGTCGATGGTGGGGCGCAGCGGGTCCCGGTCGCCGGGCTGCCCGGTCTTCCAGGTGTCGAACTGCCGGAACAGCTCGGGGCAGCACTGGAAGCCGCCCGTCTCCGGCCGGGTGTCGTTGAGCGCGATGATGCCCTGCACCCGCTGCGGCGGGACGGCGAGCGTGGTGTCGATGTCCCAGTGGAGCTCGATGTCGAAGCCCCGGTCCGTCGGCTCGATCAGGGCACGGTCACGGTTGCCCCGGTTGGGCGGGTTGAGGTTGAGCCGGTCCAGGGTGACCCACAGCTCCTCGCAGTCCCAGACGTCGACGAAGGCGTCGTACACCCGCTGCGACTGCCGGTTGTCCCACAGGAGTTGGTGGTGGTAGGCCTCCACGAAGCCGTAGATGTGCAGTTGCTGGTCCAGCTCGGAGCGCAGCGGCCGGTCCTCGTACCAGCTCTCCGGCCGATCCGGGTCCAGGCCCTGGAACTCCCATGTGAAGTCCAGCAGTTGACGTGCCACCGGGGCCGGAATCGCTTCCCGGACGATGACGTAGCCGTAGCTCTGCCAGTGGGCGAAGTCCTCCTCGGAGAGCACCCGCAGCGGGCGTGACTTGTCGAGCTCCCGCAGGGCGGTCTGCGCGAGGTAGGCCTCGCCGTCCGCGCTGAAGTACGGGATGTCCGACGCCGCGCGGTGCAGGCGGGGCCGACGGCGAGGGGCGGGTGTCGTCATGAGGTTGATGGCAGGTCCTTCTCCTCGGCCGGCCGTGCGGCGACCCCGGGGGAGCGGGGCCGCCGCGGACGGCGGGACGGATGGCAGTGCCGTGGCGGGAGGAGCCATGACCACGTCGGTCAGCAGGATTGGTCCAGACCGCCCGGGCTGTCAAGTGTCCGCCACATATGGGGATATGAGATGCCGTCCCGTACCCGGCGGCCACGGAATTGATACCTGTCGTTCGGTATTTTTGGTCTAGACAACAGGTGAGCGACAGGCCTACTGTCCAAGAGCGCGGTCGAGTCCGTGACGGCATGTCATCCGTACTTCTGCCCGTACTCCGGTCGGTCACGGACCTGTTCGGGGCCGCCGACGCCACGGCGATGTGGTCCGTACGCCCGAGGGGTGTCCCGATTGCCGGCCCACACCGAGAAAGACGCGGTCTCATGAACACATCCAGCATCACGGTCCTGCCGGGTATCACGCTGAAGAGTCCCGGTGCCGGGCTGATCACGCTGGACCCGGTCCGCACCGCATTGCTGCGGGGCCTGGACGATCTGCTGACCGGTCTCGCCGCCCGGCTCGCCGCTCCCGAGGTGGTGGGGCCGCCCCTGCTGTCCGTCGAGGGACTGGCGCGGCTCGACTTCTTCCGTAACTTTCCCCATCTCGGCGTCTCCGCGGGCCGGTTCGGCCCGGAGGCGCTCGACGGTCTGGCCTCCGGCGGCGCGCCCCAGGACCTGCCGTTGCACCCGACCGGTCATGTGCTGCCGTCCGCGACCTGTTACGGGCTGCTGCTCTCCCTGGAGGGCGAGGACGTCGGGGAGGACGGGCTGCGGCTCTCGGCGGTCGGCCGCTGCTTCCGCAACGAGACCCACTACGACGGCCTGCGCCGCCTGTGGGGGTTCCACATGCGTGAGGTGATCTACCTCGGAACCAAGGACGGAGCCACCGAACACCAGGAACGCGGCGGGGAGTTCGTCCAGGAGGTGGCCGGACGGCTCGGTCTGACCCTGACCCGGGCGGCGGCCGACGACCCGTTCTACGACAACGGGGGTTCGCGGGCCCGCCTGATGGCACTGGACCCGGTGAAGTACGAGTACAGCGCCCCCGACGGGACGGCCATCGCCTCCGTCAACCGGCACCGCAACTTCTTCGGCGAGCGGCTGGGCATCCGGGCCGGCTCACACGGTCCCGCGTACAGCTCCTGCGTCGCCTTCGGCATGGAGCGCTGGGTGCACGCGATGATCCTCGCGCACGGCACCGCCGAGCAGGCCCTGGAGCGGCTCCGCGCCGCCGGTTCCTGAGAGCTGCGCGCCCGCCGGCGCCTGAGCGGCTCCACTCCGTCGACTCCTGAGCCGCTCCCCCCGCCGGTTCCTGAACTGCTCCCCCGCCGGTTCCTGATCCGATCTTCAGCCCCTGGCCGACCGGCCGTCACCCGAACAGAAGCAAGAGGAGCGATTTCTCCCATGGAACGTGTCGTAGCGTGGCTCAACGAGAAGAACCCCGGCCTCGACGGCCCGATCGGCGTCGAGGAGGACCTCATCGAGGCCCGCCTCATCGACTCGATGGACTTCCTGGAGTTCATCGACCTCCTGGAGGAGATCTCGGGCAGCGGTATCGATCTTCAGGAGGTCACCATCGACGACTTCCGTACCCTCGCCCGCGTCGAGGAGCGCTTCCTCGCCGCCGGCGACCTCGCGGAGGCGCCGGCCGGGTGAGCCCGGGCCGGTGACCCGCCGCCCCCCGCCGTACGAGAAGAGCGTGGCCGCCGTCGCGCTGGTCGCCACCACCGCAGAGGTGCTGGCCTGCCCGGAGCTGGACGAGGACATGCTCGCCCCCTGGGAGCGCCGGCGGCTCACGGGCATCCGGGTGCCCGCCCGCCGCGACGACGTGGTGGCGGCCCGCCTGCTGCTGCGGCTGTGCGCCTCCCGGGCCACCGGGCTGCCGCCCCGGGACGTCGCGCCCGCCCAGCGCTGCCCCGGATGCGGGCGGGACGGGCACGGCCGGCCGTTTCTCCCGGACCACCCCGGTCTGGGGGCGAGCTTCAGCCACGCCGACGGACTGGCCGCGGCGGCGGTCGGGCCCGGCCCGGTCGGTATCGACGTGGAACCCCTGACGCGCCGGCCGGGCCCCCTGCCCGTCCTGCGGCGGCTGCTGCCTGCGGACGCGGTGGACGCCGCTCGCGCCGAGCCGGACCCCGGCCCGGCGCTGCTGCGGTTGTGGGTCCGGCGGGAGGCGCTGTTCAAGGCCGGGTTCGAGGCCGGGTTCGAGGGTGGGTCCAAGGCCGGGCGGGACGACGTCCGGCTGACCGAGTGGACCGACCGCGGTCGCGCGGCCGTGGTGGCACTGGCCGGAGCCGACGAGGTCCTCGCGCCGCTCCTCAGCTCCGGCCCGGCTCCGCCGTCAGGTCGATGAGGCGGCAGACCGTCTCGATGTCGATCTTCACCTGGGCGATCGAGGCCCGGCCCGACAGCCAGGTGATCAGCGCCGAGTGCCAGGTGTGCTCGATGACCCGGACCGCGGAGAGCTGCTCCGGGGTCGGGTGCTCCAGGCCCATCGCGTCCAGGATGATCGCCGTGGTGAGCCGGGAGACGGTGTCCACCTCGGGGCTCACGCTGCGGTCCGCGAAGGTGAGGGCGCGGACCATGGCGTCCGCGAGGTGCGGTTCGCGCTGGAGGGCGCGGAAGGCGCGCATCAGCGTCTCGGCCACCCGCTGGGCCGCGTCGTCGCCGGCCGGCGGGCGTTTGCGGAGCGTGGTGTGCATGTGCTGGAGCTGGTCCTGCATGGTCGCGACCAGCAGATGGATCTTGGACGGGAAGTAGCGGTAGAGGGTGCCCAGCGCGACCCCGGCGGCCTCGGCCACCTCCCGCATCTGCACCGCCTCGAACCCGCCCCGGCTGGCCAGCTGGGCGCTGGCGTGCAGGATGCGGCGGCGACGGGCCTCCTGGCGCTCGGTCAGCGGAGGCGCTGCCGGTCTGGCGTCCGCGGTCATGCTGTCCCCGATCCACGATCCGTGATCCATGGCTTGATCCCGCACCCGGACGGACGAAGCGGCCCGGCCGGGCGCGCACAGCATGCCAGGGCGTCCGCCGTGGCGCGAATCACCTGATCCGGCCCTCACGCCGACGCTACCTGCCGGTAGATTCGATGCACGTCGAACGATCAAGTATGCAACTTGTTCTATCAAGTCTGAAACTTGTTCTAGATTAGCGCGACCGGTTACGCTCCGGCGAACACGCAGTCAGAAGGGGGCCGAGTGTGACCGCTGAGGCCATAGAGACAGGCCCCCGCACGGGCGACGGCAGCTCCACCGGGACCGGCGACCGGCCGTTGCGCATCGCACTCCTCACCTACAAGGGCAATCCTTTCTGCGGCGGCCAGGGCGTGTACGTCCGCCACCTCGGCCGGGAACTCGCCCGCCTCGGCCACAGCGTCGAGGTGATCGGCGCGCAGCCCTACCCGGTGCTCGACGAGGGCGTTCCGCTCACCGAGCTGCCCAGCCTCGACCTCTACCGCCAGCCCGACCCCTTCCGTACCCCGAAGCGCGGCGAGTACCGCGACTGGATCGACCTGGCCGAGGTCGCCACCATGTGGACCGGCGGCTTCCCCGAGCCGCTCACCTTCAGCCTGCGCGCCCGTCGCCATCTCCTGGCCCGGCGTGGCGAGTTCGACGTCGTCCACGACAACCAGACCCTCGGCTACGGGCTCCTCGGCGACCTCGGGGCCCCGCTCGTGACGACGGTCCACCACCCCATCACCGTGGACCGCAGGCTCGACCTGGCGGCTGCGACGAGCCGCCGCCGGCGCGCCTCCGTACGCCGCTGGTACGGCTTCACCCGGATGCAGAAGCGGGTCGCCCGCAAGCTGGACACCGTCCTGACCGTCTCCGGCTCCTCCCGCGACGAGATCGTCGAGGACCTCGGCGTACGCGCGGACCGGATCAGCGTCGTCCACATCGGCGCGGACACCGGCCTGTGGTCGCCCGACCCCTCCGTCGCCGAGGTGCCGGGCCGCATCGTCACCACCTCCAGCGCCGACGTCCCGCTCAAGGGGCTCGTCCACCTCGTCGACGCGCTCGCCAAGCTCCGCACCGAGAACCCCGCGGCCCACCTCGTCGTCGTCGGCAAGCGCGCCGAGAACGGCCCGGTCGCCCGCGCGATCGAGCGGCACGGGCTCGCGGACGCCGTCGAGTTCGTCAAGGGCATCAGCGACGCCGAGCTGGTCGACCTGGTGCGCAGCGCCCAGGTCTCCTGCGTGCCCTCGCTGTACGAGGGGTTCTCGCTGCCCGCCGCCGAGGCCATGGCCACCGGCACCCCGCTGGTCGCGACCACCGGCGGCGCGATCCCCGAGGTCTCCGGCCGCGACGGGGAGACCTGCCTCGCGGTGGCGCCCGGCGACGCGGACGCGCTGGCCGGGGCGCTGGCCCGGCTGCTGGACAGCCCGGAGCTGCGCGCCCGGCTCGGCGCGGCCGGCCGCGAGCGGGTGCTGGCCAACTTCACCTGGGCCCGGGCGGCGGCCGGAACAGCCGAGCTGTACCGTCAGGCGATCATCGCCCGCGGAATCCGCAGGTGACCGCGCGCCCCCGGGCGACCGCGGATCCGATCGTCGCAACCCGTACCTCCGACCTCGAAGGCAGGCCCCCGTGCTGACCGTCGACTTCACCCGCTTCCCGCTCGCCGCCGGCGACCGAGTGCTCGACCTGGGCTGCGGTGCCGGCCGGCATGCCTTCGAGTGTTACCGGCGCGGCGCGCAGGTCGTCGCGCTCGACCGGAACGCCGAGGAGATCCGCGAGGTCGCCAAGTGGTTCGCCGCGATGAAGGAGGCCGGAGAGGCCCCCGAGGGCGCCACGGCCACCGCGATGGAGGGCGACGCCCTCAACCTGCCCTTCCCCGACGACTCCTTCGACGTCGTGATCATCTCCGAGGTCATGGAGCACATCCCGGACGACAAGGGCGTCCTCGCCGAGATGGTCCGGGTGCTCAGGCCGGGCGGCCGGATAGCGATCACCGTCCCGCGCTACGGCCCCGAGAAGGTCTGCTGGACCCTCTCCGACGCCTACCACGAGGTCGAGGGCGGCCACATCCGCATCTACAAGGCCGACCAGCTCCTCGCCCGGATCCGCGAGGCCGGGCTCAAGCCGTACGGCACCCACCACGCCCACGCCCTGCACGCGCCGTACTGGTGGCTCAAGTGCGCCTTCGGCGTGGACAACGACCGTGCGCTGCCGGTGCGGGCGTACCACAAGCTGCTGGTCTGGGACATCATGAAGAAGCCGCTCGCCACGCGGGTCGCCGAGCAGCTCCTCAACCCGGTCGTCGGCAAGAGCTTCGTCGCCTACGCCACCAAGCCGCACCTTCCGAAGGCCGAGGCGTGAGCACTCCCGAACAGACCGAACACCTCGTTCTGCCGGGCGTCCTGACGGCGGCCCAGGCCACCGAGACGGTCGCCGCGATCGCCGCCGTACAGCGGGAGGACGGGGCGCTGCCCTGGTTCCGGGGTCATCACCTCGACCCGTGGGACCACACCGAGGCCGCGATGGCCCTGGACGCGGCCGGCGAGCACGAGGCAGCGGCCCGCGCCTACGACTGGCTCGCGCGCAACCAGAACGCCGACGGCTCCTGGTACGCCGCCTACCACGACGGCGATCCGCAGCAGCCGACCGACCGGAGCCTGGAGAGCAACTTCTGCGCGTACGTGGCCGTCGGCGTCTGGCACCACTACCTGGCCACCGGCGACGACGCGTTCGTCGACCGGATGTGGCCCACGGTCTTCGCGGCCGTCGAATTCGTCCTCGGGCTCCAGCAGCCCGGCGGGCAGATCGGCTGGAAGCGGGAGCCCGACGGAACGCTTGTCGACGACGCGCTGCTGACCGGCTCGTCCTCGATCCACCAGGCGCTGCGCTGCGCGCTCGCCATCGCCGAGCGCCGCGAGGAGCCGCAGCCCGACTGGGAGTTGGCGACCGGCGCGCTGGCGCACGCGATCCGCAGCCACCCGGAGCGCTTCCTCGACAAGAGGCGCTACTCCATGGACTGGTACTACCCGGTCCTCGGCGGCGCGGTCACCGGGGCCGAGGCCACCGCCCGCATCCAGGAGGGCTGGGACCGCTTCGTCGTCCCCGGCCTCGGGGTGCGCTGCGTGCTGCCCAACCCCTGGGTGACCGGCGGCGAGAGCTGCGAACTCGCCCTGGCCCTCTGGGTGACGGGGGAGTCGGACCGTGCGCTGGAGATCCTCCAGTCCGTCCAGCACCTCCGCACCGAGGGCGGGCTGTACTGGACGGGATACGTCTTCGAGGGCAACCGGGCCTTCTGGCCCGAGGAGCTCACCACCTGGACGGCGGGCTCCCTGCTGCTCGCGGTGGCCGCGCTCGGGGGGGACGAGGCGACCACCGCGGTCTTCGGGGGCGAGCGGCTGCCGGTCGGCCTGGAGCCGGACTGCTGCCGCTGAACACGCCCTGGGGCGGGTCCTGTTCAGCCCCGGCGTAGCCGGCCCGCCACCGCGTGCCCGATGAAGAGGTAGACCACGGCCGCCAGGCCGTAGCCGGTGACCACGTTGGCCCACGCCTTGTCGAACGTGAACAGGTCGTACGACCAGCCCGCCAGCCAGCGGGCCGAGTCGTGCACCCACTGCACGAAATCGTTGCCGCGGTTGGCGTCCAGCAGGTACATCAGGATCCAGAGGATGATGATGAAGGCCAGAATATCGGCCACGACGGCTATGACACGAGCCGCTGAACTGCTACCTGAACGGGTTCTGGGAGACATGGAACTCTGGTTGCCGCTTTACGCAGGGTGAAACCCGTACGGCCCGCACCGGGTGGCGACCGGTGATGGGAGGGGCGAGGCTGAGCGGGAGTGCCGACATTCATCACTCGCTGTGACATGTCCGGACGTTCGGCCCGGTCCGGCCGGTCCGGCCCGCCCGGTCAGGAGGCCCCGCCGTGCCCCGTTCCGTACCGCTCCGCCGCATCCTCGCGACACTGCTGCTGTCCTGCGCCCTGCTGGTGGGCACGACGGCGTGCGGCGACTCCGGTGACTCCGGCGGCGGCAACGCGACGAGTGCGTCGGTGGCGGCCGATCCCTCCGCGGCCAGCCCCTCGGCCTCCGCCGCGGAACAGCGGCTCGCCAAGACCCGGTTCGTCGCCAACGCGGGCCTCGCGGCGGGGGCGACGTACCAGTGGATCGTGAAGCCCTACCGCGCCGGGACGTTCAAGGAGGGCGCGGAGGGACGGAGGTTCGCCCTCGTCAAGGCCGGTCTCGCGGGCGGGTTCGCCTACAACCGGCTCAGGGCCGCGGCGGAGAACGCCAAGGGCGACCCGCTGCTGTCGAAGGCCGTCGCCCCGCTCACCGCCGGGATCGAAAGCCTCAAGGACCTGGGGACGAAGCTCCGCAAGGGCGAGGCGGGGGAGGGCGACGTGGGGGCGTTCGAGAGCGTCATCGACAGCATCAAGAACGCCGGCGAGGACGCGGGCGCCGAGGTGAAGGACAAGGTCCCCTCCACCTCCCAACTGAGCGGATAGCGACGGCGAAAAGCTTCGATTCCCCTCGTGGGGCGGCGGCCTTCGCGTGTCGTGCCGGAGGTCAGAGCAGGTCTTCGCCCGTGTCTTCGTAGTCCTTCTCCTCACCCTCGGGGATCAGGGGGTCCGCACCGGTCAGGGCGAGGATCAGACAGGCCCCGTAGGACGAGCCGTCGTGCTCGCCCTTCCCCTTCAGCGTCCCGCCGACGCCGGCCTCGTCGGTCTCGAAGTCCGCCGGGTCCAGGCCGAGCCGGCGGGCGAGTTCGTCGACCGAGGCGAGTAGCCGGTCGCGCACGGCTCTGCCCTCCCGGGTCCCACCCCCCGGGGGCGGGAGGACCACGAGGAGATCGGCGAGGTAGCCCCGGCGCAGCCCGTCCGGATGGGCCGCCTCGAACGCCGCCGAGACCGGCCGGAGCTCGGAGACCAGCGGCAGCCAGGCGCGCAGCGCTTCCTCGGCGGTGCGCACCCGCTCCAGGTGCAGAGAGACGCGGCAGACCACGTCGTCGGGGGAGAACCTCATCAGTGGGTCACGTATCCGTTCTTCGAGATGTCGGCGTGCGCGTGGTGCTTGCCTTCATTCTCGCCCGGTCGACTCCCGGTCGACCTGCGCGATCAGGGTGATCAACCCGGGCCCCGCCGGTTAGGGTGCGCGGCATGATCCCTCTTTCCCACGACCGTTACTGCGACGAGATCCTGGCCCAGAACGACGCCCTGCGCGCGGTGCTGACCGGTGCCGACCTCACCGCTACCGTCCCCACCTGCCCCGACTGGACCCTGCGGGAGCTGGCCGTGCACGTCGGCGGCGCGCACCGCTGGGTCGGCGAGATCGTCCGCACCCGCGCGGCCGAGGAGATCCCCGAGGACACGGTTCCCGGCTTCGAGGGCCCGGACGGCGACGACCCGGCCGTCCTGGACGCCTGGCTCGCCGAGGGGGCCGCTGCCGCCGTCGCCGCGCTGCGGGATGCGGGGCCGGACACCGAGGTGTGGTCCTGGGCGTGGGAGCGGCGTGCCGCCTTCTGGGCGCGGCGCATGACGCACGAGACGGCCGTGCACCGGGCGGACGCGGCGCTCGCCGCCCGCGTCCCGTACACGGTCGACGCCGACGTGGCCGCCGACACCATCGAGGAGTGGCTGCGCATCGTCTCCTTCTCCCAGGACGACGGCGACCCCGAGGCGGCCGAACTGTGCGGGGGCGGGCGCTCGTTGCATCTGCACGCCACCGACGTGCCCGGCGCCGAGTGGCTGATCGAGTTCGGCGACGACCGCTTCACCTGGCGGCACGCGCACGACAAGGCCACGGTCGCGCTGCGCGGACCGCTCACCGACCTGATGCTCGTCTTCAACCGCCGACTGGAGCCGACGAGCCCCCGGGTCGAGGTGCTCGGCGACGCCGCGCTGCTGGACTTCTGGCTGGACCGGTCGTCCTTCGGCTGAGCGGAGAAAGTCCGGACGCCTCCTAGGAGTTCAGCTCCGCCAGGACCCGCAGTGTGTGCGGGTCCGGGGCGGTGACCAGCAGATCCGTCACCGGGCCGGTGCGCCACAGCTCCAGCCGTTCCGCGATGCGGGCGCGCGGCCCGATCAGGGAGATCTCGTCGGCGAACGCGTCGGGCACCGCCCGCACCGCCTCCTCCTTGCGGCCCTGGAGGAACAGCTCCTGGATCCGCCGGGCCTCTTCCTCGAACCCCATGCGGGCCATCAGGTCGGCGTGGAAGTTGCGGGCCGCGTGCCCCATCCCGCCGATGTAGAAGCCGAGCATCGCCTTCACCGGCCACAGCCCCTCGGCCACGTCGTCGCAGACGTGCGCGCGGGCCATCGGCGCGATCATGAAGCCGTCCCGGAGTCCGGCGAGCGAGGCCCCGTAGACGTCCCCGCGCAGCGGCGACCAGTACAGCGGCAGCCAGCCGTCCGCGATCTCCACCGTCTGCGCGATGTTCTTCGGGCCCTCCGCGCCCAGCAGGACGGGGAGCGAGGCCCGCAGTGGATGCGTGATCGGCTTCAGCGGCTTGCCGAGCCCGGTGGCGTCCGGGCCGTTGTACGGGTGGGAGTGGAAGCGGCCCGCCAGCTCCACCGGGGCCTGTCGCGCCAGCACCTGCCGGATCACCTCGACGTACTCGCGGGTCGCGGTCAGCGGGCTCCTGGGGAAAGGCCGCCCGTACCACCCCTCCACCACCTGCGGCCCGGACAGGCCGAGGCCGAGCAGCATCCGGCCGCCGGAGAGATGGTCCAGGGTCAGCGCGTGCATGGCCGTCGCGGTGGGGGTGCGGGCCGCCATCTGGACGATGCCGGTGCCCAGCCGGATGCGGGAGGTGTGGGCGGCGATCCAGGTCAGCGGCGTGAAGGCGTCCGACCCCCAGGCCTCCGCCGTCCACACCGAGTCGTAGCCGAGCCGCTCGGCCTCCTGGACCAGGGCGAGCTGGCCGGGGTCCGGGCCGCGGCCCCAGTATCCGAGCGCGAGTCCGAGCCGCATTCCGTTCCCTCCAGCCGTAGCTGACGAAGCGTCAGATAGGGGTGACCGGGTTGGACTGTACGACAACGGCCCCCCGCCCGGAAGGGCGAGGGGCCGTGACGTGTGCTGTGGCGTACGGATCAGCCGCGCTGGATGCCCGTGGTGTCCTGGAGGACACCACGACGGCCGTCCTGCGTCTGGGCGATGAGGCTCTGGCCGCGCTGTTCCACCGCGAGGTACCAGGTGCCCGGCGCCAGCTCGGCGATCGGGTTCGGCGAACCGTCCTCGCCGTACAGCGGGCGGGCCACCGGAACGGCGAACCAGAACGGGGTGAAGTCGCCCGCCGGGGCGGCGCCGCCCTGCGAGGGCTGCTGGGCCTGCGCCTGCTGCGCCTGCGCCGGGTCGGCCTGGGCGGGCTGGCCCTGCTGCGGAGCGCCGGGGTAGCCGTAGCCCTGGCTCGGCTGGGCACCGTACGGCTGCTGCTGCTGGCCGGCCGGGAAGCCGTAGCCCTGGCCGGGGCCCGCGCCGTACGGGGCCTGCCCGGCCGCTACGCCCTGCGCCGGGGAGGCCGGGCTGACGAGCGGGGCCTTGAGCGCGGGGATCATCGGACCGGCGACGGCACCCGCGACGAGCACGATGGCGGCCAGCAGGCCGAGGATCAGGCCCGCACCGGCGCTGTTGACGTCGAGGATCGTCCAGAAGGCGGTCCACAGGGCGAAGACGGTGAGCGCCGCACCGAACTGGCCGAGGTCCAGGCCGACGACCTTGCGGCCCGGCATCGCACGGCTGACGATCAGCAGCGCCGCGCCGATGACTCCGGCGAGGAAGACGCTCATGAGAAGTCCGAGCGAGTCCCAGGCGTTCGGGCTGTCGAACCGGGAACAGTCGACGCCCTGCGGGCAGTCGTAGCTGGAGAAGTCGAGGAAAGAGGCGATGAACAGCACGACCGCTGCTCCGATCACCACGCCGTCGCCTCGAGTGAGGGATCGGATATTCACGTGAAGGTCCTTAGTCGGTCGTCTCGTCGGGGCGGTCGTCGCTGCCGCCGGTGCGGCTCGAAGCTCGGGAGCGGCTCCCCATCGTACGGATGAATCTATCGTCTGCCCGGGCGGGTTGCGTCCGGGCCCGGATCATGAGCGGTTATCCCCCCAATATCACCGCAGAACTACCCCTTCAGGTAGCTGGTAATGCCGTCGGCCATGCCCTGGGCCGCCTTCTGCCGCCAACTCCCGCTGGTGAGCAGGGCGGCGTCCTTCGGGTCACGCATATTGCCGCATTCCACGAACACCTTGGGCACGGTCGACAGATTCAGTCCGCCGAGATCATTACGCGTGTCCAGACCGGTTTTTCCGCCGATGTAATTGGAAGGCTCGCTTCCGGTCGTACGGACGAAGTGTCCGGCGATCCTCGCGCCGAGATCGGCCGAACTCTTCACGATCTTCGAGGTGTCGGCCCCGCCGCCCTTCACCTCGGCGGGCAGGATCACGTGGAAGCCCCGGTTGCCCACGGCCGACCCGTCGGCGTGCACCGAGACCACCGCGTCGGCCTTCGCCTCGTTCCCGATCCGGGCCCGCTCGTCGATGCACGGCCCGAAGGGCCGGTCACCGTCGTGGGTCAGCCGGACCCGGGCGCCCTCGGCCTCCAGCAGCGTGCGCAGCCGGTGGGACACGTCGAGGGTGAAACGGGCCTCCGCGTAGCCGTCCTCGGTGGACGTACCGGTCGTGTCGCATTCCTTGCGGCCGGTGCCGATGTCGACCTTCTCGTTGATCTCCCGGGTGTGATCCCGGTTGCGCGGATTGTGCCCCGGGTCGATCACCACGGTCCGGCCGGTCAGCGGGCCCTTCGGCAGCGGCGTCGCGGAGTCGGACGGGGAAGCGGTTCGGGACGGCTCCGGCTGCTTCCCGGCCGGTGCGGGAGCCGTCGGGGAGCTGGCGTCCGCGCCGGGCCGGGGCGAGGCCGCACCGGCCCCTTCGGCTTCCGGGCCGCCGCCGCATCCGGCGGCGGTCAGGCATACGGCGGCCAGCGCGGCGGCCACGGAGAGGGGCCGGGCGCGGCGGGTGGGGGGAGGGCTGTCGTCGTACGGCACGCGGCGATGCTACCCACCCGGCCGTCCGGACGGCTCGGACCGCGGCCCGTGCGACCCGGATCCCGCTCCCGTACGGCTCAGATCCCGGCGCCCGTGCGGCGCAGCACGCGCAGCGAGTCCGTCACGGACACCTCGGTGAACGCCCCGGAGGCCAGCGCCCGGAGGTGGATCCGGTAGGGGGCCTGCCCGCCGTCGGCCGGGTCGGGGAACACGTCGTGGATCACCAGCAGCCCGCCCTCGGCGACATGCGGGGCCCAGCCCTCGTAGTCGGCGTTCGCGTGCTCGTCGGTGTGGCCGCCGTCGATGAAGACGAGCCCGAGGGGTCCGGCCCACACGGCGGCGACCTGCGGGGAGCGCCCGACGAGCGCCACCACGTGGTCCTCCAGGCCGGCCCGGCGCAGGGTGCGGCGGAACGTCGGCAGGGTGTCCATCAGCCCGACCTCCGGGTCCACCACGCTCGGGTCGTGGTACTCCCAGCCGGGCTGCTGCTCCTCGCTGCCCCGGTGGTGGTCGACGGTGAGCGCGCCGACCCCGGCTCCCCGCGCCGCGTCCGCGAGCAGGATGGCGGACCGCCCGCAGTAGGTGCCGACCTCCAGCAGCGGCAGCCCGAGCGCACCGGCCTCGGTGGCGGCGGCGTACAGGGCGAGGCCCTCGTGGACCGGCATGAAGCCCTTGGCGGCCTCGAACGCGGCGAGGATCTCCGGCGTGGGCCCGGCTGCGGACTCGGCGGTCACGGGGTTCCTCCAGGTGGGGCGGGGCGAGTGCGGAACGGCGCCCCATCGTGCCGTACGCCCCCGCCGAAGGGATCGGCGGGGGCGTACGTGGGGTGAGCCCGGGTCGGGCGGCCCCCGGCGGAACCGTGCGCTCAGGTCAGCAGCTCTGCCAGAGTCGGGTCATGACGCGGACGCCGAAGCGCAGGCCCTCCAGCGGGACGCGCTCGTCCACGCCGTGGAAGAGGCGGCCGTAGTCCAGGTCGTGCGGGAGCTTCAGGCCCTTGAAGCCGAAGCAGCGGATGCCCAGGTGGGTGAAGGCCTTGGCGTCGGTGCCACCCGGGTTGCAGTAGGGGACGGGGTGGCCGTCCGGGTCCTCGGCGCGGACGGCGTCGCACATCGCGTCGACCAGCGGGCCGTCGAACGTCGTCTCCATCGCGATGTCGTGGTTGACCCACTCACGGCTGACGGAGGGGAGCAGGAGCCGGTCGATCGTGTCGATCAGTTCCTGTTCGTGACCGGGGAGGAAGCGGCCGTCGACGCGGGCGGTGGCCTTCCCGGGGATGACGTTGGTCTGGTAGCCGGCGGTGAACATGGTGGGGTTCGCCGAGTTGCGGAGCACCACCTGCATGAAGTCCGCGACCGGGCCCAGCCTGGCCAGGGTGGCCTCGATGTCGTTCTCGTCGAACTCCACGCCGTAGAGCCGGGCGGCCTCCTCCAGCAGGGCGCGGACCGGTTCGATCAGCCGGATCGGGAAGGTCTCGCGGCCGATCCGGGTGAGGGACTCGGCGAGGTCGGTGACCGCGTTCTCGTCGTTGGGCGACGAGCCGTGACCGGCCCGGCCGTTCGCGGTGAGCTCCATCCACGCCATGCCGCGCTGGGCGTTCTCGATCGGGTACAGCCGGCGCGTGTCGTCGAGGGCGAAGGAGAAGCCACCGCCCTCGCCGATCGCCTCGGTGACCCCCAGGAAGAGGTCCGGCCGGTGCTCGACGAGCCAGTGGGCGCCGAACTTGCCGCCCGCCTCCTCGTCGGCGAGGAAGGCGAGCACCACGTCGCGGGCCGGCTGCGTGCCGGTGCGGGCGAAGTGCCGGGCGGTGGCGAGCATGACCGCCACCGTGTCCTTCATGTCGATCGCGCCCCGGCCCCAGAGGTAGCCGTCGCGGATCTCGCCCGAGAACGGCGGGACCTGCCACTCCGATGCGTCGGCGGGCACGACGTCCAGGTGGCCGTGGACCAGCAGGGCGCCCCGGGTGGGGTCGCTCCCGGGGATCCTGGCGATGACGCTGGCCCGGCCCGGGGCGGACTCGACCAGTTCGGAGGCGATGCCCACCTCGGCGAGGCGGTCCACCACCCAGTCGGCGGCGGCGCGCTCGTCGCTGGTCGGGTTGGAGGTGTCGAACCGGATCAGTTCGGCGCAGAGGTCCACGACCTCGGTCTGGGCCTGCTCGGAGGCGGGGGTGAGGGTCATGCTGCTCCTGCCGGAGTGGTCGCGCGGGCGGCGGGGGCGGGGCTGCCGCCGTCCTCGTCGTCCAGGGTGGAGGTGCCGTACGGCTTGACCCAGCCCAGCAGGCCGAGGGCGCAGTACAGCAGGAAGGCGGTGGCCAGCGAGTTGAGGGCCGGTATGCCGCCGTCGAAGAACTTGCCGACGCAGAACGCCACGACCCAGATGACCAGGGACATCGGCACCCAGGTGGGCGAGGTCAGCGGCAGGGTCTCCGCCTCACGGGTGTCGTCCAGCGGCTTGCGCATCCGCTTCACGACCCAGTACTCGGCGACGATGATGCCGCCGATCGGCGGGATCATCACGCCCAGCAGGGAGAGGAACTCCGTGAAGTGGGTCATGATGCCGACCGCGGACAGGAGCGTGCCGGCGATGCCGAGGACGACGGTGACCACGCCGCGGTGCAGCCGCTTGCGGAAGACGACCTGGAAGAAGTTGACGACGCCGAGCGAGGAGCCGTACAGGTTCCAGTCGTTGATCTTCGCGGTGGACATCAGGACCACCATCACACCGAAGGCGCCCGAGGTGGAGAGCACGATGTGGGACACGTCGCTCGACTTCACCAGATGACCGAGCAGCACACCGACCATGCCGACGATGTACTCGGAGAGGATCATCGAGGAGGCGCTCTGCACGAAGACGTGCGAGCCCTTCTTGTTGTAGCGGGTCATCTCCGGGGAGACGATGGCGCCGGTCATGTAACCGCCCGCGATGGCGGTGGCGGCGACGGCCAGCGGGATCGCCTCGCCGGGCGGCGGCGAGCTGATCAGCTCACTGATCGAGTGGTCGTTGAGCGTCGTGATGATCGACCAGGCGACCATGCCGAAGAACAGCGGCGTGACGATCTTGGCGAACAGGGCCATGTATTTGAAGCCGAAGATCACCAGGCCCGTGATGGCGATGCCCGCGATCACGCACCACATCCACGACGGTCCGCCGACCAGCGCCGAGACGCTGTTGCCGAAGATCGTGTTCTGGACGCCGAACCAGCCGACCAGGCTGACCGCGATGACGAAGCTGACCAGGGCCGAACCGTTGCGGCCGAAGCCCGTCCAGCGGGTGAGCATCGGGGTCGCCAGACCCTCGCGCATGCCGGCCAGACCGATCGCGAAGATCACGATCTCCAGGATCACCGCGCCGAGCGTGAAGGCGAGGAAGGCGTCCCCGAAGGTCATGCCGACGCCGATGGTGGCGCCCAGCGTGAACTGGGAGATCGAGCCGGACTGGGCCAGCCACTGCAGGAGCATGGACCAGAAGCCGAAGCGCTTGTCGCGCGGGACCCGCGAGAGCGAGTAGTCGTCGCTGCCGATGCTCTTGGCTTCGGGGGCCGTGGCGTCGGCCTGGGGGGCGGATGCCATCAGGACTCCTGGGTGGTGCGGCCGAGGGTCTGGAGGTGAGCCAGCGACCCGTAGCGGTTGACGAGGTTGTCGAACTCCACCGTGTCGTGGAAGTCCAGATTCCCGGCGCCGAAGCCCTTGGCGACTTCCACGGCGTAGCGGGCGGCGGACGCGATGTCGCTCTCGTGACTCGCGCCCGTCTGGCAGCCCGGTACCGCGGCGGCCGAGGTGACCGCGAGACCGACGACCGGAGCGGCGGTCGCGGTGGCGGGCTGGAGGATCGAATTGATGTGGTGTGCACCGTTACCGTACGGCGTGATGTCCTGGGTGGTCACCGGGTATGTGACCAACGGCTCACCGGTCACCACGGCCAGCAGCTCGCCGAGCTGCTCGCTGACCCGGAGCACCCAGCCCTCCTTGACGGTGGGCGACAGGGCCAGGCCCTTGTGGTTGATGATCCGGTTGCCCTTGGTGGTGTCGATGGAGAGCACGGCCTCCATGTCGGCGGTCACCTCGTGCCGGTTCATCGTGGCGATGTCCACGGGCGAGCCCATGAACGGCACCGGGTCGTGCGGCTCGGTCGGCGCGTTCGGGCAGATGTGGGTGGCGACGATCACGTCACCGGGCAGCACATCGCCGCGACGGCGCATGTCGAGCAGCTTGGCCGCCGTGGCGATGGCGGAGGCCGCGCCGTCGGCGTCGGAGACCAGACCGGTCACCTCGGGCCGGGCGCCGAGGCCGCCGAGCCGGCCCACCACACCGAGGGTGCGGGCGCTGCCGCCCGCCGTCCGGCCGCGGGAGCCGGGGATGCGGACGAGCACGAAGTCCGTCGAGCCCTGGTCACCCACGACGGTGGTGACCTGCGCGGACGAGCCCTCGGCCCCCGCTGCGGCGTCGAGGTACCCGACGACCGTCTTGCCATTGACCTGGGGATCGTCCAGAAGCTCGACGATGTCCAGTACGTACTTCAACATGGGGGCTTTTCTCCTGATCCTGACACCCGCCCGGCGCTCGACGGGGGAGAGCGCGGGGCGGGGTGCTGAGGCAACATTCGGGATCGGATAGCGTTGAGCGCAACTGTTTCCCGTTATTTGCAATTCTGGTCTGAATGGTGAGATGACGATGGCCGAATTCGATCTGGACCGGCGTACGCCCGCCGGGGCGCTGCAAACCGTCGACCGGGCGCTCCTGGTGCTGCTCGCCTTCGAGCGCACCCGGCCCGACTGGGGCGTCACCGAGGTCGCCGAGGAGTTCGGCTGGGACACCTCCGCCGCCCAGCGGCTGCTGGCCACCCTGGCGGGCCGGGGCTTCCTGGTCTCCGATCCGGCCACCCGCCGCTACCGCATCGGCCCCGCCGTGCTGCGGCTCGGCCGCCTCTGGGAGCGCTCGGGCTCGCTGGAGCTGCTGGCCGGTCCGGTCCTGGAGGAGCTGCGCCGGACCACCGGCGACACGGTCCTGTTCTGCCTTCCGGACAGCTTCCACATGCGCTGCGTGGCCGCCGAGGAGGGCGAGACCGGACCGCTGCGCTACTACCCGCTGGTCGGCGAGCTCTACCCGGCGCACGCGGGGGCGACCAGCAAGTCGTACTACGCCTATCTGCCCGACGAGCAGCGCCACCGGCTCTTCCGGGGTCGCCCCATGGCGCGCTTCACGGACCGCACGGTCACCGAACCGGACCTGCTGGAAAGGGAGTTCATAAGGATCCGGGCCCAGGGTTACGCCTGGACGGTCGGCGAGTACGACACCGGGATCGCCACCGTCGCCGTACCGGTGTTCCTGGGGCGCGAGCCGTACGGAAGCCTCAGTCTCGGTGGTGGGGAGGACCGGTTCCAGGGGGCGCCCGAGGACCGGCTCGACGCGCTGCGGCACGCGGCCCAACTGCTGGAGCAGCGCCTCACCCACCCGCCGCAGCGGCCGAAGCCCCGCGCCCGCCGGCCCCGCACCACCTGACCGACCCGATCCGCCCGGCCGCCCCGGTCATCCGACCGACCGATCCGCCCGACGTACCCGAGGAACCCCGTGAATCTGCTGCTTCTCTCCAACTCCACCCAGTTCGGCTGCGGTTACCTGGAACACGCCCTGGACACCGTCACCGCGTTCCTCCCCGCGAACGCGCGACTCGCCTTCGTGCCGTACGCGCTCGCCGATCACGCCGCGTACACCACCCGGGTCCGCGAGGCGCTGGAGCCGTCCGGCATCACCGTGCGCGGCATCCACGAGAACCCCGACCCGGTCGCCGAACTCGCCGCTTCCGACGCCGTGTTCATCGGCGGCGGCAACTCCTTCCGGCTGCTCGCCGCCCTGTACCGCACCGGTCTGCGCGAGGCCGTGCGCGACGCGGTGCGCGGCGGGCTGCCCTACATGGGTGCGAGCGCCGGCACCAACATGGCCGCCCCGACCCTGCGCACGTCCAACGACATGCCCATCGTGCAGCCGCCGTCCTTCGGGACGCTGGGCCTGGTCCCGTTCCAGATCAACCCGCACTATCTGGACCCCGACCCGGCCAGCACCCACAAGGGCGAGACCCGTGAGGAGCGGCTCACCGAGTTCCTGGAGGAGAACGACGTACCCGTGCTCGGGCTGCGCGAGGGCTCCTGGCTCCGTGTCGACGGGGAGCGGGCCCACGTCCAGGGCGCCCGCCCCGCCCGGCTGTTCTCCCGCGCGGCCGAGCCTCAGGAGCTCCTGCCGGGGTCGGAGGTGTCCCGGCTGCTCACGACGGTGCCGCGGTTCGACGCTCCGGTGCGCTGACCGGCCTCGGCCCCGGCCCGGGCGGCCCGCGCGGCCCGCGCGTCGTCCGCGCTGCTCGCCAGGAGCACCGGGTGCGCGGAGGGCCGCTGCGAGGGCAGGAACGCCGCCAGCACCAGGCCGATCAGCACCGCCCCCGTGGCGATCAGGAACGAGATCCGGAAGCCCTCCATGGACGGTACCTGGACCGAGCCCGTCGTCACGGAGGTGTTGGCCAGCACCATGCCGATGACGGCGCTCGACACCGAGGTGCCGATGGACCGCATCAGGGTGTTGAGGCCGTTGGCCGCGCCGGTCTCCGACGGGTCGACGGCCCCGATGATCAGGGCGGGCAGCGAGGAGTAGGCGAGGCCGATGCCGGCGCCGAGCACCACCGCGATCAGTACGGTCTGCCAGGCGGCGCTGAGCAGCCCGAGCCCGGCCCCGTAACCGATCGCGATGACCAGCATGCCGAGCATCAGCGTGACCTTGGGGCCGCGGCGGGCCGAGATCCGGGCGTACAGCGGGGCGACGAACATCATCGTCACGCCGAGCGGGGCCACACAGAGTCCGGCGACCACCATGGACTGGCCGAGGCCGTAGCCGGTGGACGTGGGCAGCTGGAGCAGTTGCGGGAGGACCAGGGAGACCGCGTAGAAGGCGACCCCGACCATGATCGAGGCGAGGTTGGTGAGCAGCACCTCGCGGCGGGCGGTGGTGCGCAGGTCGACGAGCGGCGCCGGGGTGCGCAGTTCGAACAGGCCCCACAGCACCAGCGTGGCGACGGACGCGGCGAGCAGCCCCAGGGTCGGGGCCGAGGTCCAGCCCCAGTCGCTGCCCTTGGTGACCGGCAGGAGGAGGAGGACCAGGCCGAGCGAGAGCCCGAGGGCGCCGATCACGTCGAAGGTGCCGGGCGCGCGCAGCGGCGGCTCGGGGACGAGCCGGTACGTGAGCGCCATCGCGAGCAGTCCGAGCCCGGCCGAGCCGAGGAACAGCGCGTGCCAGTCGGCGTGCTGGGCGACCAGTGCGGCGGCGGGCAGCGCGAGGCCTCCGCCCACCCCGATCGATGAGCTCATCAGGGCCATCGCCGAGCCGAGCCTCTCGCGCGGCAGCTCGTCGCGCATGATGCCGATGCCGAGCGGGATGGCGCCCATGGCGAAGCCCTGGAGCGCGCGGCCGGTGATCATCACGACCAGGTCGTCGGTGGAGGCGCAGATCAGCGAGCCGACCACCATGACGGCGAGCGAGGCGAGCAGCATCCGCCGCTTGCCGTAGAGGTCGCCGAGCCGCCCCATGATCGGGGTCGAGACGGCGCCCGCGAGCAGGGTGGCGGTCATCACCCAGGTGGCGTTGGCCGGGTCGGTGTCCAGCAGGACCGGGAGGTCCTTGATGACCGGGACGAGCAGGGTCTGCATGACCGCGACGGTGATGCCCGCGAAGGCGAGGACAGGCACGATGGGGCCGGAGCGCGCTTCTCGCGGCTCGGGGAACTCCCCGCTGCGCCGTATCTGTTTCGTCCTTCGCATACGTGGGGCCTCCGGGCAGCGTCGATCACCCGGGCTCCCCCCAAGTGTGTGCATGGTGAACACTTCCCGGCCGAGCCCTATTCCGGTCCGGATCCACCGGTCTCCTGACCTTCCGTCAGATTGAAACGTGTTCTACTCTTGCGCCGTTCCAACGGCCCCGACCGGCGAGGACTCGCATGGGTATCGGCACAGGTATGGGCACGGGTATCGGGATCACCGAGGAGCACCGTGCGCTGGCACACTCCGTACGGGGCTGGCTGGCCGGCGCCGCACCACCCGGTGAGGTGCGCGGGATCCTCGACGCGGAGAGCCCGGCCGCCCCCGGCGTACGCCCGGCCCACTGGGAAGGGCTCGCCGCGCAGGGGCTCACCGGCATCCATCTGCCCGAGGCGTACGGAGGTGGCGGCGGGGGTCTCCTCGACCTCGCCGTCGTCCTGGAGGAGGCCGCCTACGCCTCGCTGCCCGGCCCCTACCTCGCGACCGTCCTCACCTCCGCCGTGCTGCGCCACGCGGTGGCCGCCGGGGCGAAGGAGCTGGGCGGACCGCTCCGGGAGCTCGCCGCGGGGGACCGCACCGCCGCCCTCGCCCTCACGCCCGGCACCCTCACCGCCACCCCCGCCGACGGCGGTCACCGGCTCGACGGCACCGCCCCGCCGGTCCTGACCGCCGATGCCGCCGACCTGCTCCTGCTGCCCGCCGCCACGCCCGACGGCGAGCGCTGGTTCCTCCTGGACGCCGGGGCCGAGGGCCTCGCCGTGCGCCCGCACCGCAGCGCCGACCCGACGAGGCCCACCGCCGAGGTGCGCGCCGACGCCGTCCCCGTACCGGCACACCGGGCGCTGCCCCTGGACCCCGCGCTCGTCCGCGACCTGGCCGCCGTCCTCCTCGCCGCCGACGCCTGCGGAACCGCCGCCCGGAGCCTGGACACCGCCGTCGAACACGCCACCGTACGCGAGCAGTTCGGGCGGCCCATCGGGGCGTTCCAGGCCGTCAAACACCTCTGCGCCGACATGCTCGTCCGCCTCGAACAGGCCCGCGCCCTCACCTGGGACGCGGCCCGCGCCGCTGACGAATCCGCCCGCGCCGCCGATGAATCCGCCCGGTCGGCCTCCGGCCGGTCCGGGGCGGCCGGTTCCGGCGGCGGCCAACCCGCCCGGTCCGACGGCCCGGGGCCCGGGGCGCGCGGACTCACCGCCGCGCTCGCCGCCGCCACCGCACCCGAGGCCGCTTACACCTGCGCCAAGGACGCCATCCAGATCCTCGGCGGCATCGGCTTCACCTGGGAGCACGACGCCCACCTCCAGCTGCGCCGGGCCGTCCTCGCCCGTCAGCTCCTCGGGGCCGCCGACACGCACCGGCTGCGCGCCGCCCGCCTCGCCGAGGCCGGAGCCCGCCGCGAACTCGCCCTGGAACTCCCCGCCGAGGCCGCCGGCCACCGCGCCGAGGCCCGCCCCCACCTCGCCGCCGCCCAGGGCCTGACACCGGCGGGGGCCCGCCGCGCCCTCGCCGCCACCGGCTACGCGGCCCCGCACCTCCCCGCCCCGTACGGACTGGACGCGGGACCCGTGCGGCAACTGGCGATCCAGCAGGAGTCGAGGGAACAGGGCATCCGCCTCAGCGACCTGTCCATCGCCACCTGGGTGGTGCCGTCCCTCATCGCGTACGGAACCGAGGAACAGCGGGAGCGCTATCTGCCGGCCACCCTGCGCGGCGACCTCCAGTGGTGCCAGCTCTTCTCGGAACCCGATGCCGGATCCGACCTGGCCGCGCTGCGCACCCGCGCGGTACGGACCGACGAGGGGTGGCGGATCACCGGGCAGAAGGTCTGGACGAGCGCCGCCCGCACCGCCGACCACGGCATCCTGCTGGCCCGCACCGACCCGGACGCCCCCAAGCACCGCGGGCTCACCTACTTCCTGGTCGACATGAGGAACGCCGAGGGCATCGGCATCCGCCCGCTCAAGGAGATCACCGGCGAGGCCCTCTTCAACGAGGTGTACTTCGACGACGTCCTGCTGCCCGCCGACGCCGTCGTCGGCGAGGTCGGCGGCGGCTGGCGGGTCGCCCGCAACACCCTGGGCAACGAACGCGTCCACATGGCCGACCAGATGACCTTCGACAGCGGGCTCGAAGCCCTGATCGCCCGCTCGGCCGGGCTGGACGGGGCCACCCGCGCCCGGATCGGCGCGCTCGCCGCCGAGGCCCACGCGCTCGCCTGCGTCGGACTGCGCACCACGCTCCAGCAGGTCTCCGGCCGCGAACCGGGCGCCGGGGCCTCGGTCCGCAAACTCGTCCAGACCCTCCACCAGCAGAAGGTCGCCGAACTCACCCTCGAACTCCTCGGCCCGGACGGCGCGGTGGACGAACCGGGTGCGGGGGAGCGGGCCCTCCACGGCTTCCTGATGTCCCGCTGCCTGACCATCGCGGGCGGCACCACCCAGATCCAGCTCAACGTCGTCGCCGAACGGATCCTCGGCCTCCCCAGGGACTGACCGCACCGGACCAGAAGGAGTCGCACCATGAAGGCCTACATCGTCGGCGTCGGCATGACGAGGTTCGAGAAGCCCGAGACCCGCGACTGGCAGTACTGGGACATGGTCCGCGAGGCGGGCACCGCCGCCCTGACGGACGCCGGCGTCCGCTACGACCAGGTCGAACAGGTCCCCGTCGGCTACTGCTTCCAGGCCTCCACGGCCGGACAACGGGCCGTCTACGAACTGGGGCTGACCGGTGTCCCCGTCTACAACGTCAACAACAACTGCGCCACCGGCTCCACCGCCCTCATGCTGGCCCGGCAGTTCGTCGAGGGCGGCGGCAGCGACTGCGTCCTCGCCGTCGGCTTCGAGAAGATGGCCCGCGGCTCCCTGGGCAGCGGTGCGGACGGCGGCGGCGACTTCGCGACCTCGCCCGTCGCCCGGCACTACGGGATCATGGCCGCCGCCCACGGCTTCGAGATGTCCCCGCCCACCGCCCAGATCTTCGGCAACGCGGCCCGCGAGCACATGGAGCGGTACGGGACGACGCCCGCACAGCTCGCGGCGGTCGGGGCCAAGAACCACCGGCATTCGGTGAACAACCCGTACGCCCAGTTCCAGGACCCCTACACGGTCGAGGAGATCCTCGCCGCCCGTACCGTCCACCGCCCCCTCACCAAACTCCAGTGCTCGCCCACCTCCGACGGGGCGGCGGCGGCCGTCGTCGTCTCCGAGCGGTTCGTCGAACGGCACGGCCTGGGGGAGCGGGCGGTGGAGATCGCCGCCCAGGCCATGACCACCGACACCGGGGCCTCCTTCGCCTCCGGCAGCTGCATCGACGCGGTCGGAGCCCCGATGTCCCGGGCCGCCGCCCAGCAGGTCTACACGGCCTCCGGCCTCGGCCCGGACGATCTCGACGTCATCGAGCTGCACGACTGCTTCTCCGTCAACGAACTCCTCACCTACGAGGCGCTGGGCCTGTGCGGCGAGGGGGAGTCCGGCAAGCTCGTCGAGTCCGGGGCGACGACCTACGGCGGGCGGTGGGTGGTGAACCCGTCCGGCGGGCTGATCTCCAAGGGCCACCCGCTGGGCGCCACCGGCATCGCCCAGGCCGCCGAGCTGACCTGGCAACTGCGCGGCGAGGCCGGCGCCCGCCAGGTGCCCGGCGCACGGACCGCCCTCGCCCACAACATCGGCCTCGGCGGAGCGGCGGTGGTCACGCTGCTGCGGCGCGGCTGAGCCTTCGGGGGTGCGTCAGGCAGGCCGTCAGCTCTCCTCGTCCCGGTCGTCCTCGGTGGTGGTCGTACGGGCCGCGGCCGCGCGCCGCAGATGCCGGTGGCGGGCCCCCGGTTGGTTGCCCAGCTCCTCGCCGACCATGACGCGCACCGCGTCGCGCATCCCGTGCAGGCCCTCGCTGCGCCCCGGGCCGGCGCCGGGGTCGGTGCGCAGCTCCCGCAGCAGGGACCAGCAGAGGAAGAGCATCACCACGACGAAGGGCAGGGCCACCAGGATCGTCGCGCTCTGGAGGGACTCCAGGCCGCCGGCGACCAACAGGGCGGCCGCGACCGCCGCCATGAGGAGGCCCCAGGTGACGACGAGCCAGCGCCGCGGGTGCAGGGCGCCCCGGCTGGTCAGCGACCCCATGACCAGCGAGGCGGAGTCCGCGCTGGTGACGAAGTACATCATGATCAGGATCATCGCGACCCAGGCCGTCGCCGTACTGACCGGCAGGGCGTCGAGCATCGCGAACAGAGTCGCCTCCGTCCCCTCCTTCGCCTTCGCGGCCATGTCGACGACGCCTGTCTCGGCGAGCCGGATGCCGGTTCCGCCGAGCACCACGAACCACAGGGCGGTCGCCCCGCTCGGCACCAGCAGCACGGCGAGGAGGAACTCGCGGATCGTGCGGCCCTTGGAGATGCGGGCGATGAAGGTGCCGACGAAGGGGGCCCAGGAGAGCCACCAGGCCCAGTAGAAGATCGTCCAGGCGCCCAGCCAGCTCTCGTCACCGAAGGCGCCGGTGCGGGAGGCCATGGGGATGAGCTGGTCCAGGTAGCCCCCGACCGACGAGGGCAGCACGTCCAGGAGGTAGACGGTCGGACCTGCGGCGAAGACGAAGACCATCAGGGCCGCGGCGATGACGAGGTTGATCGAGCTGAGCCATTTCACCCCGCCGTGCAGGCCGGTGAAGGCGGAGACCACGAAAGCCGCGCTGAGCACCGCGATGACCACCAGTTCGACGCCGGTGCTCTGGCCGAGGCCCGCCGTGAGGTCGAGACCGATGGCGATCTGTAGCGCGCCGAGCCCCAGACTCGTCGCGGTGCCGAAGACCGTGGCGAAGACGGCGAGCAGGTCCAGCACCTTGCCGAAGACGCCGTTCGCCCTGCGCTCGCCGATGAGGGGGACGAACACGGCGCTCAACCGGTTGCCCCGCCCCTTGCGGAAGCTCGCGTAGCCCAGCGCCAGGCCGACGATCCCGTAGATGGCCCACGGCGTCAGCGTCCAGTGGAAGAAGGAGTACTCCATGGCGGCGCTCGCGGCGGCGTACGACTGCGGCTCGGCCCCGCTGGAGGGCGGCGGGCTCAGATAGTGCGAGACGGGTTCCCCGACGCCGTAGAAGATCAGGCCGATGCCCATGCCGGCGCTGAACATCATCGCGATCCAGGAGAAGTTCGAGAACTCCGGCGGGGAATCGTCCCGGCTGAGCCGGATACGGCCGTAGCGGCTGAAGGCGATCACGAGGCACAGGACCAGGAAGACGTCGGCGGCGATGACGAACAGCCACGCGAAGTTGCCGAGCACCCAGGGCAGGGCCGCGTCCGAAGCGTTCTCGAAGGTGTCCTTCCCGAAGGCTGCCCACAGGACGATCCCGATGACGCCCAGCGCCCCGATGGTCACCACCACCCGGTCGGGCGAGCTGTCCGCGGGGGAACCCGAACCGGAATCCTCGGGGCCGGAGCAGCCGGATGTCCATGCCGGGCAACGCCGCCCTGCCCGCT
>NZ_JAAXYC010000451.1 GCF_018619185.1 Streptomyces sp. McG3 | reverse complement strand
CATCCCCTCCCCGTCCCCCGCCCAGCAGCCTTCGGCGTACCAGCCCGACCTCGTCGACACCGCCGGAGTCGGGCCCGCCACCGGCGGCGACTGGTACGCCGCCGTCGAGAGCATCCAACGCCAGACGGCGGAGACCCACGCGTTCTGCCAGCGTCTCCTGACGGACAGCCACCTGGCCTTTCTGCGGATGACGGAGACGACCCTGGCCGCGATGCTCGGCGCGCCGAACCCGGCCGTGGACGTGGACGTGGGTACGGGGGCGGGCTGCGGTCGGCGCCGGGGCTCAGGTGCCGGAGCGGACGACAGCTCGGCGGACGTGGCACGGGCCGGCGGTGACTGGCCGTAGTTCGCTCCGCTGATCTTCACCGTCATGCGGGGCTCGCGCTCCTTCGCTGGGGTTCCGGGCGAGGTGTACGGCGCCCAGAGCGGGTCGAGATCGAGGGGGACGCCGCGTACGGCGAGTTCGCCGAGCGCGGCGTGCAGGGCGTCGGCACCGGGCCGGGCCTGTCGGTCCAGGGGGACGGCCGCGTGCTCGCGGTCGCCGAGGATCTGGTGGACCAGCCCGGTCAGCGTGGCACCCGCGCCGATCTCGACGAAGGTGCGAACGCCCGCCGCGTACATCGCCTCGATCTGGTCCTGGAAGAGCACCGGGGAGGCGAGATGACCGGCGATCCGGTGGCGCACCTCATCGGGGGACGAGGGGTACGGCGCCGCGTCCGCGTTGCCGTAGACCTCGATCCGGGGCTCCGCGAGCGGCACCGTGCGCAGGTACGCGGCGAGCGGCTCGACGGCCGGCGCGACCAGCGGGCAGTGGAAGGCGGTCGACGTGGCCGGCCGACGCGTGCCGACCCCCTCGGCGGAGAACGCCTTCTCGGCACGGGCGACCGCCTCCACCGATCCCGACAGCACGACTTGGCACGGGGAGTTGTGGTTGGCCGGCCAGAGGTCGCCGAACCCGCCGCCGGCGAGTACCCCGGCCACGCGCGTTCGGTCCGCCGCCACCGCCAGCATCGCGCCCGGGGCGTCCGCCGCGTCCCGCATCAACTCACCGCGGCGACGGGCCAGACCCACCAGCGACTCCGCGTCCAGCACGCCCGCGCACGTCAGCGCCACCAGCTCGCCGAAGCTGTGGCCCGCCACGCAGTCCGGCCGCAGTCCCAGCCCCCGCACCACCTCCAGCAGCGCCAGCGCGTGCACCGCCAGCGCGGGCTGCGCCCACTCGGTGGCGTCCAGCAGGGTCCGCCGGGCGGCGCGCTCCCCGTCGGTGAAGGCGGGCGGCGGGAACACGACCCGGTGCAGGGGCCGCCCGTCGAAGCGGGTGCCGCCCAGCCGGTCCCACACGGCCTGGGCGGCCGGCGCCAGCATCGCGAGACCGGCTCCCATCCCGACGTACTGGGACCCCTGTCCCGGGAACAGGAAACCGATACGGCCGGGCGCGGCCTCCCCGTACGCATACCGGACACCGGTGGGCGTCGAGAACGCCGCGTCGGGGCGCCGCCGGATCAGCGCGAGCGCCTGGGCGTACTTCTCCCGCAGGTCCGCGGCGTCGGTGGCGACGACGGCCAGCCGCACCCGGGCGGCGGGGGAGAAGGCGGCCTGGCTCTCCCGTGCCAGCGTGGCCAGCGGACGATCGTCGTCCGTCCGGAGCGCCATCAGGTCCGACGGGGAGTCGCCGCCGAACAGGACGAGCTCGCTCGGCGCCGTGCGGTGGCGCAGGGCAGGGCGCCCCGGGCCGCCCGAGGACGCGTACTCCTCCAGCGTGACGTGGAAGTTGCTGCCGCCGAAACCGAAACTCGACACCGCCGCCCGCCGCGGATGGCCGGCCGGCCTGACCCACGGGCGGGTCTCGGTGTTGACGTAGAACGGGCCGTTCGGGGCGGCGGCCGCCGGGTTCGGCCGCTCCACCTTGACCGTCGGCGGCAGCACCTTGTGGTGCAGGGCCAGGACCGCCTTGAGCAGGCCCGCGGCGCCCGCCGCGCACTTGGTGTGGCCGATCTGCGACTTGACCGAACCGATCGCGCACCACTGTCCGTCCGGGCGTCCCGAAGCGCCGAACACCGCTGCCAGCGCCGCCAGTTCGGCGGTGTCTCCGGCCTTCGTGCCGGTCCCGTGCGCCTCGACCAGCTCCACGGTCTCCGGCCCGTAGCCGGCTCCCTCGTAGGCGCGTCGCAGGGCCCGCTCCTGGCCCTCGGGCAGCGGGGCGTAGATCGCCGTGCTCCTGCCGTCGGACGAGGTGCCGATGGACCGGATCACCGCGTGGATCCGGTCGCCGTCACGCTCCGCGTCGGACAACCTCTTCAGCGCGTACATGACGACCGCCTCGCCGAGCATGGTGCCGTCCGCCGCGGCCGAGAACGGCCGGCAGTCGCCCGTGGGGGACAGTGCGGGCGTCTTGGAGAAGCACAGGAACATGCCGATGTCGTTCCCGGTGTCCACGCCACCGCTGATCACCAGGTCGGCCCGGCCCAGGGCCAGTTCACCGATGGCCGTCGACAGAGCAGCGAGCGAGCTGGCGCAGGCGGCGTCGGTGGTGTGGTTGATGCCGTGCAGATCGAACCGGTTGGCGATCCGGCCCGCGACGACGTTGCCGAGCAGTCCGGGGAAGGTCGATTCGCGCCACGGCTCGAAGCGGGCCGCGATGCGGTCGCACACGGCTTGCGCCTCGGTCTCGTCGAGTCCGCTCTCCCGCAGCCCCGCGAGCCATGCGGGGCGATGGGCGCGCCCGTACATGTGCGGAAGGAGTTCGAGAGCCGCCGCGCCGAGGACGACGCCGGTCCGGTCACGGTCCACCCCGGCCGGACCGCCGGCATCCGTCAGCACCTGGTCGGCGACCATCAGGGCGAGCAGTTGGGAGGTGTCCGTCGCCGGCAGATTGGCGGGCGGCACCCCGTAGGCCATCGGATCGAAGTCCACCTCGGGGAGGAACGCGCCCCGGCGGGCGTACGTCTTGTCGGGGGCGGCCGGATCCGGGTCGTAGTGGTCCTCCACGCGCCAGCGGGTGGCGGGCACCTCGGTGATCAGGTCGCGGCCACCGGTCACGATCCGCCAGTAGCCTGCCGCGTCCGTGGCGCCGGGCACCAGGGCGCCCACGCCGACCACGGCGATGGGGAGCTGGCGGGGGACGGGGTCGGACACGCTCTCTCCTCGGGGTCGTACGGTCGGTGCCGACGCCCTGGTGGCGCCGGTGCCGCTCACGCCAGCTCGCACGGCGCGTAGGTGAACGCCTCGGCCGGCAAGGGGACGCCGTACGTGCGCAGTTGATGGGCGCGGGTGAGCACGGCGGCCCCCTCCAGCAGATTGAGTCCGATCAGCACCACGGACCGGTGCGCCGGATCGGCCAGGAACGAGCCCGCCGCCCACCGGTTGAACGCGCCCATCGCCGGCCCGCACCAGATCTGGAAGTCGGCCCGACGCGACTCCTCCCCGGTGATCGCCCACCGGCTGGAACTGCCCAGATACCAGCGGAAGACCAGGGCCATACGGTGCTTCGGGTCGGCCTCCGCACGGGTGATCTCCGCGGGATCGCGCTGGTCCCAGAACGTGCGGGCGTGCCGCCAGATCTCGTCGAACGGGGCGCGCAGCACGTCGCGTTCGATGGTGGCGCGCAGCGCGGAGGGGATCTCCTCCAGCGATCCGTGGGCCCGGTACGCGGCATGGAGCCGAGCCGCCCGCTGGGCGAACATCGTCCCCCGGGAGAGCACTTGGAGCTTCACGCCCAGCTCGAACATGTCGGCCGCCGGCGCCATGGCCACATCGGAGACGTCCGCGTCGCAGAGCATCGCCTTGGCCGCGTCGGACAGACCCGCCTCGACGGCCGTCTGGTTCACCGACCCGACGACCACGTAGGAGGCGCCGAGGGCGAAGGCGGCGGCCACCGCGTCCGGTGTGCCGAGACCCCCGGCCGCGCCGAGCCGGACCGGCCGACGGTATCCGAACCGCCGGCCCAGTGCGTCACGCAGCGCGGCGATCCTCGGCAGCAGGACCGACAACGGCCGGTTGTCGGTGTGTCCGCCGCTGTCCGCCTCCACGGTGATGTCCTCGGCCACCGGCACCAGGGCCGCCAGGGACGCCTCCTGGCGGGTCAGCTTTCCCCGGGCGACGAGGTGGTCCAGCAGTGCGGGCGGCGCGGGGGAGAGGAACCTCTCGGCCACCTCGGGCCGGGAGACCTTCGCCAGCAGATGCGTGCGCCGGACGACGGCGCCGTCCGGGCCCCGGCGCAGCCCGTGCGCCGAGCACAGGACGACCGCCGGGGTCAGCTCCATGAACGCCGACGCCGAGATCCGGGGAACACCGCGACGCAGCAGCAGCTCGGCGACGCGGAACTCCAGTGCCGGTTCGGCCGGTGAGTGGATGAGATTGACGCCCCAGTTCGAGCGGGACCCCAGCTCCCGCACCAGCGTGTGCACGGCCCGTTCCACATCGGGGTAGGCCAGACCGCCCGCGCCGAAGAAGCCGATCATCTCCGCCCGGGCCATCGCGGAGACCATCCGGGTGGTCGCGATGCCGTTCGCCATCTCCCCCGCGACATAGGGGAAACGGACGCCGTGCGCCTCGCAGAAGGTGCGGCCGCCGAGCCATTCGGGGTACAGCGGCGGCAGCGTGCCGAGCACCGGGCCGGCGGGCACGGCGCCGGTCGCGATCCCCAGCTCCCGGCCGTCCGGCCCGCTGACGACGTGCACGGGTTCCCGGATCTGCCGGACACGGGCCGTGATCCCCTCGGGTGAGAAGACCGGCGAGGAGGCGGCAGGGGGGCCGAGAGCGGTGAGGACGGACACGGGAAGGCTCCAACGGGGTGGGTCGGCTGCCGGTCAGGCGTACCGGGCGGACGGGAGGGG
>NZ_JAAXYC010000450.1 GCF_018619185.1 Streptomyces sp. McG3 | reverse complement strand
GCCCCTGCCCGGCGTGCCCCCGCCAGGAGGTGTCTGGCTTGAATTATTCGAACGTTCGAGCGAATATCGAAGAGTGTGGACAGGTCGGCAGGTAGTCGAGGGGTGGGGTGGCAGGTGTAGATCTGGCCACCGGCCCAGTGGTGAGCGGCCGCGGGCCGTGCGCGGCCCAGGGTGACTTCTCGCCACGTCAAGATCGGTTGGCCGAAACTGTTCTATCGAACTACTGTGCGAATAGATCGGATGCAACGTTCTGACAGCAGGACGCCAGACGAGCAGGGGGTGCCAGAGCAGATTCGGAGGTGCGCGATGGCTGTTTTCACGCATCTCCACGTCGCTTCCGGGTTCTCCGCTCGCTACGGGGCCTCTCATCCGCAGGACCTGGTGCGCCGGGCGGCGGAGCTCGGCATGGGCGCGCTCGCGCTGACTGACCGGGACAGCGTCACCGGCGCCGTGCGGCACGCGAAGGCGTGCATGGGCGCCGGGGTACGCCCGATCTTCGGGGTGGATCTCGCCGTACCGGCGTTCGACACGGCAAGGGCTCCTCGCCGCTCGCGCACACCGGTCCGCGGTGGTGGGCACGTGGCGGAGCCGCGCCTGAGAATCACGCTGCTGGCAGGCTCCGTGAGCGGGTGGGCGCGTATCTGCCGCCTCGTCTCCACGGCCTACGCGCATCCGGTCGACGGCTTTCCGGTCGCCTCGTGGGAGGCGCTGCGGGAGGGCTTGGGCGAGGATGTGGTGGCGATCCTCGGGCCGGCCTCCGAGCCCGTACGTGCGCTGGCCGCCGGACGGCCGGACGTCGCGGAAAGGCTGCTCGTCCCGTGGCGGGAGATCGCGGGTCAGGGACTTCTCCGGCTGGAGGCGGTCGCCTACGGCCTGCCCGGGCTGGGCGCCGGATCGATGCGGCTGGCCGCGCACACCCTTGCTCTGGGCGACCGGCTCGGCATCCCGACGGTGCTCACCAACGCGGTGCGGTACGAGCGGCGCGAGCAGCACCGCCTGGCCGACGTGCTGGACGCCGCCCGGCTGCTGCGTCCGATCCCGCAGCGTGGAGCGCTCGACCCGGGCGAGCGGTATCTGAAGTCCGGAGCCGAGATGGCCGAGGTGGCGGAGCGGGTGGCCGCGGCCGCGAGCGCCCCGGCCGGCCGAGGGCTGCGTCTGATCGAGGAGACGGCAGCTACCGCCGAGCGGTGCACGGTGGACCCGGTGCGCGACCTCGGCCTGGGGCGAGCGCACTTCCCCGAGCCGTACGTGGTGGGAGCCGGCACCGGTCCGGGGGACGGGATGCGGTTGCTGCGGCAGCGCAGCGAGGCCGGGATGACCGCCCGCGGCCTCGACCGGGACGTACGGGCGATGGACCGGCTCGGCTACGAGCTCGGGGTGATCGAGCGCCTCGGATACGAGGCGTACTTCCTCGCGGTGGCCCAGGTCGTCGCGGACGTGCGGTCCATGGGGATCCGGGTCGCCGCCCGCGGCTCCGGTGCCGGGTCCATGGTCAACCACAGCCTTTTCATCGCCACGGCCAACCCGCTCTCGCACCGGCTCCTGTTCGAACGCTTCCTCAGCGAGCGCCGCACCGCCCTGCCGGACATCGACCTCGACGTCGAGTCGGACCGGCGTCTGGAGGTCTACGACCGGATCTTCGAACGGTTCGGCTCCGAGCGCGTGGCGGTCACCGGGATGCCGGAGACCTACCGCGCCCGTCACGCCCTGCGCGATACGGGGCTCGCGCTCGGGATCCGCCCCCAGACCGTCGACAGGATCGCCAAGAGCTTTCCGCACATCCGCGCGTGTGACATCGGCTCCGCACTGTCCGAGCTGCCCGAACTGCGGCAGCTCGCGGCCGAGGCCGACCAGTACGGTCCGCTGTGGGAGCTGGCAGAGGGCCTGGACGCCCTGCCGCGCGGCTTCGCCATGCACCCGTGCGGCGTGATCCTTTCCGACGTGAGCCTGCTCGGCCGCCTCCCGGTGCAGCCCGCCCCGGGAGGCGCGTATCCGACGGTGCAGGCGGACAAGCACGATGTCGAGGACCTCGGCCTGCTGAAGCTCGATGTCCTCGGCGTGCGCATGCAGTCGGCGATGGCGCACTCGGTCGCCGAGATCCGTCGCACCACAGGCCGGCACATCGACCTCGACAGTCCCGACCACGTCGACCTCGCCGATGAGTCCACCTTCGAACTGATCCGCAGCACCAGGGTGTTGGGTTGCTTCCAGCTCGAGAGCCCAGGACAGCAGGATCTCATCGCGAGACTCCAGCCACGGCACATGCAGGACGTGATCGCCGACATCAGCCTCTTCAGGCCCGGGCCGGTCGCCGGGGGCATGCCCGCGAAGTTCATCGCCGCCCGGCACGGGGTCGAGGAGCCCCGCTACCCCCACCCCGACCTTGTGCCGATCATGGATGACACGTACGGGGTGGTGATCTGGCACGAGCAGATCATGATGATCCTGGCCACGATGACCGGCTGCGACCGTGCTGCCTCGGACGTCGCACGCCGCGCCCTCGCCGACGCCGAGCGGCTGCCGAAGGTGGAGGCGTGGTTCCGCCGCTGCGCCGCCGAGCGCGGCTACCCCCCGGACGTGACCGGCGAAGTCTGGGACATCGTCAAGGAGTTCGGGGCGTACGGATTCTGCCGCGCGCACGCCGTGGCCTTCGCGGTCCCGGCCGTCCAGTCGGCGTGGCTCAAAACGCACTACCCCGCCGCGTTCTTCGCCGGGCTGCTCCAGCACGACCCCGGCATGTGGGCGCCCCGCGTCCTGGTCCAGGACGCGAAGCAGTTCGGAGTGGCGATCCTGCCGGTCGACGTCAATGCCTCCCGCGGCGCCCACAGCGTCGAGCCGACGGCGAACGGCTGGGGCGTACGGCTCGCGTTGTCCACGGTGCGCGGGATCACCGAAGCGGAGAGCGCCCGCATCGAAGCCGGGCAGCCGTACGCCGGACTGCAGGATCTGTGGCTGCGCGCCCGCCCGTCCCTGCCTCTCGCCCAGCGCCTCATCAAGATCGGAGCTCTCGCTCCGCTGCACGGCGGGCTGACCCGGCGGGATCTGCTGTTGCAGGCCACCGAGCTGCACCGCTCCGCACGCAACCGGACCGCGATCGACGGCCAGCTGCCGCTCGGCGACGAGACGCACGCCGGTGAGCCGGCCGGGCTGCCCGAGATGACCGGCCGCGACGTGATGAGTGCCGAGATCGATGTGCTCTCCATCGACGTCAGCCGCCATCTGCTCGACCACCACCACCGGCTGCTCGCCGAGCTCGGCGCGACCGACGCCCGCCACTTGCAGGCGATGCGCCGCGGACAGCAGGTGCTGGTCGCCGGCGTGCGGGCATCGACCCAGACGCCGCCGATCCCGTCCGGCAAGAGGGTCATCTTCGTGACCCTGGAGGACGGATCCGGCCTCGTGGACCTCGCGTTCTTCGAGGACTCCCACGCCACCTGCGCGCACACGGTCTTCCACTCCGGCCTGCTCCTGGTCCGCGGAGTCGTCGAGGAACGCGGCCCCCGGCGCACCGTGGTCGGGCAGGCCGCCTGGGACCTGGAGGAAGTCGCCACCACCCGCCGCGACCTGGGCCCCGAAGCCGCCCTCCGCCTGCTCGGCCGCACCACACCCGCCCCCACACCTGCCCGCGGTGACAGCACGCCGGGTGCGGGCCGGACACTCGAAGACGGAACGGCCGGGGCGAAGCTCAACGCCTGGAGCGATCTGCGGCCCGCCGGGTCCCGCTCCGCCGACCTGCGGCGCCTGGGACACCGGTCTCCCGGATCGGCGGGGTGAGCGCCATGACCACCCGAGCCCGGAGCATCCTGCGCGTTCAGCTCCACGACCTAGGCCCGGCCGGCCAGGAGACGTACGAGCAGGCCCTCACGCTGCTGCGTGATCTCACCCCGCTGGTCCAGGCCCTCCCGCCGGACGCCGCCGACCTCGATGTCACCGGTGCCCTGCGGTTCTTCGACCGGGACACCGGTGGCCTGGCGGCCATGGCCGCGCTCCGCCTGGCCGCACACCTCGGGCTGCGCGCGACGATCGGCGCCGGCCCGAACCGGATGCTGGCCGCGATGGCGGCCGACACGACCGCTCCTGGTCAGGTCACCGTCGTCGCCCCGGCTCCCGAGGCAGTCGCCGCGTTTCTCCATCCCAAGCCCGTCGGCGCCCTCCACGGGGTCGGCCCGGCCACCGCCCGTACGCTCGGGGAGTACGGCCTCCACCGCATCGGCGACCTTCTCGGCGTTCCGCTGCTGACGCTGCAGCGCATCCTCGGCAAGGCCACTGCCGTGACGCTGTCGCAACGGGCCCGGGGCCTGGACCCGCGCCCGGTCACCTCCGAGGCAGCGCCCAAGTCCACCGGTTTCTCCTACGAGTTCAGCCACGACGAGCTCGACCCCGCCGCACACCGCCGGGCCCTGCTCGACCTCTGCGAACGTCTCGGGCTGCGGCTGCGCACCACCGGCCAGGTCGCCGCGCGGCTCGCGCTGAGCATCTCGTACGCCGACGGCGCCACGACACAGCGCTCACGCACGCTGGAGGAGTACACCGCTCACACACCGGCACTCAGCGCCGCCGCGTACGACCTGTATTCCCGCTTCGGGCTGCAGCGCGCCCGTGTCCGCACGATCACTGTTCGGGTGGACCTCACCGAGGCCCAGTACGCCGTCCAGCAGTTGCTCCTGGACCCGGCGGACGGCAAACGGCGCCGCATCGAACAAGCCGCCGACCGGGCGCGGGTCCGCTTCGGCGATCAGGCGATCCGCCCGGGCACCCTCGCCCAACTGCGGTGGTGACCGCGGCCCTCCAGCCGATCCGGTGGGCCGAAGGGAAACCGTCAGACCACGGGGACCGGAGG
>NZ_JAAXYC010000449.1 GCF_018619185.1 Streptomyces sp. McG3 | reverse complement strand
GGCGGGGGTGTAGTAGGGGGCCAACGGCGGGAGTCGGCCGTCGTCGAGGAGGGCGGTGACCTTGGCGCGGGCGGTGTCGTAGGCGCTGCCGTACGAGCCGTCGGCGGCCACGCCCTGGCCGGCCACCCACTCCCCGTCGGGCCGGGGCCGGATCCCGCCGTCGAGCCGGTCCCAGGAGGTGAGGAGCCCGGAGCCGACGAAGTGGTGGTTGCCGAGGGTCTCCCGTACGCCGAGGTCGGTGAGGACCGCGGTCGGGATGCGGCGGTGCAGGGACTCCAGCGCGGCCGTCGAGGAGACCGTGACCAGGAGGTCGGTGCGGTCCAGTACCTCGCCCATGTGGCCGTACACCAGGCGGAAGTTGGGCGGCAGGCCGCCGGGCAGCCGCTGCGCGAGCTTCTGGTAGGGCAGTTCCTCGATGTGCGTGGTGTGCTCGCCGGGCTTGGAGCGCAGCTTCAGCAGCACCTCGCGGCGCGGGTGCAGCCGGGCGTGCTCGACGAGCCTGCGCAGCAGGTACGTGCGGTCGGCGCGGGAGGCCGGTACGGAGGGCTGGGCGGCGAACACCACCGTGTCGCGGCCCTCTTCGGGGCGGTACGGGGCTCCGCCCAGGAAGGGGAGGGCGGCCTCCGTGACGGCCGAGGCGTCGGCGCCCACTCCTTCGTACACCGCGCGGAAACGCTCCGCGTCGTGGGCCGAGTTGGCGAGGACGACGTCGGCGCCGTGGCGGAGGAGGAGGCCGTCGGCGAGCTTCTCGTAGACGACGCCGACGTATCCGGTGACGACGACGGGCCGACGCGGCAGGCCGAGGGCGGCGAGGCCGTGCAGCATGGCCTGGACGCCGCCGCCGACGAGGGCGAGGACGACGAGGTCGTACCCCTCGTCGCGCACGGTGTGCAGGAACTCGACGGCGGTGACCTCGCGGACCCGCTCGGCGTCGATCCCGACCTCGCCGATCTCCGCGAGCTGGCGGGGCGTCGGGGTGGCCCGGCCGCGCAGCAGCAGCCCGCTGACCTCGACGGGCCGCGCGTCCGGGCCGTCCGCCCCGGCGGTCAGGCGGCGCGCGGTGAGCGCGCCCCATTTCCACCGGGTGTCGGAGTCGGCGAGGACGGCGACCCGCAGCGCCGGTCGGAGCGCGGCGGGGGTTTCGGCCGGTTCGGCCTCATTGCTGGTACGTGGGGGCACGTCCTAGAAGTTAGGAAGGCATTTCGATGCGCGGCCCAACGTGATGGCAACAGATGGTTAACAGCGTGCCGACGATTGGGGGCGACCCCGAATACGCCGCCAATTCCCGTTCAGGAAAAGGCGATTCACCTGAGCGACGGGCGTTGTTCACCTGCTGGGCGCATTGCGGAAAAGGAAAGGGCCGGCGCCGCACCTAACGTGATGCGCGTGGTTAAGCTCTCCGTCATCGTGCCGTTCTTCAACGTGCAGACCTACGCGCCCGACACCCTCCGAAGTCTGCGGGCCAACGCCCGCGAGGACTTCGAGTTCCTTCTCGTCGACGACTGTTCGACCGACGGGACACCCCGGCTGCTGCGCCGGGCCGCCGACGAGATCCCGGGGGCCGTGCTGGTGCGGCACGAGGTGAACGGCGGTCTGGCGACCGCGCGCAACACCGGTCTGGAGGCCGCCCGCGGCGAGTACATCGCCTTCCTGGACAGTGACGACTGGCTGGCCCCCGGGCACTACGAGCGGCTGGTGGCCCGGACCGAGGCGCTGGGCTGCGATTTCGTGCGCACCGACCACGTTCAGGCCAACGGCAGGTCACGGACCGTACGCCGGGTGCCGCACGGGCCGCACGGGGTGGTGAGCGACCCCCGGGCCGCGATCCTGCCCGCCCACCGCACCACGTCGGTGGACTACGCGTTCGCCTGGGCGGGCCTGTACCACCGGCGCCTGCTGGACCGGGGGCTGCTGCACTTCACCGACGGGCTGCGCACGGCCGAGGACCGGCCGTGGATCTGGCGGCTGCACCGGGAGGCGGACTCCTTCGCCGCCCTGGGCATGCTCAGCCATTTCTACCGGCGCGGGGTGGCCACGTCGCTGACCCAGATCGGCGATGTGCGCCAGCTCGATTTCCTCCGCGCTTTCGACCAGGTGGTCGCCGAGACGGCCGCCGACCGCGACGCGGACGCTCTGCTGCCGAAGGCCGTACGCACGTATTGCGCGGTCATCGCCCACCATCTGGGCTCCCTCGAAAAATTCGAACCCGCCGTGGCCCGCGAACTGAAGTCGCGCGGTGCGGCGGCCCTGGGACGCCTGCCGCAGCGGCTGCTGGACGAGGCTCTCGACTCCATGGACGTGACACGAGCGACCCGGGTGCGCAGGCTGCGCCGCCGCACGGTCGCCGCGAAGGGGGCCTCGGCCGCATGACCATCCGGATCTTCCACGCCTCCTCGCCCGCCGCGACGGTGCTGCTCGCCGCGGCGATCGACGCGGGCTGCTTCACCGAGCCCGACCGCCGGATCCTGCTGCTGTCCCGGACGGGGCCGGCCCCGGAGGCCGTCGCCGACGTCGCGGAGACCGCCGGATTCGAGCGGCTGCGCACCCGGTTCGACGAGGTGTTCTCCTGGAACGACGCGATCTCCCCCTTCCACCCGGACGGCTGGAACCCCCGGGCCGACGACGCCCCGCTGTGGGAGCGCCACTTCCGGCGCGCCTGGGGTCTCGGCGACGAGGAACTGGAGCTGGTCGTGGACTCCCCGCACGCCGGTCCGGCCCGGGCCCTCACCCAGGTCTTCGCCGGTGCCCCGGTCGATGTGTACGCGGAGGGGCCCGGCGGCTACGGCCCGACCGGGGAGAAGATCCCCCCGCTGACCGGGGTCCGGGTGCGGCGGCTGCTCCATCCGGACCTGGTTCCCGGGGCGCGCCTGCTGTTGCTGGGCGAGTACGGGGTGGAGCAGCGGACCGTACCGGCCGAGGCGCTCACCAAGGTGATGGGTGAACTGACCGACGTGGAGGTGGAGTTGCCGGCGGTCGAGGCGCCCGCGCTGCTGCTCGGGCAGGATCTCGCCGGGGCCGGGCTGATCCCGGCGGCCGAGGAGGCGGGGCTGCGGCTGGAGATGGTGCGGGGGGCCGCGGCCCTCGGTCACACCCGGCTGGTGTTCGCACCGGACCCGTACGCCCCGTGGGAGGACCCGGCGCCGCTGCGCGCCGAGGCTGACCGGCTGGGCGTCGAGCTGACCGTGCTGGACACCGCGCGGCCCGTCGTGGCCGATGTGCTGCTGCACCGGCTGCGGCCCGCGCTGGTCGTCGGGTGCACGTCGGCCGCCCTCTTCGGGGCGGCCCGGTTCCACGGCCTCCCGGTGGCGGCCGTCGGCACGGGGCTGCTCCTGGAGCGCCTGACCCCGTACGAGAACGCCGAGCGGATACCGGCGACGCTCGCCGACGCCCTGCTGCCGGGGCTCGGTGACGCGGAGGCGGTCGCCGCGCGGATGCCGTACACCGGTGCCGAGCTGGACGGTCTGCTCGCGGCCGTCGGCTTCGCGATGCGGCCGAGGGTCCGCCCCGATCTGCGTCCGGCAGCCGAGCGCTATCTGTCCACGCACCTGGACGACCGCACCTGGCGCTATTTCAAGCGCCGCCGCCTGGCGTCGCTCGCGCTTCCCGGGGTGGTCCCGGCCCGCCTGGCGTTCCTGCGCGCCAGCCCGGCCCTGCGCCGGGTGGCCCGGCGGGCCAGGGCCTTGCGGAGCGGCCGGGGCTGAGCAGCCCCGGGGCGGGCAGGGCGCGCGAGTCGCGCCCGCCCCGGTGGGCGCGGCAGGTACGCGGGGCGCTCAGCCCAGCACCTTGCCCGCCCCCGCGCGGCCCCACAGCATGGCCGCGCCGAACGACAGGGCCGTCGTGGCCACCGTGATCCCGACCACGAGCGCCGCGGCGGCCGGACCGCCCAGGTCCGCCCGGACGAAGGCGTCGGTGAGGACGCCGAGCACGAGTACGTGCACCAGGTAGGCCCCGAACGACGCGTCGGCCAGCCGGGTCAGCGCCGGGCGCAGCCGCTCCGGGACGCGCAGGCCGTGCAGGGAGATCAGGACGCCGCAGCTGAACAGGGCCACCAGGACGTGGGCGTACGGGATCGCGTAGTGCACCTCGTGCTGGTACGCGATCACCCCGGCCAGCCCGGCCGCCGCGAGCAGCAGCCACGGGAGCCGCCGCCGGCCGAACGTACCGGCCGGGGCGGCGAGCAGCAGTGCCCCGAGCACCGCGTAGATCAGCTGGTACGGACCGAACGCCCAGCCGAAGCGCGGCAGTTCGCGGCCGGTGGCCTCGGCCAGGTCGCCGAAGAGCGACGGGGCGGCCGCCAGGACCAGCAGGGCCGCGCCGAGACCCCACGGCCGCCTGCCCGACCTGACCAGCACCACCAGCCCCAGGGTCATGATCACGGGGAGGTAGGCGTAGAGGTACCAGAGGTGGTAGGCGGGGCGGACCGAGGCGAACACGGAGTCCAGCGCCAGCTCGCCCACGGGGTCGGCGTTGGTTCCGCGCAGCCTGCCCCAGGCGAGGTAGAGCGCCGTCCAGACGGCGAGGGGCACCACGATCCGCACGATGCGCCGGCGCAGCCGCGCGCCGTCCTTCGGCGGGGCCCCGACCAGGACCACCCAGCCGGCGATGGCGAAGAAGAGGGGCACGGCGAAGCGGCCGACGGAGTCGGCGGTCAGCCCGGCCCAGTAGGTGCCGGGCCCCTGCGAGGCCGTCCGGCCCACGGCGTTCACGAAGGCCGATCCGGCGTGCAGGCCGATCACGCCGACCGAGCAGAGCAGCCGGATCAGGTCGATGTCGTAGCGGTGCTCGCGGACGGGACGTGGCGTCTCCGGGACCGTCGGCGCCGGGGCGGGGGCGGGGGGTGTGGTCGGCATGGTCC
>NZ_JAAXYC010000448.1 GCF_018619185.1 Streptomyces sp. McG3 | reverse complement strand
CCGCAGGACCGCTCCAGCACGCCGTACGGCACGGCGCCCCGCTCCCCGGGGGCGCCGTGCCGCGCTCCCCCCTGCCCTCCAGCACCACCGGAGTCCCCATGCTGCTCGCCGCCACCCCACCGCCGGTCGAGGCACCACCGCACACCGGTGGCCTGCTCCTCCTGATCGACGGCACCGCCGGTCTGCTGACCGTCGCCGCCCTCGGCATCGCCCTCCTGCTCTTCCTGATCATCAAGATCAGGCTCCAGCCGTTCGTCGCCCTGCTCGCGGTCTCCATAGCCGTCGGCCTCGGCGCCGGGCTCTCGGTCACCGAACTCTTCGGCACCGTGCAGAAGTCCGCCGCCGTCTCGGTCATCGAGTCCGGCATGGGCGGCATCCTCGGCCATGTCGCGATCATCATCGGGCTCGGCACCATGCTCGGCGCGATCCTCGAAGTGTCCGGCGGGGCAGAGGTGCTGAGCACGCGCCTGCTGAACGCCTTCGGTGAGAAGCGCGCCCCGCTCGCCATGGGAATGACGGGCCTCGTCTTCGGCATCCCGGTCTTCTTCGACGTCGGCATCTTCGTCCTCGCGCCGATCGTGTACGCCGCCGCCAAGCGCTCCGGAAAATCGATCCTGCTCTACGCGATGCCGCTGCTGGCGGGCCTGTCGATGACCCACGCGTTCCTGCCGCCGCACCCGGGACCGGTGGCCGCCGCCGGACTCTTCAACGTCTCGCTCGGCTGGGTCATCCTGATGGGCGTCGTCGTCGGCATCCCGTCGGTCATCGCCGCCTGGGCGTACGCCGCCTGGATCGGCAAGCGGATCTTCGTCGACGTCCCGCAGGACATGGTGGAGGCCGCCGAGGAGGCCAAGGCCGCCGTCGCCGCCGAACAGCGCGCCGCCGGGGTCACCCCGCACGAGAAGCCGGTCCCGCTCGGTACGGTCCTCGCGATCATCGGGACCCCGCTGATCCTCATTCTCGCCGCGACGTTCTCCTCCATCGCCCTGGACCCCTCCACGCTCCGCTCGGTCATCGAGTTCTTCGGCAACCCGTTCGTCGCCCTGACGATCGCCCTGTTCCTCGCGTACTACCTGCTGGGCATCCGGCGCGGCTGGTCCCGCAAGTCCCTGGAATCGGTCTCCACGTCCTCGCTCAAGCCCGTCGGCAACATCCTGCTGGTGGTCGGCGCGGGCGGCATCTTCGGCGCGGTCCTCAAGGGCAGCGGCATCGCGGACGCGCTGGCCGACACCTTCAACGACGTCGGCCTGCCGGTCATCCTGCTCGCCTGGCTGATCTCGGTCGTCCTGCGCGTCGCCCAGGGCTCGGCCACCGTCGCGATCGTCACGACGGCCGGCATCGTGGTCCCGCTGGTCGAGGGCCAGGACCTGTCCCAGGCCCACCTCGCGCTGATCATCATGGCGATCTCGGCGGGCTCGATCTTCGCCTCGCACGTGAACGACGGCGGCTTCTGGATGGTGTCGAAGTACTTCGGCATCAGCGAGCGCGACACCCTGAAGTCCTGGACCGTCCTGGAGACGGTGCTCTCGGTCGCGGGCTTCGTCGTCGCGGCGCTGCTCAGCCTGGTCATCTAGCGAACCGGCACACACGGGGACGTTCCCCGTCCCCGTGTGTGCCGGTTCCGTGCGCACCCCTTGTGCTGCTCCGCCGATTGCGCTTCCTTGATCGGCATGGCGGAGACAAGCGCAACCACAGGGACAGGGGAGCCGGCCTCCCGACCACGTAAGTCCAGCTGGAAGTACATCGGCCCCGGCATCGTCGTCGCGGCGACCGGGGTCGGGGCCGGAGACCTGGTCGCGACGCTCATCGCGGGCAGCAAGTTCGGATACACCCTGATGTGGGCGGCGGTGATCGGCTGCGTCGTCAAGATCTCGCTCGCCGAGGCGGCCGGCCGCTGGCATCTGGCGACCGGCCGCACGCTCTTCGACGGCTGGCGCAGCCTGGGCCCCTGGACCACGGTGTACTTCGCGGTCTACGTCGTGCTCTGGGGCTTCATCTACGGGGCGACGGCCATGTCCTCCAGCGCCCTGCCCATCGTGGCGCTGTTCCCCGACGGCCCCGGGCTGAAGTTCTGGGCGATCGTCACCGGCCTGATCGGGCTGGCCTTCGTCTGGTTCAACCGGTACGCCGTCTTCGAGAAGGTCATGACGGTCCTGATCGGCATCATGTTCGTGGTGGTCGTGTACGTGGCCGCCCGCGTCGTGCCGGACGTCGGGGCCTCGTTCGCCGGGCTGCTGCCCGTGCTCCCGGACGGCTCGCTCCTCTACACCCTCGGGCTGATCGGCGGCGTCGGCGGCACGATCACCATGGCCGCGTACGGGTACTGGGTCAACGCCAAGGGCTGGAGCAACTCCTCCTGGATGAAGGTGATGCGGCTCGACAACCGGGTCGCCTACATCACCACCGGGATCTTCGTCGTCGCGATGCTCATCGTCGGCGCCGAGCTGCTGCACGCCTCCCAGGTGGCCCTCACCTCCGGCGACCGGGGTCTGATCGACCTGGGCCAGGTGCTGGAGGACCGCTTCGGCGCGGGCACCGCCAAGCTCTTCCTGGTGGGCTTCTTCGCCACGTCGTTCTCGTCGCTGATCGGCGTCTGGCACGGGGTCAGCCTGATGTTCGCCGACTTCGTGGAGCGGTTCCGGGCTCCGGCGACCGGTGCGGCGAGGACCGAGGAGCACGAGGGGCCGGACGTCGCCGAGCGCCGGCAGCGGTCGATGCCGTTCCGTGCCTACCTGCTGTGGCTGACCTTCCCGCCGATGACCCTGCTCTGGCTGGACGAGCCCTTCGGCCTGGTCATCGCCTACGGGGTGCTCGGCGCGTTCTTCATGCCGTTCCTCGCCCTGACCCTGCTCTGGCTGCTCAACTCCTCCCGTACGCCCGGGGAGTGGCGCAACGGATGGGTCAGCAACGGGATGCTCGCCCTGTCCGGGCTGCTGTTCATCGTGCTGTGCGTCCAGCAGGTGCGCGAACTGCCCTGGTGAACCGGTGACACGGTGACCCGGTGACCGGGGGTTCGCGACGGCCGGTGACCGGGTGGTCGCCGGCGTAACGCCGCAGCGCCGCCGGGGGAGCGGCGGCGCTGCAGGTTCCGTGTGGTGCTGTGTGGTGCTGTGTCGTTACGGCAGGCTGCGGACGTGCGGTCCGACCGCCTTCGACCAGGCGAACCCGGCCGTCGCGTCCCAGTTCGTCGACCAGGTCATCGCGCCGCGCAGCGACGGGTAGGTCTTGGACGGCTTGAACGAGCCGCAGTTGGTGCCCTTGGCGAGGCAGTCCAGCGCCGCGTTCACGATCGACGGGGCGACGTAGCCGCTGCCCGCGCCGCGGGTGGAGGCGGGGACGCCGATGCCGACCTGGGACGGGTCGAGGCCGCCCTCCAGCTGGATGCAGGCGAGCGCGGTGAGGAAGTCCACCGAGCCCTGCGAGTAGACCTTGCCGTCGCAGCCGAGCATCGAACCGCTGTTGTAGTACTGCATGTTGACGACGGTCAGGATGTCCTTGACGTTGAGCGCCGTCTTGAAGTACTCGCCCGAGGTCGACTGCATGTCGATGGTCTGCGGGGCCATCGTGAGGACCAGCCCGGGGCCCGCCTTCGCCGACAGCTGGCGCAGCGCCTTCGTCATGTAGGTGGCGTTGAGGCCGTTCTCCAGGTCGATGTCGACCCCGTTGAAGCCGTAGTCCTGCATCAGCGCGTACACCGAGTTGGCGAACGCGGTGGCGGAGGCGTCGCTGTCGACGCGGACCGTGCCCAGCTCGCCGCCGATCGAGATGATGACGTTCTTGCCCGCCGCCTGCTTGGCCTTGATGTCCGAACGGAACTGGGCGTCGGTGTAGCCGTTCAGCCCGGCGGTGTCCAGGTTGAAGGTGACCGCGCCCTGGGTCGCCGTGGCGTCCGCGAAGGAGACCGCGATGATGTCGTAGTCGGCCGGTACGTCGCTGAGCTTCTGGACGGCCGCGCCGTTGTTGAAGTTCTGCCAGTAGCCGGTCACCGCGTGCTTGGGCACGGTGGTCACCGGGCCGGTGCCGTTCTTGGCCGTACGGGCGCTGACGGCGGCCGACTTGACCGACTCACCGGCCGCGTTGGTGGCGCTCACCGAGAACTGGTAGGCGGTGTCCGCGGTGAGGCCCGTGACGGTCGCCGAGGTTCCGGTGGAGGTGGTGGCCTGCACGCCGTCCCGGTACACCTTGTACCCGGTGGCGCCGGAGACCGCGTTCCAGGACAGGGCGACGGAGGACGTGGTCGTCGCGCCCGCCGTGAGGCCGGCCGGAGCCGCCGGGATGACCGGGCCGGGCTCCTCGCCGCCACCGCCGTCGGGGCCGGTCACCTCGAAGTCGTCGGCGAGGTAGGCGGCCTGCCCGTACCAGCCGTGGGTGTAGACGGTCACCGAGGTGGTGTTCGCGCCGGTCTTGAAGCTGGTGGACAGCTTGGTCCAGGTGGTGGAGCCCGGCGTCCAGGTGGAGACGTCGGTGGTTCCGGTGCCGCTCACACCGAGGTAGGCGTAGCCGCCCTGCACCCAGGAGCTGAGCGCGTACGTCGAGTTGGGCTTCACCTTGACGGCCTGCGAACACTTGGCGTTGTCCTGGCCGGCCGGGGTGGCCTTCAGCGCCGACGTACCGCCGTGCACGGGGGAGGAGACCACGGTGCCGCTGTTCCCGGCGCAGGTCCAGTTGGCGAGGCCCGACTCGAAGCCCGCGTTCTTGGCGTTGTTGACGTCGGCGGCCTGGGCGGTGCTGACGAGTCCGGTGACGGTCAGGGCCGCGGCCGCGATGACGGCCATGGTGCCGCCGAGGACGGGACGGGAGCGACGGCGCCTTCTGCGACTGCTGCCTGCGGAGCGTTCCACTGGTTCCTCCGTGGGGAGTTGGTGGCCTGGCGGGGGTCGTGCAGGAGTGCCGGACGGACGACGGGGCGGCCGGGGCTGCACGGG
>NZ_JAAXYC010000447.1 GCF_018619185.1 Streptomyces sp. McG3 | reverse complement strand
GGACAGGGAAGGGGGCGGGCTCAGGCCAGGTTGGTGAAGAGGCAGGAGGGCGGTTCGTACGCCTCGCCGCCCTGGCCGGCGCCCGAGGGCGCCTCCGGGAGCCGCACCGGGCCGCTCCGGTCGACCTCGCACCAGATCTGCTTCCCGGCGCCCTCCGGCAGCCAGCCCCAGCGGTCCGCGAGGCCGTCCACCAGCTCCAGGCCCCGGCCGCCCGTCTCGTCGCCCTCCGCGTGCCGCTGGAGCGGCGGGCGGTCGCTGGCGTCCGCGACCTCGACCCGGACGGTCCCGGCCGCGCCGGACGCCCCGGACCCGCCGAAGAGCATCCGCAGCACCGCGGGACAGCCCGTGTGGACGACGGCGTTGGTGACCAGCTCCGAGATCAGCAGGATGAGCGTCTCGGCGAGAGGCTCGTCATCCCCTATCCCGGAACCGACCAGACGCGACCGCGCCCACCTACGGGCCCGCCCCACTTCCGCGGGATCCGGACCGACCTCCAGCTGAACCTGAAGCACCTGCACCGCTCACACCATCCGAACCGGCGGACACATCGCCTCGCGCCTCCTCAGGGTCACGGAACGTGATTCCCTTACGCGACAGCATGGTTGACGTACAGTCACCGCAACAAGCGCTTCGGGCATATTCCAGCGCGAAGGAGTACGCGTGGTGCATACTGTGCGACGCACGCTGCGGGGAGTCGAACAGGAGCGCGCAGAGACCGCGAGAAACGCTCTTCGGGCAGGCCCGGCACATCTCCGACGAGAGCCCTCGCCCCGGACCGGGGCCGCCGCACAGGCCGCCCCCGGATCGCCCGGTTCCAGAACCACTCGCATCCCACGGAGCGTACCCGAGCCGGACACCGACTCCACCCGGTGACGAATCACGCAAAGGACACAAGCCGGTATCGACGCCGCCCGGCTGCGCTGCGTCACCCTCCGCCCCCCGCTTCCGGGGCTCCTCCGCCGGGCGCCGCCGAGCTGCCGGAACCCGGCCGCGCGGCCCCCAGACCGGCGGCCAGGAGCTCCTCCGCCGCGGCCCCGCCGAGCCGGGCCGCGGCCCGGAGCCAGGCCCGTTTCAGGTGGAGGTGAACATCTGCCTCCCAGGTGAAGCCCATCCCGCCGTGAATCTGGAGGCAGTCGCGCGCGTTGCGTACGGCCGCCTCGTCGGCGAGCAGTTTGGCCGCCGTGATCTCCACCGGGTCGCCGGTCACGGCGGCCGCGTACACGGCGGCGCGGGCCGGCTCGGTGCGGGCGAGCATGTCGGCGCAGAGATGTTTGACCGCTTGGAACGATCCGATGGGTGATCCGAACTGCGTTCGGTCCCCGGCGTGTTGAACGGCCGTCTCGGTGGTCCGGGCGGCGCTGCCGAGCTGTTCGGCAGCAGTGAGAAGCGCCCCCTCGTAGTCGAGTGCGCCGGGGCACGCCTCCGTGGCCGCCGTACGCCCCGCCACCCGGTGCAGCGGTGTGAGCGGGTCCACCGACCGTACGGGCCGGGCGGCGGCGACGAAGGCGCGCAGCGGCTCCCCGACGAGGGCGCCGGCGCCCACCAGCACCGCGTCCGCCTCCGCCAGGTGGGCCACCGGCAGGTCCCCGTCCACGGCCGTCACCACCGCCTCGCCCTCCGCGGCCCCCTTCACCAGGCCCGCCGCCAGGTGGGTGGCGACCAGCGGGCCCGGCAGCAGCGCCCGGCCCGCCTCCTCGAAGAGCAGCACCGCCTCGGGCAGCCCGAGGCCCACCCCGCCCGCCTCCTCCGGCAGCCGGAGCGCGAAGAAGCCGGCCGCGCCCAGCTCCCGCCAGAGCGCCCGGTCCAGAGTCCCGCCGCGCTCCACCGCCGCCCGCAGCCGGTCCCGGTCGAACACCGCGTCGAGCAGGTCGCGCATACCGGACCGCAGGGCCCGCTGGTCGTCCGAGAGCTGGAAGTCCACGGTGGCCTCAGCGCCCCTTCGGCAGGCCGAGGATGCGCTCGGCGACGATGTTCCGCTGGATCTGGGAGGTGCCCGCGGCGATCGTGTACGAGAGGGACGAGAGCCGGTCCAGGACCCATTCCCGGTCGACGTCGAACGCGTCGGCGCCCAGCACCTCCGCCGCCGCCTCGTACAGCTCCTGGCGGGCCCCGGAGTAGCGCAGCTTGAAGACGGAGCCGCCGGTGCCGGGGACGCCGCCCGTGCGCTCCGACTCCGCCACGTTCCACTGGGTGAGCCGCCACAGCGCCCGGAACTCGGCGTTGAGCCTGCCGAGGCGCCGCCGCAGCACCGCGTCGTCCCACCGCCCGTTGCGCCGGGCCTCGTCGGCGAGCGCGTCCAGGGTGCGGCGGCAGGCGACGACCTCGCCGACGAAGGCCGTGCCGCGTTCGAAGGAGAGGGTGACCATGGTGACCCGCCAGCCGTCGTTCTCGGCCCCGACCCGGTTGCGCACCGGCACCCGGACCTCGTCGAGGAACATCTCGGCGAACTCCGTGGACCCGGCCAGGGTCCGCAGCGGCCGGACCGTGATGCCGGGGGCGTCCATCGGCATGGCGAGCCAGCTGATCCCCCGGTGCTTGGGCGCGTCCGGATCCGTCCGCACCAGCAGTTCGCACCAGTCGGCGACCTCGGCGTGCGAGGTCCAGATCTTGGCTCCGCTGATCACGTAGGCGTCGCCGTCGCGCACGGCCCGGGTGCGCAGGGCTGCCAGGTCGGAGCCGGCGTCCGGCTCGCTGAACCCCTGGCACCAGACCTCGTCGCCGCGCAGCACCGGGGGCAGCCAGCGGGCCCGCTGCCCGGCCGTTCCCTCGGCGGCGACGGTCGGCCCGGCGTGCAGCAGCCCGACGAAGTTCGCCCCGACGTAGGGGGCGCCGGCCTTCTCCGTCTCCTCCAGGTAGATCAGGTGCTGGGTCGGGGTGGCGCCCCGCCCGCCCGCGTCCACCGGCCAGTGCAGGCCCGCGTACCCGGCGTCGTACAGCATCCGCTGCCAAGCGGTGTCGTACGCCCGGCGCGCGGGCCAGTCGTCGGGCGAGGGCTTCGGGGGCAGGCCGGGGAGGGTGCCGGCCAGCCACTCCCGCAGCCGCCGCCGGAACTCCTCCTCGGCCTCCGTGTACGTGAGATCCACCGCCGTCCCCGCCTACTTGTCCAGGTCCAGGCCGAGCATCCGGATCGCGTTCCCGCGCATCAGTTTGTAGACGGTCTCCTCGTCCAGTCCCTTGACGTGGTCGAGGGCGACCTCCTTGGTGTGCGGGAAGGTCGAGTCCACGTGCGGGTAGTCGGTCTCGAAGGTGGCGTTGTCGCGGCCGACGACGTCGAGGGCGGAGATGCCGTGCTTGTCGCGGAAGAAGCAGCAGAACATCTGCCGGTAGTAGTACGTGGACGGCGGCTCGGGGATCAGATCGCGCACCCCGCCCCAGGCGCGGTGCTCCTCCCAGACGTCGTCGGCGCGCTCCAGGGCGTACGGGATCCACCCCATCTGGCCTTCGCTGTACGCCAGTTTCAGCGTCGGGAACTTCACCAGGACCCCGCTGAAGAGGAAGTCCATCATCGAGGCCATCGCGTTGTTGAAGGAGAGCGAGGCCTGTACGGCGGGCGGCGCGTCCGGGGAGGCGGCGGGCATCTGGGAGCTGGAGCCGATGTGCATGTTGACGACGGTGCCGGTCTCCTGGCAGACGGCGAAGAACGGGTCCCAGTAGCCGGTGTGGATGGACGGCAGCCCGAGGTGGGTCGGGATCTCGGAGAAGGTGACCGCGCGGACGCCCCGGGCCGCGTTCCGCCTGATCTCCGCGACGGCGAGGTCGATGTCCCAGAGCGGGATGATGCAGAGCGGGATCAGCCGGCCGCCGCTGTCACCGCACCACTCCTCGACCATCCAGTCGTTGTAGGCGCGCACGCAGGCGAGGGCGACCTCCTTGTCGTGCGCCTCGGCGAAGGTCTGCCCGCAGAAGCGCGGGAAGGTCGGGAAGCAGAGGGAGGCCTCGACGTGGTTGAGGTCCATGTCCTTGAGGCGTTCGGCCGGGTCCCAGCAGCCGGGCCGCATCTCGGCGCGGGTGATGCCCTCCAGGGTCATGTCGTCGCGGTCGAAGCCGACGGCGGCGATGTTCCGCTTGTACGGGAACTTCAGGTCCTCGTAGATCCACCAGTCGGTGGGCGGGCCGTCCGGGTCCATCGTGATGACGTACTTCCCGCCCGTGTACGCCAGCTCCCCGATGCCCGCGGTGAGCGGCTGCGGCCCGCGCTCGCGGTACTTCGCGGGCAGCCAGGTGGAGAAGAGGTGCGCGGGCTCGATCACATGGTCGTCGACGCTGACGATCCGAGGCAGTTCCGTCATGGTGTCGTCCCCTCCGGCGCACTCGGCACGGTCCCGGGTGCGGGCAGTCTCCGATAGTTTTCTGATGACCCGTCAGATTTGCTGGCGGGATTCAGGCTAGCCCCGCACCCCTGGACCGACAAGGCGCGGAGCCCTACGCTCTCCGCATTACCTGACTGGCCGTCAGTTCGGAGGGACCGCTGTGACCGCCGTGAACGACGTGACCGCATCCGCCCACGCCCTGGGCGCCTCCCGCACCTTCTGGGAGCTGATCGAACGCCGCGCCGCCCTCACCCCCGACCGCCCGGTCCTGCTCCAGGAGGACCGGCGCCTGACCTTCGGCGAGCTGAGGGACCGCGCCGAGCGGGTCGCCGCCGGGCTGTACGGGATGGGCGTCCGGGCGGGCAGCGTGGTGGCCTGGCAGTTGCCGACCCGGCTGGAGACGGCCCTGCTCTCCTTCGCGCTGACCCGGCTCGGGGCCGTCCAGACACCGGTCATCCCGTTCTACCGGGACCGCGAGGTGCGGTTCGCGCTGCGGGAGTCGGGGGCCGCGTTCTTCGCCGTGCCCGGCGCCTGGCGCGGCTTCGACCACACGGCGATGGCCGAGCGGATCGCCGGGGAACTCGACGACCCGCCGCGGGTCTTCGAGGCGTACGACACCCTCCCCGACGG
>NZ_JAAXYC010000446.1 GCF_018619185.1 Streptomyces sp. McG3 | reverse complement strand
GCCGCGGCGATCTGCGACGAGGTCCGGGAGATCTGCGAGGACCACGGGGAGCGGTGGGCGCTGGCGTACGCGCTGTACGTCCTGGCGTACGCGGCGCTGCGGCGGCGTCCCGCGCCGACACCACCGCCGCCATCCTCTCCGCCGAACGGATGGACGCCCACACGGCGGCCCTCGCCGACCCCGCCCCCTCCGGGCGGCTGGTCGGCGCCCACTGACGGCCCCGGTCCGCGTGCCGTCGAGGCGCGCGGACCGGGTGCCACGGCCCCTCCTTCACCGGGGCCGTTGCGTTCTGGGATGGCCCCTTCATCTTCCGTCCACCCAACTCGGCCCGGAATGTGGGTTTCCGCGAGCACGCTGCGCAGGTGAGACGCATCGTGGGAATCGTCCTGGCGGTCGTGCTGATCGCCGGTGTGGCAGCGGCCGTCGCCCTGGGCCGCGACGGCGGGGACAGCGGCACCGCCGTGAGGACCGTGCGCGGGGTGATCGGGTCGGAGAAGGCCGAGTTCTTCGCCGACCCCGACACCGTGAAGGCCCTCGCGGCCAAGGGGTTCACCGTTCGGACGGAGACCTCCGGGTCCTGGGCGATGGACCGGCTGCCCCTGAAGGGCCACGACTTCGCCTTTCCCGGCTCCAAGGCCCCGGCCGATGAGCTGCGCCGGGGAGCCGATGCCCAGGGCGGCCCGCTGCGGCCGTTCTACTCGCCGCTCGTCGTGGTGGCCCATCGCAACGCGGCCGAGGTCCTCGCGGACAACGGGCTGGCCCGGCTGCGGTCCGCCGGCGGGTCGAAGTTCACCACGCAGGGGACGCTCCTCATGGGCCCCTACCTCGCGGCGGCCGAGGACGACCGGACCTGGCAGCAGCTCAAGGGAGCCTCGGGGCATGCCGAGTTGAGCGGCACGGTGTTCATCACGAGCACCGACCCCGTCACCTCCAACTCCGGTGCGCTCTACCTCGCCGCCGCCTCCTACGTCGCCGACGGCGGCCGGGTCGCCGCGGACGCGAAGTCCGTGGAGCGCACCGCGCCCCTCATGCGCAAGCTCGTGCAGGTGCAGGGCGCGCAGCAGACCAGCAGCGACGCGCCGTTCCGCGACTTCATCAGCGGAGTGGGCAACCCCCTCGTGCTGGTCTACGAGTCGCAGGTGGCCTCTCTCCTGATGAGCAGTCAGCGGCAGGAGATCGGCGACCTCGTCGTCCTCTACCCGGACACCACGGTGTCCAGCGACCACACCCTCGTACCGCTGACGGAACACGGCCGCGAGCTCGGCGAGCTGCTGTCCACCGACCCCGGGCTGCGGAAGCTGGCGGTACGGCACGGCTTCCGGCCGCAGGGCGCGGCGGCCGAGTTCATCACCGCGACCGCGGATCACACCGCCTACATCGACCAGCGGCTGACCGGCGTACGCCAGGCTCCCGTGCCCACCGCGGAGGTGCTGCGCTCGATGGCACGGCGGGCTCGCGGCTGACGACGCCCCGGCCCGCGGCACGCCCTGTTCCCCGGAACCGCACCCGCAGCACAGGAGACCTCCACCATGCCCCAGAACGCCGGGCCCCATAACCCTGGTGCGCAGAACGCCGGGCCCCAGGACCCTCGACAGCCGTACGACCCACCGACCACCCCGCTCGTGCTGACCCCGCCCGCACCCGTCACCCCCATCCGCGCCGAGCAGGCCTCCGGGCTCGTCCCGGTCGCGGAGGCCGTGCGGGCCGACCTGGTCCGGCGCGCCGAGGAGTACGTCGAGAGCCTCGCCGGGCTCGACGCCCGCTCCCCCGAGTTCGGCGCCCGGGTCGGCGAGATCGCCGCGCTCGGGCAGGGCGACATCCGCGGCGCCGCCCAGCAGTCCAACCGGATGCTGGACCGCACCGTCCGCGCGCTCGCCTCCGGCGAGGGCGACGCCCCGGCCCGCGTGGGGGCCTCGCTGGTCGAGCTGCGCCGCACGGTGGAGGACCTCGATCCGCGCGACACCCCGGGGCGCGGGGCCCGACGGCTGCTGTCCCGGCTGCCGGGCGGGCGCCGGCTGCGCGACCACGTCGCGAAGTACGCCTCCGCGAGGGGGACCCTCGACCGGATCGTCGGGTCGCTCCGCGGCGGCCAGGACGAACTGCGGCGCGACAACGCCGCGTTGCACACCGAGCGCAGCCACCTCTGGGACTCCATGGGCAAGCTCCAGGAGTACGCGGTGCTCACCGAGGCCCTCGACGGCGTGGTGGAACGGCGCGTCGCGGAGGCCGAGGCGGCGGGCGACCCGGTGCGGGCGGACGCGCTGCGTGCCGACGTCCTGTTTCCCGTGCGGCAGAAGCACCAGGACCTGCTGACCCAGATCGCGGTCTGCGCCCAGGGGTACCTGGCGATGGACGTCGTGCGGCGCAACAACGACGAGCTGATCAAGGGCGTCGACCGGGCGGCCACCACCACCGTGTCCGCGCTGCGGATCGCGGTGATGCTGTCCTCGGCGCTGGAGAACCAGCGCCGGGTCACCGAGCAGGTGCGAGTGCTGCGCTCGACCACCGAGGACCTCGTCCGGGGCAACGCGGAGATGCTCGCCACGCAGAGCGGGGAGATCCAGCGCATCGCGGCCGACCCCGCGGTCGGCGTGGAGACCCTGCGCACCGCGTTCGGGCAGATCTACGCGACGCTCGACGCGATCGACACGTACAAGGCGCGGGCGACCGGGGCCATGGCGGCCACCGTGGAGTCGCTCACCGCCGAACTCCAGGAGGCCGGGGCCCGGTTGGAACGCAGCCGCGCGGCGGATCCGGCGCTGGACGGGGGCCTCTCATGAACAGCCGCCCGGGGAAGGGCGTCCTGGCCCGGCGCGCGTTCCTCCCGCTGCTGGCCACGGCCCTGATCGCCCCGCTCGCCGCCTGTACGACGGACCGGGACGACGGTCGGGACACCGGCCGGGGCGGCGACGACGGGCGTCCCCGCACGGGGACCGTCCGCGTGCTGGCCTCCAGCGAACTCAGCGACATGGAACCCCTGTTGGAGAAGGCGCGCGAGGCGACCGGGATCACCGTGCGGCCCACCTGGGCGGGCACGCTGGACGCCGTGGAGCGCCTGGCGTCCGGGAAGGCGGACGGGGCGTTCGACGCGGTGTGGCTGTCGTCCAACGACTATCTGCGCCTCGACCCGGAGGCCGCCCGCCGGATCGCCTCCGAGACCCCCCTGATGGCCTCCCCGGTCGCCCTCGGGGTGCGGCCCGAGACGGTACGGCGGCTCGGCTGGGACGCCGGGGCGGTCAGCTGGGCGCAGGTCCACCGGGCGGTCGCGGCCGGGGACCTGACGTACGGGATGACCGACCCGAGCCGCTCCAACTCCGGTTTCGCCGCGCTGATCTCGGTGGCGTCCGGGCTCTCCGGCGCACAGGCGGCGCTCACCGACGCCGACGTCCGCAGGGCCGGGCCGAAGCTGAAGGAGTTCTTCACCGGGCAGCGGCTGACCTCCGGCTCCTCGGGGTGGCTGGCCTCCGCGTACGCCCGGCGCTCCGGTGTGGACGCGCTGATCAACTACGAGTCGGTGCTGCTGTCGTTGAACCGGGACACCGGCGCCGGGCTGACGGTGATCCGCCCCCGCGACGGGGTGGTGACCGCCGACTACCCGCTGAGCGCCCTCACCGGGGCCACGCCCGGCGCCCGGGACGCCGTACGGACACTGACCGAGCACTTCCGGTCCACCGGCGTGCAGCGGGAGATCACCGGGCGGACCCTGCGCCGGCCGGTCGTCGCCGGTGCGCGCCCCGCCGATCCGCTCTCCCCCGAGCAGCGCCGCGAACTGCCCTTCCCCGGCACGCGGTCGGTCGCGGACGGGCTGCTGTCCTCGTACGAGCACCGGCTGCGGCGGCCGTCGCGGACCGTGTACGTGCTGGACACCTCCGGGTCGATGGAGGGCGCGCGGCTGGCCCGGCTGAAGTCCGCGCTCAACGGGCTGACCGGCGACTTCCGGGAGCGCGAACAGGTCACGCTGCTGCCGTTCGGGTCCACCGTCAAACAGGTCCGCACGCACACCGTCGACCCGGCGGACCCGCAGGCGGGCCCGGCGGCGATCCGGGCGGACTCCGCGGCGCTGACGGCCGAGGGGGACACCGCGATCTACTCGTCGCTCGCCGCCGCCTACGACCACCTCGGCCCGGACACCGAGTCCGCGTTCACCTCCATCGTGCTGATGACGGACGGCGAGAACACGGCGGGCCGGTCGGCGGCGGAGTTCGCGGCGTTCTACCGGGCGCTGCCCGCCGCCCGTCGCATCACCCCGGTGTTCCCGGTCGTGTTCGGCGACTCCGACCGCTCCGAGCTGGAGTCGATCGCGGCGCTGACCGGCGGCCGGCTCTTCGACGGGACGAAGGAGGAGGGTCCCGGTTCGCTGGACGGGGCGTTCGAGGAGATCCGTGGCTACCAGTAGGAGCCGGGGCGGAGGCCGATCCGTGGCGGCCCGGGTCGTCGGCTATCTGGAGTCGGCCCGGAATCTGGCCGGCGGCGCCGCGGCCCTCGTCGGTCTCGCCCTCACCTTCACCGGGTTCGCGGGGCCGTACTGGCCGGTGGTGGTCGGCGGGCTGTACGGGGCGGGCGCGCTGCTCGCCCCGCCGCCCCGGCCGCCGGCCCCCGCGTTCGAGGATCCGTCGTCCCGGCTGGACGAACTGCGGGCCGACCTGGTGACCCTGCGGGCCTATCTGGACCGGGTGGATCTGCCGGCGGCCGCGACGGAACGGCTCACCGATCTGACCGGCCTGCTGGACGGGCTGCTCGCCCCCGGCTGGGCCTCGGAGGCGCTGGCGGACGACCCGGAGGGCGTGCACGTGGTGGCGCGGGCGGTGCGCCGGGACGTTCCGGAGTCCGTCGACGTGTATCTGCGGACCCGGTGGTGGACGCGGCTCGCGCCGGGCGCGCGGGCTCCGGAGGAGGAGCTGGAGCGGCAGGTGGCGCTGCTGCACGGGGAGGCCCAGGGGCTGGTGGACGGGGCGCGGGAGGCGGAGGAGTCGCGCCAGCGGTCCCACACGAAGTACC
>NZ_JAAXYC010000445.1 GCF_018619185.1 Streptomyces sp. McG3 | reverse complement strand
GGCCCGGGGTGGGGAGGACACCGGCGGCGGCCCGCGAGGCCGCGCGAACAGGGCGCCCGCGCGCCCACGACAGGGAGTCGACATGACCGATCCCCCGCTTCCCCCTCCGATCACACCCTGCCTCGAACCCGCCGCGAAGGAACTGTGCGAGGCCACGGACCCGCATCCGCGGATCTACGAGGTCCCCCCGGAGAAGGGCCGCGACATCCTGCTCGGCCTGCAGAGCGACCGGAGCGTGCCCCGCCCCGAGGTCGACGAGGAGTGGGTCGACGTGGACGCGGGCCAGTGGGGCACGGTCCGCACCCGCGTCATCCGGCCCAAGGGGGCCACCGGACGGCTGCCGGTGGTGTTCTGCATCCACGGTGCCGGCTGGGTCTTCGGCGACGACCGGACCCACGACCGCCTCTTCCGCGAACTCGCCGTCGGCGCCGGGGCGGCGGGCGTCTTCCCCGTCTACGACCGCGCCCCCGAGGCGAAGTACCCCACCCAGGTCGAGCAGAACTACGCCGTGGGCCGGTGGGTCGTGGAGCACGGTGCGGAGCACGGCCTGGACACCTCGCGGATCGCCGTCACCGGCGAGTCGGTCGGCGGCTGCATGGCGGCGGTGTTCGCGCTGATGGACAAGGAACGCGGAGGCATCGGCCTCAACAGGTCCTGCTGTACCCGGTCACCGACGCCGACTTCAACACCCCTTCGTACCTCCAGTTCGCCGAGGGCTACTACCTCACCCGCGACGGCATGAAGTGGTTCTGGGACGCCTACACCGGCAACCTCGCCCACCGCACGGAGGTGTACGCCTCGCCGCTCCGGGCCTCGCTGGAGCAGCTCCGGGGCCTGCCGACCACGCTGGTCATCACCGACGAGGCCGATGTCCTGCGCGACGAGGGCGAGAAGTACGCCAACAGGCTGCGCGAGGCCGGCGTGGACGTGACGTCCGTCCGGGTGGCGGGCATGGTCCACGACTTCCTCCTCCTGGACAGCCTGCGCGACACCCACGCCGCCAACGTCGCCCGCGGGCTCGCCGTCGACGCCCTGCGGACGGCCCTCCACGACGGCTGAGTCGGGAAGGGGGCGGTCCCGGTCACGATGGACCGGGACACCGGACACCCGGTGGCCGGACCGACCGGGCCGCCCCTCTTCCGCCCGCAGGACCGACCCGGCCGGGAGCCCGCTTCCGCGCGCCGGGCGGTCCAGCTGGTGGCCTGCGGACCCGCGCCGTTCCCGCGACCGAGGCCGCCGTGCACGCACTGTTCGACGCCTCCCCCGCGCTGTCCCGCCCGGGCGCGCTCCCCCGGCCGGGCGCTCCCGGCGTGCGGCCGGGGACGGGACGTGGGTTAGTGGCTGCGAGCCCTGTTCACCGTGGTCCGCGGCCGCAGACCGTTCACCACCGGCGATCCACCGCCGTCCGTACACCGTCGTAGTGGAGTGCGCGCATGCCCGACGCCGTTCCTGATCCCGTCTCCGTCCAGCCCGTCGTGGCGCCGTTGACCAGCGCGGCGCTGTTCCTGGTCGGCACGATCGAGCCGGGCGGCGAGAGCGCGGTGCGGGATGTTCTGCCGGATCTCGCGGCCGTCGCCCGGTCGCTCGGCTTCCGCTACCCGGACGCCGGTCTCGCCTGTGTCGCGGGCTTCGGCTCCAGCGCCTGGGACCGGCTGTTCGCCGGGCCGCGCCCGGCTCACCTCCACCCGTTCCCGGAGCTGCGCGGCCCTCTCCACCATGCCCCGGCGACCCCCGGCGACGTGCTGCTGCACATCCGGGCCGAGCGGATGGACGTCTGCTACGCGTGGGCGGCACAGTTGCTCGACAGGCTCGGCGGAGCGCTGCGGATCGTGGACGAGACGCACGGCTTCCGCTATCTGGACCACCGGGACCTGCTCGGCTTCGTGGACGGTACGGAGAACCCGGTGGGCGACGACGCCCGCTCGGCGGCGCTCGTCGGGGCGGCGGACGACCCGGAGTTCGCGGGCGGCAGCTACGTCGTCGTACAGAAGTACCTGCACGACCTGACGTCCTGGAACACGCTCTCCGTGGAGGAGCAGGAACGCGTCATCGGCCGCACCAAGCTGGACGACGTGGAGTTCCCCGACGACGAGAAACCCGCCGACTCCCACCTCGCCCTCAACACGATCACCGACCCGGACGGCACCGAACGGGACATCCTGCGGGCGAACATGCCGTTCGGAAGCTTCGGGAAGGGCGAGTTCGGTACGTACTTCATCGGGTACGCGGCCGATCCCGGCGTGACCGAGCGGATGCTCCGCAACATGTTCCTCGGCGATCCGCCCGGGACGCACGACCGCATCCTCGACTTCTCCACGGCCGTCACCGGTTCCCTCTTCTTCGCCCCCCGCGCCGACTTCCTCGACGCTCCGCCGCCCCCGCCCGTCCCGACCCGCACCGGGGACCGGCCGGAACCGGTGCCCGCACCGGTCCGGCAGGAGCCTCTCGCGGCCGGGGCGGACCACGGTTCGCTGCGCATCGGCAGCCTGCAAGAAAGCGCCCAGTGATGAACAATCTGCATCGCGAACTCGCGCCGGTCACCCCGTCCGCCTGGGACGAGATCGAGGAGGAGGCCCGGCGCACCTTCCGCCGCCATGTCGCCGGCCGCCGTGTCGTCGACGTGTCCGACCCGGCGGGTCCGACACTGGCCGCCGTCGGCGACGGCCATCTGAACGACATCGATCCGCCCACCCCGGACGTGGCGGCCCGGGCCCGGACATCGATGCCGGTCATCGAGTGGCGGGTGCCGTTCACGGTGACCCGCCAGGCCGTGGACGACGTGGAGCGCGGCTCCGCCGACAGCGACTGGCAGCCCGTCAAGGACGCGGCGCGCACCTGCGCGTTCGCCGAGGACATGGCGGTCATCGACGGATACGGGGCGGCCGGGATCACCGGGCTGCGGGACGGCTCCTCCCACGATCCCCTCCCGCTGCCCGCCGACGCGCGGGACTATCCGGTGGCGGTCAGCCAGGCCGTGACGCGGCTGCGGCTGGCCGGTGTCGACGGACCGTACCGGCTGCTGCTCGGCGCGGACGCGTTCACCGAGGCCGCCGAGACCTCGGACCACGGGTATCCGGTCAAGACACACCTGAGCCGCCTGGTGGACGACGAGATCCTGTGGGCGCCCGCGGTCAAGGGCGGGGTGCTCCTGTCCACCCGGGGCGGAGACTTCGAGCTCTGCCTCGGTCAGGACCTGTCGATCGGCTACGCGGACCACGACGCCACGAGCATCCACCTCTACTTCCAGCAGGCCTTCACCTTCCGGATGCTGACACCGGAGGCCGTGGTCGGCCTGATCGCCTGATCCCCGGGGGCGCTCACCGGCGCGTGTCCGGGCGACCGAGCGCCCCCGTTCCGCCGAAGACCCGGGGGGCAGCCATCAGGGACTCTGGCCGTATGACGCAGACGACTTCCGCGCACCACGAGGGCGGCACGGCACCACCGCCCGCCCGCTTCGACGCCGTCGTCCGGGCGGCCGTCGGGCAGGGACTGCTGGGCGAGGGCAGCCCGGTCGCCGGATTCATCGACACGGAGGGCGTGCGCGCCTCCGTCGGCGCCCTGCACGCCGCCTTCGCCGCCACGCCCGGGGTACTGCACACCTTCGCGGCCAAGGCCTGCTCCCTCGTCCCGGTGCTGCGGCTGCTCGCCGACTGCGGCATGGGGTGCGAGGTGGCGAGCCCCGGTGAGCTGCGCCTCGCCCTGGAGGCCGGGTTCGCCGCGTCCCGCATCGTCATGGACTCCCCCGCCAAGACCCGCGAGGAGATCCGGCTGGCGCTCGCCCTCGGCGTCGCCGTCAACGCCGACAGCCTCGACGAACTGCGCCGCATCGACGCCCTCCGCAACCCGGGCACGGCCTCGGTCCTCGGACTGCGGGTCAACCCCCAGGTGGGCGGTGGCTCCATCGGGCCGATGAGCACGGCGACCGACACCTCGAAGTTCGGGGTGGCGCTGCGCGACCCGGGGGCCCGCGAGGCCATCGTGAGGGCCTTCCGCGAGCGACCGTGGCTGACCCGGCTGCACGCCCATGTGGGCTCCCAGGGCTGCCCGTTGGAGCTGATCGCGGACGGGGTGGCACGGACGTACGAGCTGGCCGAGGAGATCAACGCGACGCTGGGCGTCCGACAGGTCACCAGCCTGGACATCGGCGGCGGCCTTCCGGTCAACTTCGCCGACGAGACCGTACGCCCCAGCTACGCGGACTACGTGGCGGCGCTGACGGCGGCCGCCCCCGGCCTCTTCTCCGGCCGCTACTCCCTGGTCACGGAGTTCGGCCGGTCGCTGCTCGCGAAGAACGGGTTCATCGGGGCCCGGGTGGAGTACACGAAGGATGCCGGGGGCCGCCGGATCGCACTCACCCACGCGGGAGCGCAGACCGCCACCCGTACCGTCCTCATGCCCGACGCCTGGCCGTTGCGGATCGGGGCGTTCGGCCCGGACGGCACGCCCAGGAGCGGCCCGGCGCTGGCGCAGGACATCGCGGGGCCGTGCTGCTTCGCGGGGGACGTGGTGGCGTACGGCAGGGAGTTGCCGGAGCTGGCCGAGGACGATGTGATCGTGCTGTACGACACGGGGGCGTACTACTTCTCCACCCCGTGGGCGTACAACAGCCTGCCCCGCCCCGCGGTGTACGGCTTCCGGGCGGTGGCTGGACCGACGGACGGTTCGGGCGGTTCGGGCGACGACGGACAGGTGGCGTTCACGACGGTGCGGGACGCGCAGTCGCTGGACGACATCGCGGCGGAGAGCGGTCTCGCACACGCGGACGCACTGATCGAACGGGGCGACTGAACGGGGGCGATCGATCGGAGGGCCGCTACAGCCGAGGCCGACCGGCCGGCCGGCCTGGGCGGAACGGCCGGCCGGCCGCCGGTCACGTCCCGGCGGGCTGCGGCTCGCCCGCGATGTGCTGGGGGGCGATGGGCAGGACGGTGCGCTGGGCGAACGGCGCGTAGGGGTACTTCAGCGTGAAGACGACCGTGTCCTCGCCCTTCGCCGTGACGTCCTTGACGGCGTCCAG
>NZ_JAAXYC010000444.1 GCF_018619185.1 Streptomyces sp. McG3 | reverse complement strand
GTCCGGCGGGGCCGGGGGCCTGGGCGAGCGGGATGTGCGCCGACGTGTACTGGGGCGCGTGGTGGTGAGCCGACGCCCCGTTGCGGTTCGGCACGGGGGAGACATCGTCCGGCATGCTGCGACCTCCTCTCAGGGTCGGGATCATGGGTGGGGGGTCGTGACGTTCTCGGGCGTGAGCGACGGCGCGAGCGGTGGTGAGGTCCCCGGCGCGAACGGCGGCGCGTAGGCGGGCGGGGAGGACGACGGGGTGTTCTCCACGGCGGCCGGGCCCGTCAGCGCCGCCAGGGGGAGCTCCACCCGCACCTCCGTGCCCTTCTCCGCGTTCCCGCGGCCGATCCGGATACGGGCCCCGATGGAGGCGGCGCGCTCCACCATGCCGACGAGGCCGAAGTGGCCGGCCCGGCGGAGGGTGTCGAGCGTCGTTCCGGCGGGGAGGCCGCGCCCGTCGTCGTACACGCTGATGCGGAGCATGTCGCCCTTCACGCCCGCGAGGACGATCAGGTACGAGGGGCCCGCGTGGCGGTGGGCGTTCTCCAGGGCCTCGGAGGCGACGGTGAGGAGCTGCCGGGCGACCGCCTGCGGCACGGGCGGGACCGGGGTCTCCTCGGCGAGGCGGCGGAAGGTGGCCGCGACCGGGTGACGGTCGGTGAAGTCCTGTGCCTGGGCGGACAGTTCCGCAACCAGGTCGACGCCACCCTCCAGGCCCTGCTCCCGGCGCAGGTCGGTGAGCAGTTCCCGGGACTCGGCGGCGGCCCGGCGGGCGGCGCGGGCGACCAGTTCCGCCTGGAGTTTCACGGTGGGCGGGTCCATGCGGCCGGCCGAGCCCGCCAGTCCGTCGGCGGCCAGCGCCAGGCCGTGCAGGGTCTTGGCGACCGAGTCGTGCATCTCCCGCGCCAGGCGGGTGCGTTCGCCCTCCACCGCCTCGTTCACCGCCAGCCTCGCCCGGGTCTCGGTGAGCGCCTGGGTGGCCGTCCCGAAGCGCAGGAGGAGATTGCGCAGGGTGACCCCGACCGCCCCGGCGATCACGCAGAAGCCGGGCAGGAGCAGGGCCGGCGCCCCGCCCGGCTCCAGCTTCGGGACGCTCGCGTACACGCCGAAGACGATGACCACCTGGAGCGCCGCGAAGACCGCCGCACCGCGCCAGCCCTGGACCAGGCCGGCCAGCAACGGGGTGCAGACGGTGACGTAGGCGAGGGTCGACTCGGGGGTCGCCGTGATCAGCAGCAGAGCGCCGAAGAACACGTCGACGGCCAGGAGCCAGGGATGCCGCAGGAGCACCGGGCCGAACCGCTCCCAGTCCCGGAACAGCAGGTACGAGCCCATGAAGGTGACCAGGATCGCCGAGCCGATGAACCAGGTGGGCAGGCCGGGGGCGGTGTGACTGATGGCGTACGGGGTCGCTATCGCGATCATCGCCAGGCGGAAGCCGAAGACCTGGCGGCACATCGCCTGGAGGGCGTTGACCTGGATGGCGAAGGCCGGGCGGGCCGGGGTGCCGGTGTGGGCGCGGGTCAGTTCCGCCGCCAGTCCGGGCTGGGCTCCGCTGAGCTGGAATGCCATGTGCCTGTCACCTCCGTCTCATTCCCCGTAACGCTCGTGCGCCGTAACGCTCGTGCTCCGCAAGGCCGGCCGGCCGGGCGCTTCAGCGAGCGTTTCGGAACGTAGGGGTTCCGTCCCCATCCGGCCCGTCGTTCATGTCATCCGCCCGTGAGGGACGTGAGGTCGACGTCGGCTCCGTACACGAATCCGACGGTGAGGAGGAGCAGCGTGCCCGGGAGGAGGAACGTGGTCACCGCGAACGTGGCCTTCGGGACCGCCCTGGCCGCCTTGCGGCGGGCGTTCTGGGCGTCGGTGCGGCGCATGTCGTTGGCGATCTGGATGAGCGTCTCGACGATCGGCGCGCCCAGCTCCTCGCCCTGCTGGAGCGTGGTGACGAACATGGCGACCTGTTCGGAGTCGTTGCGTCTGCGTAGTTCCTCGAAGGCCTGGCGACGGCTGACACCCATGTCCATCTGCCGGAGCGTGATGCGCAGTTCGTCCGACCAGGGGCCGTCGTACTTCTCCGCGACCCGGTCCAGCGCCTGCCGGAAGCCGAGCCCGGCCGAGACGACGACGGCCAGGACGTCGAGGAAGTCCGGCAGGGTCCGCTCGATGTGCTCACGGCGCACCCGGATCGCCGACCAGATCCCGGCCTCCACCCAGAACAGGCCGAAGGCGACCATCAGGAGGGCCAGGAACAGCTGGCCGCGCAGGAGCATCGAGAACGCGCCGAGGACGCCCAGCGCGCCGTAGACCGCGCGGCGGGCCGCGTAACGGTCGAGGGTGAGGCCGCCGGGGTTGCCCGCCAGGTCGATCTGGCGGCGCTTCTTGTTGACGGCCTTGGGGCCCATCATCCGCAGCACCATGGGGGCCCAGCGGATGCCGAGGCGGTCGATGCCGGAGCCGACCGCGCTGGTGCGGGAGGCCCCTGACTCCAGGGCCACGGCCAGGTCGCCGGGGAGTTTCGCGTCGGCCCGGTACATCCGGATGCCGTGGATGGCCCCGTAGACGGCGAGGCCGACGGCCAGGGCTAGCAGCAGGTCCATGTCCGTCCCCTTTCTTCCTGGTTCCTGGTCTCGGACATCGGCTGGTTCCTGGTCTCAGACATCGATACGGGAGAAGCGGCGGATGACGACGAAGCCGATGGCGTAGAGGACGATGGACACGACCACCGCCACCTGGCCGAAGAGCGCCCCCGTCATACGGTCCAGCGCGCCGGGCATGACCGCGTTCATCAGCAGCATCGCGCCGATTCCGAAGAGGGGTACCGCGTAGGCGGTGACGGTGACCTGGGAGAGCTGGGTCTTGACCTCGCGGCGGGTCTCCTTGCGCTCCTCCAGGGTCTCGGTGAGGTTGCGCAGCGAGCTGACGACCGTACCGCCGGCCCGGTTGGAGAGGACCAACGTGGTGACGAGGACGACGAGTTCGCGCGACGGCAGGCGGTCGGTCAGCTCGCTGAGCGCGTCCTCCAGCGGCTCGCCGACGGCCAGCCGCCTGGCGACCCGGGCCAGCTCCTCGCCGGCCGGGTCCTCCAGTTCCTCGGCCGCCATCGACAGCGAGGTGCGCAGGGCCAGGCCCGCCTGGGTGGCGTTGGCGAGGATGCGGGAGAGCTCGGGGAGCTGGTTGATGAAGCGCTCTGTGCGCTTGACCCGCTGCCAGTTGAGGAACGCGTTGGTGCCCCAGAGGCCGATCAGGGCGGCGACCGGGCCGAAGAACGCGGCGAGCATGGAGGAGGCGATCATCCAGAGCCCCGCCATCGCCACGAGCGCGTAGACGAAGAACTCGCCGGGCGTGATGTCCATGCCGGTCGCCGCGAGCTTGAGCTCCAGTTTCCGGCCGAGCGCGGTGGTGCGCAGTCTGCGGTCGAACCCCTTGAAGCGGCGGGGGCGGCCCGTCTCCGGGATCTGTCCGACGTGGGAGAGCCGGTCGACGAGGGCGTCGCGGTCGGCCTTGCCGCCGGAGTAGGCGTGCAGGCCGATCACGCCGAGCACACAGGCCAGCAGCGTGACGCCGACGGTGACCAGGGGGAGGTTGACGTTGTCCATGGCTCGGTACCTAGTTGGCCTCTCGGGTGGCGAGCTGTTCGGCGGACTGGGCGACGCCGAACGCCTGCGGGATGGGCTGACTGGCCAGGTAGAGGCGCTCGGCGAGCTTCCGGGGCAGCGGGAGGTACTGGAAGTCGCCGTGGATGCGGCCGTCGGGGGCCATCGGCTGTGCGTTGAACCGCGCGACCGTGACGATGCGGTACGGGTCGCGGCCGTGCGAGTCGAGGACGGCGATCTCGGTGATCTTCCTGGTGCCGTCGGCGTGCCGGGTGAGCTGGACGATCACGTCGACGGCGCTGTTGATCTGGTCGTGCAGCGCCTCGAAGGGGATCTCGACCTCCGACATCGAGGCGAGGGTCTGGAGACGCATCAGCGCGTCCTCGGCGCTGTTGGCGTGGACGGTGGCCAGCGAACCGTCGTGACCGGTGGACATCGCCTGGAGCATGTCGAGGGACTCACCGCCTCGGACCTCACCGACGACGATGCGGTCGGGGCGCATACGCAGCGAGTTGCGGACCAGGTCGCGGATGGTGATCTGGCCCTTGCCCTCGACGTTCGCCGGCCGGGTCTCCAGCCGGATCACATGGCTCTGCTGGAGCTGGAGCTCGGCGGAGTCCTCGATGGTGACGATGCGCTCGACGTTCGGGATCAGTCCGGACAGCGCGTTGAGGAGGGTCGTCTTGCCGGTGCCGGTGGCCCCGGAGACGATGATGTTGAGTTTGGCCTGCACCAGTCCGGCGAGCAGGACCAGCATCTGTTCGTCCAGCGAACCGAAGCCGATCATCTCCTGGAGCGTGAAGGAGCGGGGGAACCGCCGGATGGTGAGCGTCGCGCCGGTCAGCGAGAGCGGCGGGATGATCACGTTGACACGCTCACCGCTGGGCAGGCGGGCGTCGACCATCGGGTTGGACTCGTCGACGCGGCGGTTGACGGTCGACACGATCCGCTCGATGGTCTGCATCAGCTGTTCGTGGGAGCCGAAGCGCATCGGGAGCTGTTCGACCCTGCCGTTGCGCTCGACGAAGATCTGGTCGGGGCCGTTGACCATGATCTCGGTGATGGACGCGTCCTCCAGGAGCGGTTCCAGGATGCCGAGTCCGAGCGCCTCGTCGACGACGCGGCGGATCAGCTGTGAGCGTTCGACGGTGGAGAGGACCGGGCCCTCGCGGCTGATGATGTGGCCGAGGACGCGCTCCAGCCGGGCCCGCCGGTCGGCGGCGGCCAGCGAGGACATCTCCGCGAGGTCGATCTCCTCCAGCAGCTTGGCCCGGTAGGTGGCCACCATGTGGCCGTCCTCCCGTGCCCCGCCCTGTTCCTCAGGAGCGGTCATGCGTGCCCGCAGGCTCATCGGCGTAGCTCTCCTCGGTGTTCGCGGACGGTGCTGGTCCGGCAAGGTCCGTTCCGGCCCCGGTCAGGGCCGGGGGCGGGGATGGGG
>NZ_JAAXYC010000044.1 GCF_018619185.1 Streptomyces sp. McG3 | reverse complement strand
CCCGCCACGCCGTCCGCCGGGGAACCCGAGGAGCCTGCCGCCGCCGGCCCCTCCGCTCCCGCCACGGGCCCGAAGACACCGTCCGACGAGATCACCCCGGCCACCGGGACGTTCACGGAGAAGCAGAGGGAGTATCTGGAGGACCGGGTGCCGAAGGGCATGGACCCGGCCGCCGTGCTCCAGACCGGCCAGGAGGCGTGCGACAAGCTCCGCTATCTGGTCAAGGCCGACCGGGACACCGCCGTCGGCGCCATCGCGACGGACGAGATCCCGGACGCGGCGGACGCGGTCGCCGGACTCTGCCCCCGGCACCAGGACCTGGTGGACGAGGCGGCGTACGCCTACCCGGACGGCACGCACACCGGGAAGGAACTCCGGCCGGGCGTCTACCGGTCCGCCTCCCCCACCACGGGCTGCTCCTGGCAGATCACCGGGGCCGGCGGCAAGGAGCTGTCCTCGGGCACGTCCGACACCGGCACGTCCCGCACGATCACGATCCCGAAGTCCGCCCGCACGTTCACCTCCACAGGCTGCTACGCCTGGCTGCCCGAAGGAGCCGAGGGATGACCGCAGGAAAGCCGAAACTGCCGATAGCCGTGGCGATCCCCACGAAGAACGAGGGCCTGAACATCGCGGAGGCGGTGAAATCGGTGCTCGGCCACTTCGAGGCGGTCGTGGTGGTGGACTCCCACAGCACCGATGACACCGTCAAGATCGCCGAGGAGTGCGGGGCCGAGGTGGTCACCTACACCTGGGACGGGGGCCACCCGCGGAAGAAGCAGTGGTGCCTGGAGAACGTCCGCACCGACCTGGACTGGATCCTGCTGCTCGACGGCGACGAGCGGCTGAGCCCCGGGCTGCTGGCCGAACTGCGGGAGACCTTCCGGGACCCGGCGGCCCCGAAGCCCGCCGCGTACGACATACCGCTCGGCTACTGGTTCTCGGGGAAGCGGCTGCGGCACGGATACACCATCCGCAAGCGGTCGCTGACCGACCGGACCCGCGCCCACTATCCGGAGGTCGGGGACCTCGACGCCCCCGGCATCGGTGAGGTGGAGGGCCACTACCAGCCGGTCGCGGCGACCGTGGGGACCCTCACCCACCCGATCGAGCACCAGGACCTCGATCCGGTGACCGCCTGGTTCGAGCGGCACAACCGCTACTCGGACTGGGAGGCGTGGCTGGAGCAGCACCCCGAGGTGAAGGAGCAGGTGCGCCAGGTCAAGTCGCGTCAGGGCCAGTTGTTCCACAAGGCGCCCTTCAAGCCCGTGGTGTCCTTCGGCTACATGTATCTGTACAAGCGGGGTTTCCTGGACGGCCGGGCGGGCTTCGACTTCGCACTGGCGATGAGCTTCTACCGCTGGCAGATCGCCCTCAAGTCGAGGGAGAAGCCGTTGCGTTGACGGGCAGCCCGGTCACCACCCCCGCCTCCGGCGGACCACGTCCTCATAGGTCCGCCGGAGGGTGGCGGTGACGGCCTCGATGGTGAACTGCTCGTTCACCAGCTCCCAGGCGGCCTTGCCCGCCTGCTCGGCGGCCTCCGGCTCCAGCAGCTCCAGGATCGCGTCGGCGACCTTGCGGGCGTTGGCCGCGTCCTCGCCGACCCGGCTGTCGATGACCCGGCCCGACCCCGCCCCCGCCACATCGGGGGCCTGACCGCAGGTGCGGGTGATGACGACCGGGGTGCCGACCGACATCGCCTCCAGCACCGAGACCGGGAACGGCTCCTCGATCGCCGGCAGCACATACACATCGGCCTCGCGGTCGGCGGCAAGGACCTGATCGTGCTCCAGCGGACCCACATGGTCGAGGGAACCGGCCACCCCCAGCTTCCGGGCGAGGGCGAGGGTGCCGGCCAGCGCGCCGGTGTCCGGCCCGGCCAGCACGAACCGGGCGTCCGGGTGACGGGCGAGGACGTGCGGCATCGCGGCGACGAAGTCCTCGGGCCGCTTGCGCTCCTGGATCCGGGCGAGGAAGAGCACAGTGGGCGGACGGCCGGGGTCGCGGGCGGGCTTGCGCTCCTGCGGGCGCACCCCGTTGACCAGCCGTACGGTGCGGGTGAGCGGGACGGGGGCGGCGACGGCGTTCACGTCGACCCGCTCCATCTCGGTGAGGTGCAGGACGGCGTCGGCCGAACGCAGCACCCTGCGGACCCCGAGCAGGTCGGTGAGCTGGGCGACCTTCTTCTCCGTGGGGTCGATCATGCCGTGGGTCTGGACGACCAGGGGCGTCCGGGTGGCGAGCGCGAGCAGCGCCGCGGGCAGGGTCACCAGGTCCCGCATCAGATGGACGTGCACAAGGTCGGCGCCGCGCATCATGCGGCGCGCGGTGTTCAGCAGCGCGGCGGAGGTGATGCCGCTGACCTCGAACATCGGGAGCAGGTGCCGCGCCTGGAAGAGGTGGACCGGAACTCCCTCCACCCGCCCGGGCAGTTCGCCGGCGGGGAAGCCGTCGCCGAGGGCCATGACGCGGGCGTCGTCCCCTGCGGCGCGCTGGACCCTGGACAGGTTGAACGCCACCCGGGTCGGACCGCCGAAGGCGTGGTCCGGGGTGTGGAGCGTGACAACGTGCAGGATTTTCACCGGAGTTCCCCTCGACCATGGCCACTTGTTCACAGAGTAGCCATCGCTCTTCCTCACATGGGCTGATTCGTTAGAGTGTTCACGGTTCACTGATCCCGGGGGGGCGCATGACGTCGGTGCACACGTCGGCGCAGGGGGAGACCGACCCGGTGGCCGCGCGTCCGGCGGGACCGGGAGCCCCGGGCGGCCCCCCGGAGCCGCCCGAGCGGCCGATCGCCTGGTCGATGCTGTCGCGGGCGCTGTCCGTGCCGCTCATCCTGGGCCTGGTCTGCTTCCTGCCCGCGGTGATCGCCGCCCAGCCCGGCAGCGGGGTCCGGGACACGGCGTACTGGCTCCAGCTGGTGCTGACCTGCTATGCGGGGGCCCGGCTGGCGACGATGATCCTCTCGACCCGGCGGCGGCTGCTCCAGGGCGTCTTCTGGATGTTCGTGTACATCGCGATGGGCGTCGCGCCGTTCGCCCAGGTGGTGATCGGGCAGACGCCGACGCCGATGGTGGGGCCGCGCCAGGACCTGGTGACCGCGATCGCGATGATCCTGGTGGGGTGTGCGGCCTACGACCTGGGGGCGCTGCTGGCCTCGCGGCGTCCCCTGCGCCGCCGGGTGCCCTCCGGGCGGGGCTCGGGCGGCGGGCCCGCCCGGGCGCATCCGGTGCGGCTGCGGCTCCTGGTGCTGCTGGCCTTCGCGGCGAGCGCGTTCTACGTGCTGAAGCTGGGCGGGCCCGCGGTCTTCTTCTCCAGCCGGCAGGAGATCAACGAGACCGTCGCGGCGAGCGGGGTGGTGGCGGAGGGGTCCAATGTGGGCTCGGCGTTCATCAAGGGCTTCGGCCAGGTCCCGGCGCTGCTGGCGCTGCTGTTCTACACCCGCCGCCTGGCGACCTCCCACCGCGCCCGGCGCACCCCCTCGACGGTGCTGGTGTGGGTGGCGCTGGCGGCGCTGAACCTGGTGGTGAACAACCCGGTCTCCAACGCACGTTACTGGTTCCTGACGGTGCTGATGGCGTTCGTGTTCACCGCGTTCCCGAGCAGTGCGGCGTTCTACCGCACGGTGCTGGCGACGGGGGTGATCGGGGCGCTGGTGGTGTTCCCGTACGCGGACAGGTTCCGGTACGAGGAGGGGGGACAGCGGCCCGTGCAGTCGGCGTCGGTCTTCGAGCCGCTGGTGACCAAGGACTACGACCAGATGGTGATGTTCGCCAACACCGTCTCGTGGGTCGATACCCGGGGGCACACCTACGGCCGCCAGCTGACGGGTTCCGCGCTGTTCTTCGTGCCGCGCGCGGTGTGGAGCGGGAAGCCGGAGGACACCGGGGTCCGGGTCGGGCAGTGGATGGGGCTGCGGATGACCAACCTCTCGGCCCCGCTGTGGACCGAGTTCTGGGTGGATTTCGGCCCGGCGGGGCTGGTCGGCGGGCTGGCGCTGATCGGCTACGCGGCGGCCCGCACGGACCGCAGGTACGCCCTCGCGGTCACCCGGGCGGGGCCGGGGCCCGGCAGCGTGCTGGCGATCGCGGCCCCGCTGATCGCCGGATACACCTTCATCCTGCTGCGCGGGCCGCTGCTGCAGGCGGTGGGGAAGCTCGCCATCGCGGCGCTGTGCCTGATGCTGATCACCACGTTCAGGGAGCAGCGGGCAGCGCGTCGGCGCTGACGGGCTCCTGGTACGCGGGGCCCCGGCGGCGGAGCCGGGCCACCCTGATCCAGGTCGCGACGGCCTTGCAGAGCGAGCCCAGGGCGAGCCCCCAGGCGGCGCCCGGAACGCCCCCGATGACGTAACCGCCCGCGAGGAACGCCACGGCGGTGAGCGAGAAGACGACCTGGATGGAGAGCGTGGTGCGCGGGTCGAGCATGCGCAGGGCGAGCAGCCCGCAGGTGCCGGCGGCCATCGCCGCGTACTGGCTGCCGGTCGCGGGGAGCAGGGCGGCGGCCGTGGGCCAGGTGTCGCCGAGCAGTGCGCGTCCGGCGCGCGCGGGCAGCAGGGCGAGCACGGTGGCCCACAGGGCGGCGGTCGCCGCGAGAGCGGCGGCGAGGGCGGCGGTGGCCCGGACCCGGCGGCGCTCGTCGCCGATGCGGCGGAGCAGCGGGGGGCCGAAGGAGGTGGCCGAGGTGTAGAGCACGTTCAGCGGTCCGAACAGGGTCGTCGCCCCGCGCAGCGCGCCGACGAGGAGCGGGTTGCCGACCGCGCCGAGGCCGAGGACGGACAGCTGACCGGTCGCGTTGCCGACGCCGAACTCGACGGTGAAGCGCTGTCCGAGATGGCCGCGCCGCAGCATCGGGCGCAGTCGGACCGGGGCCCCCGCGGTGGCCCGGTGCAGGAGGGCGGCCGTCAGGAGCAGGGCGGGCAGCGCGGAGAGGCCCCAGACGGCGATCAGCCGGGCGGGGGACGCCCCGTAGTCCTGCGCGGCGAGCGCCCCCAGCACGCAGCCGAGCCGCAGCAGGTCGGCGGTCAGCGCCAGATGGGGGCGCTGGAGGGTGGAGAAGGCGTACCGCCCGGCGTCCTGCCCCAGCACCACGGGGAGCACCAGCCCGAGCATCATCAGCGCGCGGGCGGTGTCGCCGGGGACGAGGGCGCAGACCGCCGCGAGCAGCGCGCCGAGGGCGGTCGAGGCGAGGACCGTGAAGGCGACGGCGGACCGGCAGGCGCCCCGGGTCTCCTCCCCAGCGCCGCGCTTGAGGACCAGCGGCTGCCCGGTGTACGCGCCCGAGACGCCGAGGAGCACCGTGAAGACCAGGTAGACCGCGGAGAAGCGGGCGAAGTCGGTGAGGGTGGAGAGCCGGGCGGCCGCGAGAAGCACCAGGATGTTGGTGAGCGCCGCCACTCCTTGGTCCGCGACCGAGCAGAGGACGGCGGTGCGGGCTCTCACCTGCGCGCGGCCGGCTGGGTGAAGGCGCGCAGGCCGAGGGTCTCGGTGGGATCGCCGGTGATCTCGGGAGCGTCCGGCTCGGCGGTGGGGCCGGAACCGCCACCGCCCCGGCGCCGGGTCGGCTTCGCCCGTCGCTCCGCGCGCCGCAGCCGCCTCCGGCCCGGGTGGAGCAGCGCGCCGAGAACGGCGCCTCCGGAGGCACCGATGATCTCGCGGATGCGTTCCAGGTCGCTGCGGTGCACCTCGCGCGGGTCGCAGACGATCATGACGCCCTCCACCCGGTCGACCAGGGCGACCGCGTCCGCGTAGGACAGGACGGGTGGGGCGAGGACGATGACGACGTTGCCGGTCCGGTCGGCCTCCGCGACGATGCGGCCGACGGGCGGGGAGGTCAGGGCGCGCGGGACGTTGTCAACAGTGGTCCCGGGGATCAGGGCGAAGGCCCCGGACCCGGGCACGTCCACGTTGGTGCGGCCGCCGGCGGGCCAGCCGCCGCCGTCCTCGGCGGCCCAGCGCGGCGGGCGCACCTCGTGGGAGCCGGAGCCCAGGTCGCGGGCGAGCGAGGGGGTGCGCAGGTCGGCCTCGACGAGCAGGACGTCGCGGCCCATCTCGGCGAAGGCGGCGGCCAGGTTGGCGGCCGCGGCCGCGGCCGCCGTGTTGTCGCCGCGGGGGGCGGTGACCAGCAGACGGCGGTTCTCGGCGAACGACGGGTCGTAGGCGAGCCGGAAGGCGACGGCGCGGTACTCCTCGGCCAGCCGGGAGGTGCCGCGCCCGATGGCGAGCAGGCTGCCCGCGGCGGCGCGTTCCCGGGGCAGGGTGCCGAGCAGGGGGGCGCCGAGCGAGCGGACCAGTTCGCGGGTGGAGCGTACGGCGGGGTCGAAGACGAGGCGCACCCAGGAGAGCAGCAGTCCCAGGGCGAGGCCGACGACGCCGCCGAGCCCGAGGAGCAGGGGCAGTCCCGGGCCGGTGGGCGACGTGGGGGCGACGGGCTTCTTGTTGAGGTAGCCCGGGGTGGTGTCCAGGGCCTTCAGCTCGGAGATCTTCCGGCTCAGCTCGGAGATGGAGACGATGATGTTGGCGCGGGCGCTGCTGACGTCGTCCTCCGCGCCCGCCCCGATCTGGTCCTCCAGCAGGTCGCGCTTCTCCTCCAGCGGGCGGAGCTGGGCCCGGTAGCCGTCGGACATGTTCCGGATGCTCTCCTCGGTGCGCGCCTTGCGGTGGGCCAGATAGGCCCCGGCGAGGGCTTCGGCGCGGGCGCGGGCCTGCTCGGGGGTGGCGGCCGTGTAGGAGAAGCGGAGGGTGAGGGTGTTGGGCGGGTTGGTGACCTGGAGCCCGGTGAGCAGTTTGCGGGCGGTGACGTCGTCGCCCGCCTTGAGCAGGGTCCCGGCGGCCAGGGTGCCCACGGTGTCGCTGACGGCGGTCTGGCGCTCGGAGCCGATGTTGATGCCCTTGTCCGCGGTGGATCCGGCGGCGAAGGGGTCGGAGATCGCGGAGCGGACGAGCACTTCGCCGGTGGCGGTGTAGGTGTCGTCGCCGCCGAGGGCGAGATAGCCGCCGCCGAGCAGGCCGACGGCGACTCCGCAGGCCAGCAGGGAGCGGTAGCGCAGGAGCTGGCGGAACTGGTCGCGCAGGAGCGCCGGCTCGTCCTGGTCGTCCGGGGCGCGGTGGTGCGGGGTCATCGGCGGGGGCTCCCTTGTGCGTCCGGCAGGGCCTCGGCGAGCAGGTCGTCGAAGCGGGCGAGGCCCGCCTCCCGGCTCAGGTGGCGGGCGACGTAGCGCGGGCCCCCGGCCCCGAGGGCGTCGGCGGCGGCCGGGTCGGCGACCAGCTTCCGCAACGCTTCGAGGAGGGCGGCCGGGTCCTCGGGGGCGACGAGGACCCCGGCGCCCGAGCGGCGGACCTCGTCGGCGGTGCCGCCCTCGTCGGCGACGGAGGCGATCACGGGGCGTCCGGAGGTGAAGTAGGAGGTGAGCTTGGAGGGGACGCTCATGTCGAGGACCGAGGCGCGCTGGGTGACCGCGAGGACGTCGGCGGCGGCGAGCACGTCGGTGAACTCCTCGGCCGCCGCGGGCTCCAGGAAGTCCACGTTGGCCAGTCCCTCGGCGCGGGAGCGCAGGGCGTCGCGCTGGTTGCCGTCGCCCATCAGGACGATGCGGACGTCGGGGGCGAGGCGGGCGGTGTCCACCAGGACGTCCAGACCCTGCTTGAGCCCCATGTTGCCGGAGTGCAGGACGACCGGGGTGCCCTCGGGCCAGCCGAGCCGGGCGCGGGTCGCGGCCCGGTCGGCGGTGGGGCCCTGCACATGGGTCCAGTTGGGGACGAGGCGGATGCGGCCGGGGTCGACGCCGAGAGCGGTGACTCCGGGGACGAAGCTCTCGTGGATGACACCGACGAGGGCGGCCCCGCGCAGCGCGTACCGCTCGGCGGCCGCGGCGACGGTGGCGGCCCTGCCTCCGCCCCGGATGCCGCTCTGTGCGGCGGCGGCGCCCATCAGGTCCTGGACGACGGGCAGATGGGGGACGCGGTGGCGGCGGGCGAGGCGGGCTCCGATGACGGCGCCCGCGAGGCTGGGCATCTGGGAGATCACGGCGTCGGGGCGTCCGGGCGGTGGGGCGAACAGTCCGGTCGCGAGGACGCTCGCCTCGAACGCGGCACGTCGCACAGCGGTCTGACGGGGTGGCACATAGTGCCTGCGCCGGTGCACGCCGACGCCGCCGCGTATCTCCACCGTCCTCCAGACGCCCCGGTACGCCTCCTCCAGTCGCCAGGAGGGGTAGTGCGGCATACCGGTGAGCGCCCGGACCCGGGCTCCGGACGCGGCCCAGTGCTCGGCCAGTTGGGTGGCGTACGGGCCTATGCCCGTGAGCTCCGGTGCGTAGTTGGTCGAAACCACCAGAAGTCGGCGGCCTCGGATCGGACTGCGCCTTGACGCTTCGGACATCGGACGATCGCCTTCCCCCCACGACAGCCACTGCCCCCACCGGGGAACAGCCCCTGCCGAGCTTATCCGTTCACGGCTTGCACAAGTATTCTTCACAGTAAGGTCGTTGGAACATCACCGGATCACGTTGACCGTGGGGGGAGAGATACGGATGGTGCAGCACAGGGTGGGTTACGCACCCGGGGTGTACGACCTGTTCCACGTCGGGCACCTCAACATCTTGCGGCATGCCCGCAGTCAGTGCGACTACCTGGTCGCCGGGGTCGTGTCGGACGAGATGGCCGCCCTCGCCAAGGGCCACACGCCGATGATCCCGCTCCGCGAGCGACTGGAGATCGTCCGCAGCGTGCGCTTCGTGGACGCCGCGTTCGTGGAGACCGTGCCGGACAAGGTCGAGACCTGGCAGCAGGTCCGGTTCGACGTGATCTTCAAGGGGGACGACTGGCGGGGCACGGACAAGGGGGAGAAGCTGGAGCGCGACTTCGCCGAAGTGGGCGTGGAGGTCGTCTACTTCCCGTACACCGTGCACACGTCCAGCACCCAGCTGCGCCGGGCGCTGGACGTGCTCGTCAACCGGCCCGGAGCGCTTTCAGCTCCCTGAACCACTTGGCGAGGAAGGCCGCCAGGAAAACCGCTTGCGCCACCGCGAGCACGGCGTACCCGGCGCGGAAGGCCCCGGGTGCGCCGAGCAGCAGGAACACCAGGCAGAACACCCCGTAGTCGGCGGGCAGCAGCGCCACGGCCCGCACCCGTGAGACGGGCGCCGTCGCGTCCGGTGCCGCCCAGGACGGACCCCGGGCACTGACCGCAGCCTTGCCGAGCTGGTCGCGCAGCAGCCCGGCGCAGAAGGTCACCACCGCCGCCAGCTGGAATCCCAGCGGGAGCAGCAGCCATGCTTCGGATGGCAGTTCACCGAAGCGGTAGAAGGAGATCAGGACCGCGGCGTGGACGAGCAGCAGCTTCCCGCAGTCCACGACATGGTCCAGCCACTCCCCGTCGGGCCCTCCCCCGCCGGTGAGCCGGGCGAGCTGCCCGTCGGCGGAGTCGAAGGCGAAGCCGACCGCGAGGGCCGCCCAGACCAGGACGCCTAGCGTCCAGGACGGCTCGACGAGCGCGACCGACGCCAGTGCGCCATAGGTGAACAGCGCGCTGGTCAGGGTGACCTGATTGGGCGTCATGCCCGCTCGGTACGCCCCGGCCGCGAGCACCCGCCCGGCGGGCCGGTTCACGTACCGCGAGTAGAGCGAGACGCCCTTGGCGCTCTTCTGTGCGCCGCGCAGTTCGCGCAGCACTGTGCCCGTGTTTCCCATACGCCCCCCAGCGTCCGGCATTGCCCGCATCATGGCATGCGGAACCGGGCCCGTGGGCGCTTTGGCGGGGACCCGGGGGTACGGGATATCAGACGCGTTCCAGCGGGCGGTGCGGGCCGGCGGGGAGTTCGGCTGCGACGGTGTCGCCGGGGCGGATCACACCGCCTCGCCGGACCACGCTCATGACGCCTGCCTTGCGCACGACCGCGCCCGCCGCGTCCCGGCCGACGACCTGCTTCAGCAGCCCTTCCCGGAAGGCCTCGATCTGGAGGCAGGGGTTGCGCAGGCCGGTGACCTCGACGACCGCGTCGTCGCCGATCCTCAGCAGTGTGCCGGTGGGGAGGGCGAGCAGGTCGATGCCCCGGGTCGTGAGATTCTCGCCCAGCTCTCCGGGAGCCACATTGAAGCCGGCGCCGGCCAGCTCCGTGAACAGCTCCTCCTGGATCAGGTGGACCTGCCGCAGATTGGGCTGGGTGGGGTCCTGGGCGACCCGGGAACGGTGCTTGACGGTCACGCCCGCGTGGGCATCCCCCTCGACCCCGAGCCCGGCGAGCAGCGTCACGCTCTTCCGGCTCTCCTTGCTGAAAGTGTGCCCGCCGCTGCTGCTGACCGTGGTGACCGTTCCGTACGCCATGGGTCCCCGCCCCCCTGCTCGACAAGTGCGATGCGCTACCTCTTTCGACCCTACGCCCGACGGGTGACCGGGGGGCGGAGCCCCCTTACCTCCGGGGTAATCGACGGTGGCCGACCCTCGGGCCAAGGTGGGGGCACCGCCCCGGACCGCCGGGGCTCCCGAGGAGAGGGTCCACCATGACCGCGTACGACGAGGCCGTCCAGCGCTACTTCGCCGCCTGGAACAGCACCGGGGCCGAGGAGCGGGCGAAGGCCGTGGCCGCGGCGTTCACCGCCGACGCCCGGTACACCGACCCGCTGGCCGAGGTGCACGGGCACGAGGGGCTGGCAGCCGTGATCGGCGGCGTGCACGAGCAGTTCCCCGGTTTCCGGTTCCGGCCCGCCGGGACGCCCGACGGGCACCACGACCTGGCCCGCTTCGGCTGGGAGCTGGTCTCCCCGGCGGACGGCTCCGCGCCGGTGGCCGGGTTCGACGTCGTCCGGCTCGCCGAGGACGGCCGGATCAGTTCGGTGAGCGGGTTCCTGGACCGCGTACCGGGGGCGTGAACGCGGCCCGCAGCGCCCTCACTTGCTGTCGGTGAGCTGCTCGTCGAGTTCGTCGAAGAGCAGCTCGCCGTGATCGACCTGGCCGGTGCGGTACGCGGAACGGGCCACCAGGTGCGAGGCCACCGGGCCGGTGAGCATCTGGAAGAAGGCGATGAGACCGAGGGTCGCGAGGTCCATGCCGCTGCGCAGCCGCAGCGCGACCCCGGCCAGCACCAGGATCATGCCGAGGGTCTGCGGCTTGGTCGCGGCGTGGCTGCGGGAGAGGACGTCGGGCAGCCGGATCATGCCGATCACCCCGAGCAGACAGATCGCGGCGCCGATGAGGAGCATCGCGGCGCCGGCCGTGTCGACGATCTGGAGCCAGAGACTCACCGGGAGCCCTCCTGGGCGTCGTCGGGGTGCGGGGGACGGGGCCGGTCGCGTACGGCGATGAAGCGGGCGATGCCCACCGAGCCGGTGAACCCGAGGAACGCCAGCACCAGCATGATCGGGAAGTAGAACGGATCCCGGGCGAACGCCGATTTGGCGGCGAGGCCGGCGATGATCAGGGCGGCGCAGACGTCCAGCGAGATCGCCCGGTCCAGCATGGAGGGGCCCCGCCAGATCCGCGCCAGCAGCAGGGCGCCGGCGAGCAGGATCAGGACGACGGCGGCGGTCAGCAGAACGCGGTCGACCTGTTCGGGCGCGGTCATGGTGCGGGCCTCCCTGCGGCGAGCTGGGGCGGTGGCGGGGGGTCGGCGACCCGGGCGATCTCGTCGGGGGTGCCGAAGGCCCGTACGGTCAGTTCCTCGATCCGCCACACCTGGCGGCGGGCGGCTTCGAGCTCCTCGGGCCGGTCGGCGTCCAGGACGTGCAGGAAGACCGTGGCGGTGGCCCGGCGCACCTCGATGATGGAGCCGCCGGGGACGTTGGAGACGGCGACGGCGGTGGCCGCGAGCATCAGGTCGCTGCGGCACCGCAGGGGCACCCCGATCACGGCGGCCCGGTGGGGCAGGCCGAAGAAGATCTGCCGGGTGACCTTCACCCCGGAGGTGTACATGTCGTGGAGGAGATAGCCGACCAGGCGCAGGATGCCCCAGGGGTGGAGCCGCAGTCCGAGGTCGACCCGGGGCAGCGGGAAGGCGAGGCAGACGGCGACCGATACGACCAGGCCGGTGATGACGTTGGCCCAGGTGAGGGTGGACCAGAGCAGCACCCAGATGAGGGTGAGCCAGGCGATCAGCGGCAGGTCCAGCACGCGTCGGCGGCGGGTGCCGAACTCGGCGCTCAGGGGCGGCAGATCGGCGTTGCGGAACGAGAGGCGCAGGATGCGTTTCACCGGCCCAGCACCTCCTGGACGTAGGGGGTCCGCTGGAGGAGTTCGGTGGCCGTGCGGTCGGTGAAGGCGGTGAGCGGGTCGGCGAACACCGTGAAGGAGAGGCCGATCGCGATGGTCGCCGCGGTGGCCGCGACCATCGGGCGGGGCAGCCGGCTGGTGGTGATGACGGCCCGCAGGGTCGCGGCGACGGCCTGCCCCGCCGGGCGGTGGGCCGGGGCGATGCCCTCGTCACCGGTGCCGCGGATCCGGTCGGGGCCCGCGTCCGCGTCGTCGTCGCTGTCGTCGCCGGACTCCAGGACCGTTCCGGCGGCGGCCTGGCCGGGCGGGGCGGCGCGCCAGAAGGCCAGGTTCCAGACCTTGGCGACCACGTACAGCGTCAGCAGGCTGGTGGCCGCCGAGCCCGCGACCAGCAGCCAGGCCCAGCCGCCGCCGTCGGCGACACCGGCGCGCATCAGCCCGAGCTTGCCGATGAAGCCGGACAGCGGGGGGATCCCGGCGAGGTTCATCGCGGGGACGAAGAACAGCACGGCGAGCATCGGCGCGGCCCTGGCCAGACCGCCGAGCCGGGTCAGTTCCGTGGTGCCGCCCCGGCGTTCGATGAGCCCGGCGACGAGGAACAGGGTCGTCTGGACGGTGATGTGGTGGGCGACGTACACGATGGCCCCGCCGTACGCCTCGCGGGTGGCGAGGCCGATCCCGAAGACCATGTAGCCGATGTGGCTGATCAGGGTGAAGGAGAGCAGCCGCTTCAGGTCGGTCTGGGCGACCGCGCCGAGGATGCCGATGACCATCGAGGCCAGCGCGATGGCCATCAAAAGGTCGCCGATGCGGTTGCCGGGGAAGAGCAGGGTCTCGGTGCGGAGCATGCAGTAGACGCCGACCTTGGTGAGCAGTCCGGCGAAGACGGCGGTCACGGGGGCCGGGGCCGTGGGATAGGAGTCGGGGAGCCAGGCGGCGAGCGGGAAGACGGCCGCCTTGATCGCGAAGACGGTCAGCAGCAGCGCCTGGATCAGGGTCTGTACGCCGATGGGGAGGTCGGCCAGCCGTCCCGCGAGCTGGGCGAAGTTGGCGGTGCCGGTGGCCGCGTACGTCATGGCGATGGCGGTGAGGAAGAGCATCGAGGAGAACAGCGAGATGATCACGTAGGTGGAGCCCGCCCGCATCCGGGGTCCGGTGCCGCCGAGGGTGAGCAGGACGAAGCTGGCGACCAGCATGATCTCGAAGCCCACGTAGAGGTTGACGAGGTCGCCGGCGAGGAAGGTGCAGGAGACCCCGGCGACGAGGATCAGGTAGGCGGGGTGGAAGACGGCGAGCGGGGTCTCCTTGTCCCGGTCGGTCATGCCCTGGCCGAGGGAGTAGACGAGGACGCAGAGTGTGATGGCCGAGGAGACCGTGAGCATCAGCCCGGACAGCCGGTCGGCGACCAGGGTGATGCCGAGCGGCGGGGCGAAGTCGCCGAGGTGGACGGAGAGCGGGCCCTGCCGGTCGGCGGCGATCATGAGGATCACCGAGAGCGCGGTGACGGCGGTGAGCACGGCGACGCTGATGAAGCGCTGGAAGCGCCCCAGGCGGGTGCCGAAGGCGAGGCTGAGACCGGTGGCGCACAGGGGCAGCAGCACGGGCAGGGGGACGAGCGCGTTCATCCGTCGGCTCCTCGGTCGCGGGGGTAGCGGTCGTCCGCCTTGGCGTCGCCGTCGCGTGCGTAGTCCTCCGGGTCCGCGCCCAGCACGTCGTTCCAGAGGTTGCCGGAGGCGTCGCGGCCCCGGGCCTGGCGGGCGCGGTCGGCGCGGAGCCGGTCGCGGAGCCGGCGGCGCTCCTCCCGGTAGCGTTCGCGCTCCTCGGCGGTGGGTTCGGCCCCCGACCGGAACTGTTCGCGCAGCTGGGCGCGTTCGCCGAGCACTTCGGCGCGCAGCACGATGCGGCGGTCCTCCAGGTCGTCGTGGACCTCGTCGGTGCCGGTGATCTGGTGGCTGCGGTAGGCCATGGCCAGCAGGAACGCGGTGGTGGCCAGGGTGATGACGATGGCGGTCAGCGCGATGGCCTGGGGCAGCGGGTCGGTGACCCGGCTCAGGGACACCCCGTAGAGCAGGGGCGCCGCACCGGCCCGGCCGGTGGAGGAGAGGACCAGCAGGTTGATGCCGTTGCCGAGGATGACGGCGCCGAGCAGGATGCGGGTCAGCGGGCGGGTGAGCATGAGGATGCCGCCGACGGCGCAGAGCACGACGGCGGTGGCGAGGAGCGAGGCGCTGACGATCATCGGAGGGTCCCTCCCGCCTCGGGGCCGCCTTCGGGGGTGAGGACGCCCGCCGCCCGTTCGATCTGCCGGTCGATCTTGGCGCCGAGGGCCCGCACGATGTCCAGGACGACGCCGAGGACCAGCAGGTAGACGCCGAAGTCGAAGAGGACCGAGGTGCTCAGGTGGTACGAGCCGAAGACCGGCAGGTGTCCGTAGTACGTGAAGGCGTGCAGGACGGTCCCCTCGGCGAGTCCGAGGAGGCCCACGCCGGTGGAGATGAAGAGGCCGAGGCCGGTGAAGAGGCCTGGTTGCAGGGGGGCCGCCTCGGCGAGTTCGAAGCGGCCGCCCGCCAGGTAGCGGGTGATCAGGGCGAGTCCGGCGACGAGTCCGGCGACGAACCCGCCGCCGGGCAGGCTCTCGGCGCAGAACAGCAGATAGACCGAGAGCACGAGGATCGGGTGGAACAGCAGCCGGGCCACCACCTCGAAGACGATCGAGCGGTGCTCGGGGGCGAGGGTGGCTCCGGCGGCCAGCCAGCCGCGTTCGGGGGCCACGTCGTCGCCCTGCGGCAGCCGGGAGGAGTGGTGCGCCGACAGGGACCAGGCGGTGCGCCCCCGCAACTCCTCCTGGACCAGGGTGCCCTCGCTGCGGCGGTGCAGGTAGATGAGGCTGGTGACGCCGATCGCGGCGGCGGCGAGCACCGCGGACTCCCCCATCGTGTCCCAGGCGCGCAGGTCGACGAGGATGGTGGCCACGACGTCCTTGAGCCCGTGGTCGGCGACCTCCCGGACCATGGCGGCGCCGGCCGGTTCGGCGGTGCGCGCGGCGGCGGCGACCCACATGCCGACGCCGACGGTGGCGGCCGCCGCGAGGGCCATCGGGATGCGGGCGGCCCGCCGCCAGGTACTGACGGTCTCCTGGAAGTGGACGGGCATCCGGCGCAGCACCAGCACGAAGACGATCATCGAGACGGTCTCGACGCAGAACTGGGTGAGCGCCAGGTCGGGCGCTCCCTGGACGACGAAGAGCAGGGCGGCGCCGTATCCGGTGAGTCCGGCCAGGACGACGGCCTTCATGCGCCGCCGCACCGTCAGACAGAGCAGGGCGGCGGCGCAGGTCAGGGCGGCGACCGCGCCCTGGAGCGGGTTGTCCCAGAGCCGGGGGCGCACGGCCCCGTTCCAGGGGGTGTCGACCACGAGGACGGTGAGCTGCCCGGCGAGCATGACGAGGAGGGTGGTGGCGAGGTACACGGAGAGGGAGCCGCGCTGGATGAAGCCGGTGACCTGGAGGGCGAGACGTTCCTGCCCGAGCAGCAGATGGCCGAAGACGCTGTCGGCGGTGGGCCAGGCGATCCGGCGGGAGAGCCGGGTGACCTGTGCGCGGCCGAGGAAGAGCACGGTGCCCGCGGCCCAGGCGAGGGCCGACAGGAGCAGCGCGATACCGAACCCGTGCCAGAGGGCCAGGTGGTACGGCTTCCCCTCGGCCGGGAACGTGTCGGCGTACGCGCCCAGCAGCCGGTCGGTCCAGCCGACGCCGGGGCCGAGGACCAGGCCGAGGGCGGCGAGCAGGGCGGGCGGGGCGAGGAAGGCCCACCCGACGCGGTGGACAGGGGTGTCGGGGACGCCGGGCTTGCGGGCGAACGCGCCCCAGACGAACCGCAGGCTGTACGCGGTGGTCAGCGCGGAGCCCGCGACGACGACGGCCAGCGCCCACCGGTCGGCGGCGGAGCCGTGCAGCAGCGCCTCGAACGCGGCCTCCTTCGCGGCGAAGCCGAGCAGCGGCGGGAGGGCGGCCATGGAGGCGGCGGCGAGGGCGCCGACGCCGGCGACGTACGGCAGGGAGCGGCCGACGCCGGACAGTTCGCGCAGGTCGCGGGTGCCGGCCGCGTGGTCGACGATGCCGGTGACGAGGAACAGCGGGGCCTTGAAGAGGGCGTGCCCGAGGATCATCGCGGCGGCGGCGAGCGCGGCGTCGCGGTTGCCGGTCCCGGCGAGCAGGGTGAGGAAGCCGAGCTGGCTGACGGTCCCGTAGGCGAGGACGAGCTTGAGGTCGTTCAGGCGCAGCGCCCGCCAGCCTCCGAGCAGCATGGTCGCGCCGCCGAGGACGAGCACGACGGGTTTCCAGACGGGGACGTCGGCGAAGGCGGGGGCGAGCCGGGCGACCAGGTAGACCCCGGCCTTGACCATCGCGGCGGCGTGCAGATAGGCGCTGACGGGGGTCGGCGCGGCCATGGCGTTCGGCAGCCACATGGAGAACGGCCAGATCGCGGACTTCGACAGCGCCCCGCACAGCACGAGGACGACGGCGACGGACACGGCGAGGGTCGTCTCGGGCGGGTCGGCGACGATCGCGGAGATCCGGTAGGTGCCGGCGGCCTGACCGAGGATCAGGAAGCCGACGAGCATGGCGAGGCCGCCGAAGGTGGTGACGACGAGGGCCTGGAGGGCGGAGCGGCGGCTGTGCCGGTGTTCGCTGCCGTGGCCGATCAGCAGGTAGGAGAAGACCGTGGTCAGTTCCCAGAACACGTAGAGCGTGATCAGGTCGTCGGCGAGGACGAGGGCGAGCATCGCGCCCGCGAAGGCGAGCAGGTTCCCGGCGAAGCGGCCCAGTTGCGGGGTGTCGTCGGTGAAGTAGGAGGCGCAGTAGAGCAGGACGAGCGCGCCGACCCCGGCGGCGAGCAGCACCATCAGTTCGGCCAGCGCGTCCAGGCGCAGGTCGAGGGCGACGCCGTAGTCCGGGATCCACTGCCAGGACCAGGTGTCCGCGTCTCCGGACGCGGCGGTGCTCCAGCGGGTGAGGGCCCAGACGGTGGCCGCCGCAGGGGGCAGGGCCAGCACGACGAAGGCCCGCCGGCCGAGCCGGTGCACCAGCGGGCCCGCGCAGGCCGCGAGCGCGAAGTGGGCGACGATGAGCGCGATCACCGAGGGGTGTCCGGTTCGGGCGGCGGCGGGGCATCCGGAATAAAAGGCACTAAATACAGATATATCTCTCAGGCCGATTCACCCGACCGGCGCGCCGCGCGCCTCCCGGCCGCTGTCTCCGGGAAGGTCGCCTCAGCCGTGTCCGGCGCAGGGTCCGCTGTGGTCGCAGTACGGCGTGTTGCCGGTGGCGCCGCAGCCGCAGAGCATCACCCGGGTCTCGTGGCACGGTCCGTACGGGGTGGCGACTTCGAGATCGCCGCGCACGTGCAGCACCCCGTCGGCGTGCAGGGAGACATGGGTGGGGACGTCCGGGACCTCGTCGGGCATCCCGTCGGTGCGGTGGTACTGGAGCGCGCCGCTCGGGCAGCGGTGGATGACGTCGGCGACCTCGTCGGCGGGGGCGTTGTCCGGCTGGATCCACGGGCGGCGGCCGACGTCGAAGACGGCGGGGAGTCCGGTCACGCACTCGGCGGCGTGCAGGCAGCGGTGCGCGTCGAATCCGACGACGATGCCCTCGCCGTCGTAGGAGCGGGCGGCGGGGCGCGGGGGCGGCTGACTGGTCACCGCTGACCCTCCTGGTCGGCTCGGTATCCGGACCCCTTCAGCCTCGCCCCGCCGTCCTCCCGCCGCTACTCGGACGCCCGGCTCACGGCAGCACCGCGACCCCGTCGATCTCGACCATCGCCTGCTCGTCCCAGAGCCGGGCCACCCCGATGACGGCCATCGCCGGGTAGTCGCGTCCCGCGAGCCGGCGCCAGATCCGGCCCAGCTCGGGGGCGTGGGAGCGGTAGTCGGCGATGTCCGTGGCGTAGACGGTGACCCGGGCGAGGTCGGCGGGGGCGCCGCCGGCCGCGTGGAGAGCGGTGAGCAGATTGCCCAGGGCGACGGCGAACTGGTCGGGCAGGGTGTCCCCGACGACCTTTCCGTCCGGGTCGAGTGCGGTCTGTCCGGCGAGGAAGACCAGGTGCCCGCCGGTGGCGACGACCGCGTGGCTGAAGCCGGTGGGCGGGGAGAGTTCGGCCGGGTTGATCCGGTGGGACGGGCTCATGCGGGCGGCTCCTGGGTGAGGCCGGCGGGCTCCACGGGCTCCTGGGCGGCGGACTGCCGGGTGGGGGGCTGCTGATCAAGGGACTGTTCGTCACGGGGCTGCCGGTCAAGGCGCTGCTGGGCGAGGCGCTGCTGGGCGAGGGGCTCGGATCGCTGGGCGCCGTTCGCGTACAGCTCCTTGGCGATGATGGTGCGCTGCACCTCGCTCGCGCCCTCGTAGATCCGCGGCGCGCGGACCTCGCGGTAGAGGTGTTCGAGCAGATGACCCCGGCGCAGGGCGCGGGCGCCGTGCAGTTGGACGGCGGTGTCGACGACGTACTGCGCGGTCTCGGTGGCGTACAGCTTGGCCATCGCCGCCCGGCGCGGCACGCCGCTCTCCCCCGCGTCGTACGCGGCGGCCGCCGCGTACACCAGGAGGCGGGCGGCCTCGGTGCGGGTGGCCATCTCCGCGACCTGGTGCGAGACGGCCTGGAGGTCGCTCAGCGGACCGCCGAACGCGGTGCGCCGGGCCGTGTGGTCCAGGGTCGCGTCGAGGGCGGCGCGGGCCATCCCCACGGCGAACGCCCCGACGCTGGGCCGGAAGAGGTTGAGGGTGTTCATCGCGACCCGGAAGCCCCGGTCGGGCTCGCCGAGCACATCGTCGGCGGTGACCGGTACACCGTCGAACTCCAGGGTGCCGATGGGGTGCGGGGAGAGCATGTCGAGGGCGGAGCCGGTGAGTCCGGGGCGGTCGGACGGGACCAGGAACGCGGTGATGCCGCGGGACCCCGCCCCGGGGGTCGTCCGGGCGAAGACCACGGCGAAGTCGGCCTCGGGGGCGTTGGAGATCCAGCACTTCTCGCCGGTGAGCGCCCAGCCGTCCGGGGTGTGCTCGGCGGCCAGGCTCAGGGCCGCCGCGTCGGAGCCGGCACCCGGCTCGCTCAGGGCGAACGCCGCGACGGCCCGCCCGGCCCGGACCTCGGGGAGCCAGCGCTCACGGTGGGCGGCGGTGCCCGCCTGGACGATCGGGGTGGTGCCGAGGCCCTGGAGGGCGAGGGCCGTCTCGGCCTCGGTGCAGCCCCGGGCCAGGGACTCACGCAGCAGGCACAGGTCCAGCGCCCCGGAGCCCAGCATCCGGCCGAGGAGGCCCAGCTCGCCGAGCGCGGCCAGCAGCGGGCGGTTGACGCGCCCGGGCTCCCCCTTCTCCGCCAGCGGGCGCAGCTCCTGCGCGGCGAGGGTGCGGAGCTCCTCGCACCAGGCGGTTTGTTCCGGTTCGAGGGAGAATGCCGTCATGGCGGCGCCTCTCTTGTCGCGTCGTGTCGCGTGCTCCGTCGCGTCGCGTGGCATCTCGTCGCATCGCATCGCACGTCATGTCTTATCGCGGACCGTTGACTACCGTCACCCAAACGATACGCTCCAGAGGCGACAAGGGGGCGATCCTTCATGGAGCCGAATTCCTCGCCGAACACGCCCACAGCCGCCGCCGACGCGTCCGTACGCGTCCCCGGCGCGCATCCCGAGCCGTCCGGTCACGCCGCGGGCGCCCACGCCGACACCTTCACGCGCGACCATCTCCCGCCGCCGGAGCAGTGGCCTGAGCTCCTCCTGGACGATCCCGCGCCGCGCTACCCCGACCGGCTGAACTGCGGGCACGAACTGCTGGACCGGACCGTCGAGGAACGGGGCGCGGACCGCCCCGCGCTGCTCTCCGGCGACGGGAGCGTCTGGAGCTACGGAGAGCTGCGGGAGACGGTGGACCGCATCGCCCATGTGCTCACGGACGACCTGGGCGTCGTGCCGGGCAACCGGGTGCTGCTGCGCGGGCCGACGACGCCCTGGCTGGCCGCCTGCTGGCTCGCCGTCATGAAGGCGGGCGCGGTCGCCGTCACCGTGCTGGCGCAGGCGCGCGCGACGGAGCTGGCCACCATCTGCTCGCTGGCGCGCATCGGCCACGCCCTGTGCGACGCCCGGTCGGCGCGGGACCTGGCGGAGGCGGACGTGGAGGGCCTGCGGGTCACCCTGTTCGGCGGGGACGCGCCCGGGGACCTGACCCGGCTGACCGAGGCCAGGACCGGGCCGTACCGGGCGGTGGACACGGCCGCCGACGAGGTCGCGCTCATCGCGTTCACCTCGGGCACCACCGGACGCCCCAAGGGCTGCATGCACCTGCACCGGGACCTCCTGGCCATCGCCGACACCTTCTCCCGGCACGTGCTGCGCCCCTGTGCCGACGACGTGTTCGCGGGCAGTCCGCCGCTGGGCTTCACGTTCGGCCTGGGCGGGCTGCTGGTCTTCCCGCTGCGGGCCGGGGCCTCGACGCTGCTGCTGGAGCAGGCGGGGCCGCGGCAGCTGCTGCCCGCGCTGGTCCGGCACCGGGTCTCGGTGCTGTTCACCGCGCCGACGGCCTACCGCACGATGCTCGGGCAGCTGGACGGCCACGACCTCTCGGCGCTGCGGCGCTGTGTGTCGGCCGGGGAGAACCTCCCTGCGTCGACCTGGGGGGCCTGGCACGAGGCGACGGGGCTGCGCATCATCAACGGCATCGGGGCCACGGAGCTGCTGCACATCTTCATCTCGGCGGCCGACGACGCGATCCGGCCGGGCACGACGGGGGTGCCCGTGCCGGGGTGGCAGGCCCGCGTGGTGGACGAGCGCGGGGACGAACTGCCCGACGGCGAGGCGGGACTGCTCGCCGTGCGTGGTCCGGTCGGCTGCCGCTATCTCTCCGACCCCCGCCAGACGGAGTACGTCCGGCACGGCTGGAACATGACCGGCGACACCTTCGTCCGCGAACCGGACGGCTACTTCCGCTACGTGGCCCGCGCCGACGACATGATCATCTCCTCCGGCTACAACATCGCGGGCCCCGAGGTGGAGGACGCCCTGCTGCGCCATCCGGAGGTCGCGGAGGCCGCCGTGGTGGGCCGGGCGGACGAACTGCGCGGCGAGATCGTGGTGGCCCACGTGGTGCTGACGGAGGGCTCGGAGCAGACGGCCGACTCGCTGCGGGCCCATATGAAGGCCGGCCTGGCCCCGCACAAGTGCCCGCGGGTCTTCGTCTTCCAGGCGTCCCTGCCCCGTACGGCCACCGGAAAACTCCAGCGGTTCCTGCTGCGGGACCAGCACCTCTAAAGTGATCACGTGGCCGAGCTGCGCACCCCCCGTTCCCTGATCGTCACGCTCTACGGCGCCTACGGCCGACCGCCGGACGGCGCGCCGTTCGCGGTGTCGGAGCTGATCCGTCTGCTGCACGCCGTCGGCGTCGACGCCCCTTCCGTACGCTCCTGCGTCTCGCGGCTGAAGCGGCGCGGGCTGCTGGTGGCCGCCCGTGCGGCGGACGGTTCGGCGGGGTACGCGCTGTCGCCGGACGCCCGGCAACTGCTGGACGACGGGGACCGGCGGATCTACGGGCGGCCCGGGCCGCGGCTCTCCGACGGCTGGGTGCTCGCGGTGTTCTCCGTGCCCGAGGCGGAGCGCAACAAGCGCCATCTCCTGCGCTCCCGGCTGGCCCGGCTCGGCTTCGGCACGGCCGCGCCCGGGGTGTGGATCGCGCCGGCCGGGCTGTACGAGGAGACCCGCCACACCCTGGAGCGGCTCGGGCTCGCCCCGTACGTGGACCTGTTCCGCGGCGAGCACCTCGGCTTCGCCGCCACCCGCGAGGCGGTGGCCCGCTGGTGGGACCTGGCGGCGGTGGCGCGGCTGCACCACGAGTTCCTGGAGCTGCACGAGCCGGTGCTGCGGGACTGGGAGGCGTCCGGGGAAACCGACGACGCACCCCGCCCGCAGACCGCCTACCGGGACTATCTGCTGGCCCTGGACTCGTGGCGGCAACTCCCTTACGCGGACCCGGGTCTGCCGCCCGAGCTGCTGCCCGGGGACTGGCCGGGCGGGCGATCCGCGGAGGTGTTCGGCCGGCTGCACGAGCGGCTGCGGGACGCCGGGGAGCGGTACGTGCGGCCGTGACCCCGCCGGGGTGAAATCCAGGTGCCCCGGGCCCCGGCCCACGGGCAGGATGAGGCATGACCTGGACCTTCACGAACGACGTCGCCACGTTCCTCGCCGCCGCCGGCGCGTCGCTCGCCGCGCGGCCCGTCGAGCACACGGTGGCGCTGACCGTCACCGAGCGGCTGAGGCACGCGGGCCCGCACCACTACGGCGGGGGCGATCCGGTGCTCGGCTGGTGGCGCGGGGCGGACGGGGCGGTGGCGGGGACCCTGCTGCGCACTCCGCCGCATCCCGCGCTGCTGAACGCCGTGCCGGCGGACGCGGTGGGTCCGCTGGCGGAAGCCCTGGGAGCGGGCCCGGATCTGGACGCCGTCAACGCGGACCGGGGCACCGCGGCGCTGCTGGCCGCCCGGCTCCCCGGCTACCGGACCGAGCAGGAGCAGCGGCTGTACCGGCTGGGTCCGCCGCGACCGCCCTCCCCCGCGCCGGATGGCCGGGCCAGGGCGGCGACGCCGGCGGACCGGGCGCTGCTCGTGGAGTGGGTGCGCGGATTCGCCGACGCGACCGGGCAGTCCAAGTCCTCGGCCGAGTGGCTGGTGGACGAGGGAACGGAACGCGGGGCGCTCACCCTCTGGGAGAGCGGCGGGGCTCCGGTGGCTCTCGCGGGGCGCTCCCGGATGCTGGCGGGCACGGTGCGGGTGACCTTGGTGTACACCCCGCCGGAGCTTCGCGGCCGGGGGTACGCGGCCGCCGTGACGGACGAGGCCGGGCGGGCGGCCGGGGAGGCGGGAGCCGCGGAGGTCGTGCTGTTCACCGACCTCGCCAACCCGACGAGCAACAGCGTGTATCTGCGCATCGGCTACGAACCGGTCGCGGACCGGCTGCTGTTGAGGAGGCACCCGTGACCGAGGAGCCCGTGGCCGAGGAATCCGTGACCGAGGAGCCCATGGCCGGCCCCGTGGCCGAGGAGCTCGTGACGGCGGAGCCGCTGTGGCTCGTCGCCGCGAACGTGGTGCGGTGGCGGCGGTACGGGGAGGGCGGGCAGGAACTGCGGCCCGGGACCAAGTCGTACCGGGGCGGGTCCAAGCTGCACGTCGTCACAACCTACGGGGGCATGGGGCACGAGCAGTTGACCACCATCGGGCGCGGCCGGCACACCGGTGCGTACATCACCATCGACATGGCGACCCGCAATCTCCACACCTTCCGGCCCGTCGCGGTGTACAGCCCTGCGGTACTGCGCCGCGTGGCAGCGCTGGGCGTCGACGGATCCTGGGCCACGCGGGAGTACGCCGAGGAGCTGGCCGCCCTGCTCGCGCGCCTGGCTCCGCGGTACCGCGAGGAGCACTGGGACGGTGTGCCGCACCCCGTCCCTTGCCGCTGCCACGGCTGCCTCAGCCCAGCGTGAGCCGGGGCTTCGGTCCGTCGGTGCGGCCGGTGGGCGGCGGGCGGCTGCCCGCGCCGTACGGAAGGGGCCAGGGAGCGCCCGGGCCGCTGTAGCCCTGTTCGGCCGCCGCGTGCAGCGTCCAGTGCGGGTCGTACAGATGGGGGCGGGCCAGGGCACAGAGGTCGGCGCGGCCCGCCAGGAGCAGGGAGTTGACGTCGTCCCAGGAGGAGATCGCGCCGACCGCGATGACGGGGACGCCGACGGTGTTGCGGATCCGGTCGGCGTACGGGGTCTGGTAGGAGCGGCCGTACTCGGGGCGCTCCTCGGCCACGACCTGGCCGGTGGAGACGTCGATGGCGTCGGCCCCGTGGTCGGCGAAGGCGCGGGCGATCGCGACGGCGTCCTCGGCGTCGGTGCCGCCCTCGGCCCAGTCGGTGGCCGAGATCCGCACGGTCATCGGCCGTTCATCGGGCCACACTTCGCGTACGGCGTCGAAGACCTCCAGGGGGAAGCGGAGCCGCCCGGCCAGGGATCCGCCGTGGGCGTCGGTGCGGCGGTTGGTGAGCGGGGAGAGGAAGCCGGAGAGCAAGTAGCCGTGAGCGCAGTGCAGTTCGAGGAGGTCGAAGCCGGAGCCGGCGGCGCGCCGGGCGGCCGCCACGAACTGCTCACGCACGGCGTCCAGTCCGGCCCGGTCCAGCTCCGCGGGGACCTGGCTGACGCCCGGCTCGTACGGGAGCGGGGAGGCGGCCGCCAGCGGCCAGTTGCCGTCCTCCAGGGGCTGGTCGATGCCTTCCCACATCAGCCTCGTGGAGCCCTTGCGGCCGGAGTGGCCGAGCTGCACCCCGATGGCGGCGCCGGGGGCGGAGGTATGGACGAAGTCGGTGATCCGCCGCCAGGCGACGGCCTGTTCGTCGTTCCACAGGCCGGTGCAGCCGGGGGTGATGCGGCCCTCGGGGCTGACGCAGACCATCTCGGTCATCGTGAGTCCCGCACCGCCGAGCGCCCGGGCCCCGAGGTGGACGAGGTGGAAGTCGGCGGGCAGCCCGTCGGTGGCGGAGTACATGTCCATGGGCGAGACGACGACGCGGTTGCGCAGTTCGAGGCCGCGCAGGCGCAGCGGGGTGAACATCGGCGGGGTGCCCGGCGGGCAGCCGAACTCCTCCTCGACGGCGGCGGTGAACGAGGCGTCTCGCAGTCGGAGGTTGTCGTGGGTGACCCGGCGGCTGCGGGTGAGCAGATTGAACGCGAAGCGGCGGGGCGGCTGGTCCACGTAGGTGGCCAGCTCCTCGAACCAGCGCAGGCTGGCCGCCGCGGCGCGCTGGGTGGAGGCGACGACCGGGCGACGCTCGGCCTCGTACGCGGCGAGGGCCGTCGGCAGGTCCGGCTGTTCCTCGACGCAGGCGGCCAGCGCCAGGGCGTCCTCGACGGCGAGCTTGGTGCCGGAGCCGATGGAGAAGTGGGCGGTGTGGGCCGCGTCGCCGATGAGCACGGTGTTGCCGTGGGACCAGCGGGAGTTGGCGACCGTGCGGAAGGCGAGCCAGGAGGAACTGTTGCCGCGCAGCGGGCGGCCGTCCAGCGCTTCGGTGAAGAACTTGGCGCAACGGGCGGTGGATTCGGCCGCGTCACAGGTGTCGAGCCCGGCGGCGCGCCAGACCTCCTCGCGCATCTCGACGATGACGGTGGAGGCGTCCGCCGCGTACGGGTATCCATGCAACTGCATGACGCCGTACGGGGTTTCGGTGATCTCGAAGCGGAAGGCGTCGAGCGCGAAGTCGGCGGCGAGCCAGATGTAGCGGTTGCGGTGCCCGGTGACGCTCGGGCCGAAGGAGTCGGCGTGGGCCGCGCGGGTGGCGCTGTGCACCCCGTCGGCGGCGATGACCAGGTCGTGGTGGGCGGCGAGCTCGGCTGCGGGCGGGGCCGGGGCGCGGAAGCGGAGGTCGACGCCGAGGCCGGTGCAGCGCTCGTGCAGGATCTCCAGGAGCCGGCGGCGGCCGAGGGCGGCGAAGCCGTGGCCGCCGGAGGTGTGGGTCCGGCCCCGGTGGACGATGTCGATGGTGTCCCAGCGGACGAACTCGGCTCTCAGCGCCCGGTACACCTCGGGGTCGGCGTGTTCGATGGAGCCGAGGGTCTCGTCGGAGAGGACGACGCCGAAGCCGAAGGTGTCGTCGGGGGCGTTGCGCTCGAAGACGGTGACGGCGCGGTCCGGGTCGAGCCGCTTGAGGAGGGCCGCGGCGTAGAGACCGCCGGGGCCGCCGCCGACGACCGCGATCCGCCGCACGCGGTCCGGCTCAGCCTCACCCGGGCGCCGGGTCGCCTCGGGAACCGGCACGGGGGCGTCCGGGCGTCGGGCGGCTTCGGGGGCCGGCACGGCGGCGTCGGGGCGCCGGGTCGACTCGGGGGCCGGCACGGCTACCTCCCCTGCCACTTCGGCGGCCGCTTCTCGGTGAAGGCGGCGTGGAACTCGGCGTAGTCCTCGCCGTGCATGAGGAGTGCCTGGGTGTTGGCGTCCAGCTCGACGGAGGCGGCGAGCGGCATGTCCAGCTCGGCGGTGAGCAGGGCCTTGGTCTGGGCGAGCGCGAGGGCCGGGCCGTCGGCGAGGCGGCGGGCCAGCCCGGCGGCGCGCTCGTCGGCCTTCCCCTCCTCGGCCAGCTCGCTGATCAGCCCGATGCGCTCCGCCTCCGGGGCGCGGACGGCGTCCCCGAGCATCAGGAGCCGGGTGGCGTGGCCGAGGCCGACGACCCGGGGCAGCAGATAGGCCGCGCCCATGTCGCCGCCGGAGAGGCCGACCCGGGTGAAGAGGAAGGAGAAGCGGGCCGACGGGTCGGCGATCCGGAAGTCCGCCGCCAGGGCCAGCACGGCTCCGGCCCCGGCGGCGACGCCGTGGACGGCGGCGACGACGGGGAAGGGGCACTCCCGCAGGACCCGGACTACCTGGCCGGTCATCCGGTTGAATTCGAGGAGCTGCGCGGTGTCCATGGCCAGGGTGGCGCCGATGATCTCGTCGACGTCTCCGCCGGAGCAGAAGCCGCGCCCCTCACCGGCGAGGACGAGGGCGCGGACGGAACGTTCCCGGGAGAGCTCGGCGAGGAGGTCACGCAGATCCGCGTAGGCGCCGAAGGTGAGCGCGTTGAGTTTCTCGGGGCGGGCGAGTGTGACGGTGGCCACACCGTCGTCCCGGGTCAGCCGCAGATGACGCCATTCCTCGGTGCTCGGGGCCGAGCTGGGAAACGGGCTCATGGAGGGGTCCCCTTCAGCGATCGGGCTGGTGCCGGCCGTGCGCGGGTCGCGTTCCGCCTCCGAAGTTATCACCCTTACGTGACCGCCGTCACGAGGTCGCAATACAGCATCCATGAGACCGTTGTGGCGAAAGTCCCCTTTGCTCCGGCCGACCGCCTCTATGGCCGGACCGGAACGGTTCGTAAGGTTGAAACCAGGAAGTCCCGACACGAGTACCGCGTGAACCCCAGAAGTCGAGACCTCCCGCTTCGAGGAAGACCCGCTCCCGAACGGAAACCCCGCCGTGCCGCCCGACGTCCCCGTCCCCGCCTCCTGGCGCATCGCCCTGCCGCACTCCACCGCGGCCGTGCCGATCGCCCGCGCTCTCATCCGTACGGCACTGTCGGACATCGACGCCCCGGCCGACAGCGACACCGCCGAGCTGCTGACCGCCGAGCTGGTGGCCAACGCCGTCGAGCACACCCTGGGCGGTGAGCCCATCGAGCTGGTCGTGGAGCTGCTGCCCACCGGCTGCCAGGTCGAGGTGCACGACCGCGACCCCGCCCCGCCGGGCGACCTGTCCCGGCCGCAGCCGGGCTGTGAGGTCGATCCCTGGCAGGAGCACGGCCGCGGCCTGCTGCTGATCCGGACCCTCAGCTCCGCGTGCGGTCACCGCACCACGGAGCACGGCAAGGCCGTGTGGTTCACGCTTCCGGCGATACCGGCGCAGCCGGGTCCGTCCCCGGGGAGCTGACCAGCCGGGAGCGCTTGCGCCCGTAGCCGGCGTACAGCAGCGACCCGACGGCGAGGAAGACCGCGAACTGGACCCAGGTCGTCCAGCCGGTCCCGTACATCAGATACAGGCAGAACAAGACGCCCAGCAGCGGGCTCACCGGGTAGAGCGGCACCCGGAAGGTCCGCTTCAGCCCGGGGGCGCTCCGCCGGAGCACCACCACCGCGACATTGACGGCGACCATCGTGGCGAGCGTGCCGATGGTCGTCAGGTTCACGACGACGTCGAGCGGGACGAACGCGGCCGGGACCGCGAAGACACCGGCCACGATCCAGGTGTTGGCGACCGGGGTGTGGGTCGTGGGCGAGACCCGCTCGAAGACGCGCGGGATGAGCCCGTCGCGGGACATCGACATGAGGATGCGGGTCTGCCCGTACATCACGGCGAGCACCACCGAGGCGATGGCGACGACCGCGCCGAAGGCGATGATGCCGCCGCCGACCGTGGAGTCGGTGACCTGGTTGACGGCGATCGAGAGGGCCGCGCTCTTGTTGGCGACGGCGTCCGAGCCGATCGCGCCGATGGCCGAGAGCGCCACCGCGCAGTAGAGCAGGGTGACGACGCCGATGCAGATCAGGATGGCGATGGGGATGTTCCGCCGGGGGTTCTTGACCTCTTCGCCGGCGGTGGTGATGGCGTCGAAGCCGATGTAGGAGAAGAACGCCAGCGAGGCGCCCGCGGTGATGCCGCCGAGCCCGTGGGTCGCGAACGGCATGAGGTTGTCGTCCTCGAACGCGCTGAACGCCACGGCGCAGAACGCGACCAGGATGCCGATCTTCAGGATCGCCATGGCGGCGGTCGCGGTGGCACTCTCCCGGACCCCGCGCACCAGCAGCGCGGCGGCCATGGCGATCACGACGATCGCGGGCAGATTGACCACACCGCCCTCGGCGGGACCGGCGGACAGGGCCTCGGGGAGTTGCAGGCCGATCACGCTGTTCAGCAGCTCGTTGACGTACTGGCTCCAGCCCACCGCGACGGCGGAGACCGACACGCCGTACTCCAGCAGCAGGCACCAGCCGACGAGGAAGGCGGTGCGCTCGCCGAGCGCCGCGTACGCGAAGGAGTACGAGCTTCCGGAGACCGGGATGGCGCTGCCCAGCTCCGCGAAGGAGAGGGCGGTGAAGATGCAGGTGATGGCCGCGAGGACGAACGAGATCACGACGGCGGGGCCGGCCTCGGCGACGCTGTCGGAGAGCCCGACGAAGATGCCGGTGCCGACGATCGCACCGACCCCGAAGCAGACGAGCTGGAAGAGGCCCATCGTGCGCTTGAGGCCGTGGCCCTCCAGGTCGCCGCCGGACTCGGCGATGAGCTGATCGGGACTCTTGCGGCGCAGGCCCGGCTTCGAGGGGCCGGGGCGCTGCGGGGTGCCGGAATCCGGCAGACCGGTGCTCATGCGGGACGTTCTCATCTCTGGTGGTGCAGTGGGGGGACGTTTCCCGGTGCGCACGGCGGCCGTGGGGACCGCGGGCGGCACATGGGAAGGGGTCCGGGCATCGCGAGCCCGAACCCCACCAAGAGGCGACATCGTAGCCACCACCACGCATGTTCACCCAATCGGGTGTATGAGCATGCGAACCCCTGCTCCGTACCCGTACCCGCTGGTAGCGGCGGGGCTACTTCCCCGCGAGCGTCGCCACCAGCACGGCCTTGATCGTGTGCATCCGGTTCTCCGCCTGGTCGAAGACGACCGAGTGAGCGGACTCGAAGACCTCGTCGCTGACCTCCAGCTCGGTCAGCCCGTACCGGGCGTGGATGTCCCGGCCGACCTGGGTGCCCAGGTCGTGGAAGGCGGGCAGGCAGTGCAGGAACTTCACGTCCGGGTTGCCGGTGGCCCGCAGGACGTCCATCGTCACGGCGTAGGGACCGAGGGCGGCGATGCGCTCGGCCCACACCTCCTTGGGCTCCCCCATGGAGACCCAGACGTCGGTGGCGACGAAGTCGGCGCCCCGCACGCCTTCGGCGACATCGCCGGTGAGGGTGATCGTGGCGCCGCTGACCTCGGCGAGCACCCGGGCCCGCGCCACGACGGCCTCGTCCGGCCAGTAGGCCTCGGGGGCGACGATCCTGACGTCCAGGCCGAGCAGGGCGCCGGTGATCAGGTAGGAGTTGCCCATGTTGAAGCGGGCGTCGCCGAGGTAGGCGAAGGCCGTCCCCGTGACGGGCCCCTCGCGGAACTCGGTCATGGTGAGCACGTCGGCGAGCATCTGGGTCGGGTGCCAGTCGTCCGTGAGCCCGTTGAAGACCGGCACTCCGCCGTACGCGGCCAGGTCCTCGACGGCCTGCTGGCTGTCGCCCCGGTACTCGATCCCGTCGAACATCCGGCCGAGCACCCGGGCGGTGTCCTTCACGGACTCCTTGTGGCCCATCTGCGAGCCCGACGGGTCCAGGTAGGTGGTGGAGGCGCCCTGGTCGGCGGCGGCGACCTCGAACGCGCAGCGCGTACGGGTCGAGGTCTTCTCGAAGATCAGCGCGATGTTCTTCCCGCGCAGCCGCTGGACCTCGCCTCCGGCCTTCTTGGCCGCCTTGAGCTCGGCGGCCAGGGAGACCAGGCCGAGAAACTCCTCGGAGGTGAAGTCCAGCTCCTTGAGGAAGTGGCGACCGGTGAGGTCTATGGCCATGATGACTGCTCCTGGGTCGGACGGGGATCGGCGCACTGCACGCGGGCAGAACTGGAAGTCTATACGACTACCCGCATCTCTATACAGGGTCAGGGTGCGCGGTCCGCACGCTTCTCAGCCCACGGGGTCCCGCTCCACCGGACAGCTCATACAGCGCGGCCCGCCACGTCCCCGGCCCAGCTCGCTGCCCCGGATCTCGATCACCTCGATGCCCTGCTTGCGGAGATAGGTGTTGGTCGTGGCGTTGCGCTCGTACGCGACGACGACCCCGGGCTCGACCGCCAGCACGTTGCAGCCGTCGTCCCACTGCTCGCGCTCGGCCGCGTGCACGTCCTGGGTGGCGGTGAGCACCCGGATGGAGTCGAGCCCGAGGGCGGCGGCGATGGCGCGGTGCATGTGCTCGGGAGGATGGTCGGTGACCTTCAGCTCGCGGGGGCCGCTGCCGGGCTCGATGGTGTACGAGCGGAGCATGCCGAGACCGGCGTACTGGGTGAACGTGTCGCCGTCGATCATCGTCATCACCGTGTCCAGGTGCATGAACGCCCGGGTCTTGGGCATGTCGAGCGCCACGATCGTGCGCGCCGAACCGGCGCCGAAGAGGCCCCGGGCCAGCATCTCCACGGCCTGCGGCGTGGTGCGCTCGCTCATCCCGATGAGGACGGCGCCCTGCCCGATGACCAGGACGTCACCGCCCTCGATGGTGGAGGGGTAGTCGTCCTGACCCTCCGACCAGTGGTGGAAGGCGCCCGCCTCCGGGCCGGTGAAGAGGGGATGGTGCCGGTAGATCGCCTCGAAGTGGACGGTCTCGCGCTGTCTGGCGGGCCAGCGCATCGCGTTGATGGAGACCCCGTCGTAGATCCATGCCGAGGTGTCCCGGGTGAAGAGGTGGTTCGGCAGCGGGCCGAGCAGGAAGTCGTCCAGGTCCATGACGTGGAAGCGGACGGAGGTCGGCTCGCTGTGCCGCTCCAGGAACTCCCGCTTGGTCATGCCGCCGACCAGCGCCTCCGCCAGCTCCTCCGAGGACAGTTCCTCGAAGGCGGCCCGCAGATGCTCGGTGGCGAGCGGACCGTACTCCTTCTCGTCGAAGACCCGGTCGAGCACGAGCCGCCGGGCGACCGGGATGTCGAGGGACTCGCGCAGGAGATCGCCGAAGAGGTGCACGGCGACCCCCCGGTCGCGCAGCACGTCGGCGAACCCGTCGTGTTCCTCCCGGGCGCGGCGCACCCACAGCACGTCGTCGAACAGGAGCGCGTCCTTGTTCCTGGGGGTGAGCCGCTTCAGCTCCAGATCGGGGCGGTGCAGTACGACGCGGCGCAGCCGCCCGGCTTCGGAGTCGACGTGGAATCCCATGCCTTCATCCTCACCGCGCGGAGCGCCGTTCACCCCGCGAATCGCCTACGGGTTGGGCGGCTCTCAGAGACGGGGGTCCACCGGCTCCGACTCCAGGGCCAGGACCGCGAACACCGCCTCGTGGACCCGCCACAGCGGCTCCCCCTCCGCCAGCCGGTCCAGGGCCTCCAGACCGAGCGCGTACTCCCGCAGCGCCAACGAGCGCTTGTGGCCGAGGAACCGGGAGCGCAGGCGCTCCAGATTGTCCGGGCGGGTGTACTCGGGGCCGTAGATGATGCGGAGATACTCCCGGCCGCGCACCTTGATGCCGGGCTGGACGAGCCGGCCCTTGGCGTCCCGGACCAGGGCGCCGAGCGGCTTGACGACCATGCCCTCGCCGCCCCGCCCGGTCATCTCCAGCCACCAGTCCACGCCCGCGCGGACGGAGGACTCGTCCCCGGTGTCGACGACGAGCCGGCGGGTGACCTGGAGCAGCCCGGTCGGGTCGTGCTCCACGAGCCGGTCCAGCCAGGCGAGCTGCTCGTCGTGCGGCACGGAGGCCAGGGAGCGGCCCTGGACCGCGAGGATCTGGAACGGCGCGAGCCGCACCCCGTCCAGCCCCTCGGTGGGCCAGCAGTAGCGCCGGTACGCCTCGGTGAACGCGGCCGCGTCCCTGGCGCGGGCCCGCTGGAGTCCGGCGAGGCCCACCACCTCGACGCCCCGGGCGACCGCCTGTTCCAGGGCGGCGACGGCCGGCGGGAAGACCGCGCCGGACGCGGCGCCGACGGCGGCGTACTGCGAGCGCAGCAGCCCGCCGGCCTTGAGCGACCACGGCATCAGCTCGGCGTCCAGGAGCACCCAGTCGGTGTCCCACTCCTCCCAGAGCCCGGCGGCGGTGACGGCGGTGCGGAGCCGGTCCAGGACCGCCTCGGTCATCGCCGTGTCGTCCAGGAACGGGCGCCCGGTGCGGGTGTACAGCGCGCCGGTGGGGCCCGCCGTGCCGAAGCGCGCGGTCGCGGCCCCGGCGTCCTTGCAGACCAGGGCGACCGCCCGGGAGCCCATGTGCTTCTCCTCGCACACGACCCGCTCGACGCCGTCGCCGGCGTACTGCGCGAAGGCCTCGGCCGGGTGCTCCAGGAATCCGTCCTCGCGGGAGGTGGCGGTGGGCGCCATGGTGGGCGGGAGGTAGGCGAGGAGCTGCGGGTCGACGGCGAACCGGCTCATGACCTCGAGCGCGGCGGCGGCGTTCTCCTCGCGCACGGCGACGCGGCCCATGTGCCGGGTCTCCACGGTCCGGCGGCCCTGGACGTCGGCGATGTCCAGGGGCCGGCCCTCCCGGCCCCCGGGCGCCTCGGTGGTCAGCGGCTTGACGGGCTCGTACCAGACCTTCTCGGCGGGTACGTCGACCAGTTCGCGCTCCGGCCAGCGCAGCGCGGTCATCCTCCCGCCGAAGACGGCCCCGGTGTCCAGGCAGATGGTGTTGTTGATCCAGGAGGTGGTGGGCACCGGGGTGTGGCCGTAGACCACGGTGGCGCGGCCCCGGTACTCCTCGGCCCACGGGTAGCGCACGGGCAGGCCGAACTCGTCGGTCTCCCCCGTCGTGTCCCCGTACAGCGCGTGCGAGCGGACCCGGCCGGAGGTACGGCCGTGGTACTTCTCGGGCAGCCCTGCGTGACAGACCACCAGCTTGCCGTCGTCCAGGACGTAGTGGCTTACCAGCCCGTCGATGAACTTCCGCACCTGCCCCCGGAACTCGGGGTGCTCGGCGTCCTCGCGCTCCAACTGCTCGACGGTCTCGGCGAGCCCGTGGGTGAGCTGGACCTTGCGGCCCGCGAGATAACGGCCGAGCTTGTTCTCGTGGTTGCCGGGAACGCACAGGGCGGTGCCCGCCGACACCATGGACATGACGCGGCGCAGCACACCGGGGCTGTCGGGGCCCCGGTCGACGAGGTCGCCGACGAACACGGCCGTACGTCCTTCGGGGTGGGCGCCGTCCACGTAGCCGAGCTTGCCGAGCAGGGTGTCCAGCTCGGAGCGGCAGCCGTGGATGTCCCCGATGATGTCGAACGGGCCGGTGAGGTGGCGCAGGTCGTTGTAGCGGCGCTCCAGGACCACACGTGCGCTCTCGGCCTCCTCCTCGGTGCGCAGGACGTGCACCTTGCGGAAGCCCTCGCGCTCCAGGCCGCGCAGGGAACGCCGCAGCTCGCGGCGGTGCCGCTGGATGACGTGGCGCGGCATGGAGGCGCGGTCCGGGCGGGCCGCGTTGCGGGCGGCGCAGACCTCTTCGGGGAGGTCGAGGACGATGGCGATGGGCAGGACGTCGTACTTCCTGGCCAGCTGGACGAGCTGCTTGCGGCTCTCGGACTGGACGCTGGTGGCGTCGATCACGGTGAGCCGCCCGGCCTCCAGGCGCTTTCCGGCGATGTAGTGCAGCACGTCGAAGGCGTCGCGGCTGGCGCTCTGGTCGTTCTCGTCGTCGGCGACCAGGCCCCGGCAGAAGTCGGAGGAGACGATCTCGGTCGGCTTGAAGTGCTTGCGGGCGAAGGTGGACTTGCCCGATCCGCTGGCGCCGATGAGGACGACGAGGGAGAGGTCGGTCACCGGCAACCTGCGCGCGGCCGTGGAGGTGGCGGTGCCGACTTCCGTACTGGCGTCGCTGTGGTCGTCGTTCACGCGGCTTTCGCCTCCTTCGTCTTCGTCTCGGTCGTTGCGGTGTTCGTGGTGGCGTCGGTCCGGGTGAACACGGCCAGCTGGGTCGGCGGCCCCACCTCGGGGTCGTCCGGCCCGACCGGCGCGTACCGCACGGTGTATCCGTGCCGTTCGGCGACCTGCCCCGCCCAGTCGCGGAATTCGGCCCGGGTCCACTCGAAGCGGTGGTCCCCGTGCCGGACGTGTCCGGCCGGGAGGGTCTCCCAGCGGACGTTGTACTCGACGTTCGGTGTGGTCACGAGCACGGTCCCCGGTCGCGCCGCTCCGAACACCGCGTACTCCAGGGCGGGCAGCCGGTCCAGGTCCAGGTGCTCGATCACCTCACTGAGCACGGCTGCGTCGTATCCCACGAGCCGCTTGTCGGTGTAGGTGAGCGAACCCTGCCGCAGGGTGACCCGGTCCGCCCGGCGCTCTCCCATCCGGTCGAGCTTCAGCCGCCGCGAGGCGATGGTGAGGGCGCGCATCGAGACGTCGACGCCCACGATCTCGGTGAAGCGCACGTCCTTGAGGAGCGCCTGCACCAACTGGCCCTGGCCACAGCCGAGGTCGAGCACCCGGCTCGCCCCGGCGGAGCGCAGCGCGTCGAGGATCGCGGTGCGCCGCTGCTCGGCGAGCGGGACCGGCTTCTCCTCGGTGTCGGTGCTCTCGTCCACCGCGTTGTCGACGCTGTCGACGTCGAGGTCGTCCGACTCGGCGAGCCGGACCAGCTCCAGGGCCTGGTCGGCCTGGCGCGTGAGCCCCCAGCGGTGGGAGAGATAGCGCCGGGTGATCAACGGCCGCTCGGGGTGGTCGGCCAGCCATCCCTCCCCCGCGCGCAGCAGCTTGTCCACCTCGTCGGGCGCTACCCAGTAGTGCTTGGCGTCGTCGAGCACCGGGAGCAGGACATAGAGCTGGCGCAGCGCGTCCGCGAGCCGCAACTCGCCCTCCAGCACCAGACGTACGTAGCGGGAGTCGCCCCACGCGGGGAACTCCTCGTCCAGCGGTACGGCCGTGACGTCGACCCGCGACCAGCCGAGCGGCGCGAACAGCTTGTGCACCAGCTCGGCGCCGCCCCTGGCGGGCAGTGCGGGCACCTCGATCCGCAGCGGCAACGGACTCCCGGCCCGCTCGGGCATGGCCCGGCAGACACCGCCGAGCGCGGACTTGAACACGGCGGCGAGGGCGACCGACAGCAACGAGGACGCCGCGTAGGGGCGGTCGTTGACGTACTGCGCGAGCGCCGCGTCGGGGGCGCCGCCCCGGCCCTTGCCCTTGCCGCGCCGCACCAGCGCCACCGGATCCACCTCCAGCAGGAGCGCGGCCGTGCAGCGCTCGGCGGACGCCTCGGGATAGAAGACGTGCGCGGAGCCGTGCGAGGTGGAGAACGCCTGCGCCTTGTCGGGATGCTTGTGCAGCAGAAAGCCCAGGTCCGTGGCGGGACGCTCTTGGGTGCCGGTCGTACCGATCGTCAGGAACACCTGTCCGAGTATGGTCGTCGCCCCCCTGCTCCCACCAGGCATTTTCGCTCCTCCCGGAACACAGCGATCTCCGGGACGACCCCGGGGACACCCGCTACGGCGGGCCCTGACCCTCCAACCGCCCTTCCAGCTCCGTGACGAGGTCCGGCCCCACCCGGCAGCAGCCTCCGACGAGCCGGGCCCCGGCCCGCGTCCAGGCCCGCACCCGCCCCGGGTCGAAGGTTCCGCGCCCGGTCCACCCCCGTGCTCCGGCGTCCCAGCCCTCCCCGCTGTTCGGGTAGACCACAGCGGGCCTGCCCGTGACCGCCACCGCCTGCTCCACCGCCCCCTGTGCCTCCTCCGGATCGCAGCAGTTGACCCCGACCGCGAGGACGGAGTCCCGCCCCGCCGCCACCGCGAACGCCTCCTCCAGGGGCTGGCCGGCCCGGGTCCGGCCGCCCGCCACGCTGTACGAGAGCCAGTACGGCAGTCCGGTCTCCTCGGCCACCCGGACCAGGGCCTCGGCCTCGTCCAGGTCCGGCACCGTCTCCAGCGCCAGGGCGTCGGGCCCCGCAGCGGCCAGCGCCGCCACCCGGGGGCGGTGGAAGCGCTCCAGCTCCCGGATGCTCAGACCGTAACGGCCCCGGTACTCGCTGCCGTCGGCGAGCATCGCCCCGTACGGTCCGACCGATGCGGCGACCCAGGTCTCCCGATCGGGGTCGGCCCGGCGCGCCGCGTCGGCGGCGCCCCGGGCCAGCTCCACGCTGCGGGCGAGCAGGGCCCCGGTCCCGGCCCGGTCGATCCCGTACCTCCCGAACCCTTCGAAGGTGGCCTGATAGCTGGCCGTGATGAGGACGCGCGCACCCGCCCGGAGGTAGGCGAGGTGAGCGGCCTCGATCTGTTCCGGCGCGTCGGCCAGCAACCTGGCCGACCACAGCGTGTCGGACAGATCGCAGCCCTGCGCCTCCAGTTGGTTGGAGAGCCCGCCGTCCAGCAGGACGGGTCCGGCGTCCAGCGCGTCGGCGAGCGTGCGCACGGTACGCACAGCCACCTCCTCCTCGTCAGGTCAGGTCAGGTCAGGTCAGGTCAGCTGGGACTGGATCTGCGAGGAGATCAGTTCCAGATGGTCCAGGTCCTCCAGATCGAGGACCTGGAGGTAGATCCTCGACGAGCCGATCGCCTCGAAGCTGCCGATCTTGTCGACCACCTCGGCGGGCGATCCCGCCAGCCCGTTCGCCTTGAGCTCCTCCACGTCCCGGCCGATGGCCGCCGCGCGTCGGGCGACCTCGGCGTCGTCCTTGCCCGTGCAGACGATCAGCGCGTTGGAGTAGACGAGGTCGTCCGGAGAACGCCCGTGCGCCTGCGCGGCGGCCCGGACCCGGCCGAACTGCTTCTCGCTGTCCTCCAGCGAGGCGAACGGGATGTTGAACTCGTCCGCGTACTGCGCGGCGAGCCGCGGGGTGCGCGTCGCACCGTGACCGCCGATCAGGACGGGCACCTTGGTCTGGGTCGGCTTGGGCAGCGCGGGCGAATCAGTGAGTTGGTAGTAGGTGCCGTCGTAGCTGAAGGTCCCGCCGGCCTCCGTCGCCCACAGACCCGTGATGATCGCGAGCTGCTCCTCCAGGCGGCCGAACTTCTCCTTCGGGAACGGAATGCCGTAGGCCTTGTGCTCCTCCTCGAACCAACCTGCGCCCAGGCCCAGTTCGACCCGGCCACCGGACATCTGGTCGACCTGGGCCACCTGGATGGCCAGCACTCCCGGCAGCCGGAACGTGCCGGCGGTCATCAGCGTGCCGAGCCGGATCCGCCGGGTCTCGCGCGCCAGTCCGGCGAGGGTGATCCAGGCGTCCGTCGGTCCGGGCAGACCGTCGCCGGAGCCCATGCGGAGATAGTGGTCGGAGCGGTAGAAGGCGTCGAAGCCCAGGTCCTCGGCGGCCTTGGCGACGGTGAGCAAGGTGTCGTAGTCGGCCCCTTGCTGGGGCTCGGTGAAGATGCGAAGATCCATGCCCTCCATCCTGCCTCTCCGGCCCCCGGTCCCGCCCACCAGCCAGGCCGGACCTCCCC
>NZ_JAAXYC010000443.1 GCF_018619185.1 Streptomyces sp. McG3 | reverse complement strand
CGCCCGGCCCCTGAACCCCCGCTCCTCGCCTACCGGTGTGCCGTTCTCGACTGGCTCGCCGATCCCGGGGCGGAGCCCTGGCACCGCCGCCCCCGGATCTTCGACCTGCTGGTCGTCGCCGAGGAGGAGCCGACCCTCTACGCGGTCTTCCACCACATCCGGGTGGACGCCCAGGAGGACTCGGTCGCCATCGTCGCGGACCGGCTCGGCGTCGATCCCCGGCAGGACATCCGGCCCGCCGTGACCGTCGCCGCAGGCGCGGGCGCGCTGCTCGCCGCCCAGGCCGCCTGGGTGCGCGGAGGCCGGCCGGACGCTCTGCCCGGACTGGTCGCCGAGGCGTTCGACGCGCTCTCCGCCGACCTGCTCGGCGGGCCGCGCCCCGCTTCGGAACAGCACCGCGGCAACAACAGCACTACCGGCGCCGACAGCACCACCGGCACTACCAACAGCACCACCGGTACCAACAGCACCACCGCAGAAGCAGAAGGAACCGAGGCAACACCATGAGCACCGAGCACAGCTCCACCCCCGCAGCCGAGGCGAAGGCCGAAGCCCCGACCGAGTTCGCGGGCCGCACCGCCCTCATCACCGGCGGCGCCTCCGGCATCGGCCTCGCCCTGGCCCGGCGGCTCGCCGCCGCCGGCGCGGCGGTCGTCGTCGCCGACTACGACGAGGAGAGCGCGCGCAAGGCCGCGGCCGACCTGGAGGGCGCGGGAGCCAGGGCCGCCGCCGTCGCGATGGACGTCACCGACCCGGCCTCCGTCGAGGCGGGTGTGCGGTTCGCGGTGGACACCTTCGGCGCCCTCCACCTGGCCGTCAACAACGCGGGCATCGCGGGCCCCAGCAGCCCCACCGGCGAGTACCCGGTGGAGGACTGGAACCGCGTCGTCGCCACGAACCTCAGCGGCGTCTTCCACTCGATGCGCTACGAGCTGCCCGCCATCGTCGCGGCGGGCGGCGGCGCGATCGTCAACATGTCCTCCATCCTCGGCACCAACGGCTTCGCGGGGTCGCCCGCCTACGTCGCGGCCAAGCACGGCGTCGTCGGCCTCACCAAGACCGCCGCGCTCGAATACGCCGGACAGAACGTCCGGATCAACGCGGTCGGCCCCGGCTTCATCGACACCCCGCTCCTGCGGAACACCGACCCGGGGGCCCGCGAGCACCTGATCTCCCTGCACCCGGCGGGACGGCTCGGCACCGCCGAGGAGGTCGCCGAACTCGCGGCCTTCCTGCTCTCCGACAAGGCCTCCTTCATCCACGGCAGCTACCACTTGGTGGACGGCGGCTACTCCGCCCCGTAACGGAGCCCGAGTGGCGTGCGGGGGACACGGGGGCGACAAAGGGACACGGGGGCGACAGAGGAATCAAGAGAGAAGCGAGGAGACCCCATGAAAGCCGTTCAGTACCGAGCCGTCGGCGCCGCCCCCGAGGTGGTCACCGTCCCGGACCCCGAGCCCGGCCCCGGCCAGGTCCTGCTGAAGGTCACCGCCGCCGGCGTCTGCCACTCCGACATCGCCGTGATGAGCTGGCCCGCCGACCAGATCCCCTTCCCGCTGCCCCTGACCCTGGGACACGAGGGCGTCGGCACGGTCGCCGCCCTCGGTGACGGCGTCGACGGCTTCGCCCTCGGCGACTCCGTCGCGGTCTACGGACCCTGGGGCTGTGGCACCTGTGTGAACTGCGCCGAAGGCAAGGAGAACTACTGCCTGCGCGCCAAGGAGCTCGGCATCATGCCGCCCGGACTCGGCGCACCCGGTGCGATGGCCGAGTACATGATCGTCGACGACCCCCGCCACCTGATCCCGATCGGCGACCTCGACCCGGTGAAGACGGTGCCCCTCACGGACGCCGGACTGACCCCTTACCACGCGATCGTGCGCTCCCGGGCGAAGCTGGTGCCAGGCTCCACCGCCGTCGTCATCGGCACCGGCGGCCTCGGCCACGTCGCGATCCAGCTGCTGCGCGCCATGACGGCCGCCCGGGTGATCGCCCTCGACGTCACCGAGGACAAGCTCGCCCTGGCCAGGACCGTCGGCGCGCACGAAGCCGTCCTCTCCGACGAGAAGGCGGCCGCCCGCGTCAGGGAACTGACCGGCGGACTCGGCGCCCACGTGGTCCTCGACTTCGTCGGAGCGCCGCCCACCGTGGCGACCGCGGGCGCCGTCGCCCGCGTCGACGGCGACGTCACCATCGTCGGCATCGGCGGCGGCGCGCTCCCGGTCGGCTTCGGCACGCTTCCGTACGGTGCCAACGTCAGCGCGCCCTACTGGGGCTCGCGCAAGGAGCTCGCCGAGGTCCTCGACCTGGCCCACGCCGGAGCGGTCGACGTCCACGTGGAGACGTACTCCCTCGACGAGGCCCCGCTCGCCTACGAGCGCCTCCACGACGGCAGGATCAACGGCCGGGCCGTCATCCTCCCGGGCGGCTGAGGCCTCCGGTTCCCGGGCGGCTGCCTGATCCCTCCGGCACCCCGGCGGGTGTCCGAATCCCTTCCGCACCCGGCGGCCGAGCCCCCCGGTCCCCTCGCCGTCGAACGTCCGCCCGCCCGTCCCGGCGGCGGCCTCCGGCTCCTGCCCGGCGGCCGCCGCCGGGGCGGGCGGGAAATTCCCGGCGCCGGGAGGCCGGCCGCCGTTAGAATGGGCGGCATGGGTTCGTACCGCTCCTACTTCTTCCGCTGATTCCCGGCCCGGACGGCCGCAGCGCGCCGCACCACGCGTCCCTCTGAGACGCCCCGGTGACGTCGACGTCACCGCGTGCGCACGCCGCCGTCCCCTCAGCCGTCCGGCATCCACGCCCCGCCGCCGCGCCTCCGCGCGCCTTCGCGGGCCGTCACCCAGGGAAAAGGCACCCATGCACCCCCAGCGCGACCGCGCTCAACTGGCCATCAAGGACGTCTCCAAGGCGTACGGGGACCGCTCCGTACTCGACCAGGTGACCCTCACCGTCCGGCCCGGTGAGAAGACCGCCGTCATCGGCGAGAACGGCTCCGGAAAGTCCACCCTGCTCCGGCTGCTGGCCGGAGCGGAACGACCGGACACCGGTGAGATCACCGTCCGTTTCCCCGGCGGCACCGGCTATCTCGCCCAGACCCTCGACCTCGACCCGGCCGACACCGTGCAGGACGCCGTCGACGCCGCCCTCGCCGAACTGCGCGACCTCGAACACCGTATCCGCGAGGCGGAGGCCGGCCTCTCGGAGCGGAAGCCCGGCGACCCGGGGCCGGCCGACGAGGAGCTCGCCGCGTACGGAGACCTCCTCACCGCCTACGAGGACCGCGACGGCTACCGGGCGGACGCCCGCACCGAAGCGGCTCTGCACGGCCTCGGCCTCTCCCACCTCACCCGCGACCGCGCTCTCGCCACGCTCTCCGGCGGCGAGCAGTCCCGGCTCGCCCTCGCCTGCGTCCTGGCAGCCGCCCCCGAACTGCTGCTGCTCGACGAGCCGACCAACCACCTCGACGCCCGCGCCGTCGGCTGGCTGGAGGACCATCTGCGCGCCCACCGGGGCACCGTCGTGGCGATCACCCACGACCGGGCGTTCCTGGAGCGCGTCACCTCGGTGATCCTGGAGGTCGACCGGGACCTGCGCACGGTCACCCGGTACGGGGACGGCTGGGGCGGCTACCGCACCGCCAAGGCCGCCGCCCGCCGCCGATGGGCCCAGGAGCACGAGGAGTACCTGACGGATTTGGCCCGCACCGAGGAGCTCGTCGCAGCGGCCGGAGCGCGGCTCGCGGCCAGCGGGGGAGACCCGAAACAGGGTTTCGGCAAGCACCGCCGTTCGCACGAGGCGAAGCTGTCCGGCCAGGTCAGGGCCGCCCGGACCCGGCTGGACGCGCTGCGCAGGTCTCCCGTGCCACCCCCGCCCCGCCCGCTCGCGTTCACCGGCCGCCCGACCGTCGCCGACGGGACCGGCACCGCGAACAGCGTGAGGCCCGCTACCGGCACCGGCACGGCGGACCGTGACGGGACCGCCACCGGCACCCTTACCGCCACCGACTCGGCCAATGGGACCGCGAATGGCACGGCGGGCCGCGCGAAGACCCTCGTGGAGCTGGACGCCGTCTCCGTCGGGGACCGCCTCCACCTCCCCTCCCTGCGCGTGGAATCGGGAGCCCGCCTCCTGGTGACCGGTGAGAACGGGGCCGGGAAGACCACCCTGCTGCGGGTCCTCGTGGGTGACCTGACCCCCGACGCGGGCACGGTCACCCGCCGGGCCCGCATCGGCTACCTCCCCCAGGAACTGCCCGCGCGCCCGACCCGGCGCACCCTGCTCGCCACCTTCGCGGCGGGCCGCTCCGGCTTCCCGGACGAGTACGCCGACGAACTCCTGGCCCTCGGCCTGTTCCGCCCCGAGGACCTCGACGTGCCCGTCGCGTCCCTCTCGGTCGGCCAGCAACGCAGGCTGGCCCTGGCCCGCCTGGTGACCCGGCCGGCCGATCTGCTGGTACTGGACGAGCCGACGAACCACATCGCGCTGAGCCTGGTGGAGGAGCTGGAACAGGCCCTCCACCAGTACCGGGGCGCGGTCGTCGTCGTCTCGCACGACCGCAGCTTCCGGGCCCGCTTCACCGGCGACGTCCTGGAACTGCGGGCAGGCCGCCCGGCGGGCGCGGCGCCGGCCTACGCGTCGGGGGAGGCGTCCCTCCCGCGCACCTGAGCGCGCAGCCGGTCGACGAACACCCGCTGGCCGACGACCAGCCGCTCGGCGGCCCGCTCCGGCGTGCACCAGGCGAACCGGTCCATCTCCGGGAACTCCTGCCGCACGCCGGACCCGCGCGGCCACTCCATCGTGAACGTCCCGGGCACGACGGACGCCACGTCCAGCTCCGCCTCCAGGGCCCAGACGGTCACCGTCTTGCCGCTGCGCTGCCGTGACTCGCCCAGCGCGATCCACTCACCCGGCGGGACCGGCACGCCCAGCTCCTCCACGAACTCCCGGCGGGCGGCGGCCTCCGCTTCCTCCTCCGGTCCGTACTCGCCCTTCGGCACCGACCAGGCGGCCGCCTCCCGCCCCGCCCAGAAC
>NZ_JAAXYC010000442.1 GCF_018619185.1 Streptomyces sp. McG3 | reverse complement strand
GTTCAGGCCGTCGTCGGCAGCGGGGGCCGAGCCACCCCGAGCGCGCTGAGCAGGGTGTCGCGGTACTCCTGGAAGCGGGCGTCCCGGCGGGAGCGCGGGGTCGGCAGGTCGATGGCGAGGTCGACGGAGATCAGACCGTCCTCCAGGACCAGGACCCGGTCGGCGAGCTCCACGGCCTCGTCCACGTCATGGGTGACCAACAGAACCGCGGGGCGGTGGCGCTCGTACAGCTCGCGCAGCAGGCCGTGCATCTTGATCCGGGTCAGGGCGTCGAGTGCCCCGAACGGCTCGTCCGCCAGGAGGAGTTCGGGTTCGCGGACCAGGGCGCGGGCCAGTGCCGCGCGCTGCTGCTCGCCACCGGAGAGCTCGTGCGGCCAGGAGCGGTCCCGGCCGGCCAGCCCCACCTCCTCCAGGGCGGTCAGTCCGCGTTCGCGGGCGCCGGGGCCGCGCAGCCCGAGGGTCACGTTGTCCAGGACGCGGAGCCAGGGCAGCAGCCGGGAGTCCTGGAACGAGAGGGACACCCGTTCGGGGACGACGAGCTCACCGGAGCCCTCGACGGTGTGGTCGAGCCGGGCGACGGCCCGCAGCAGGGTCGACTTGCCCGAGCCGCTGCGGCCGAGGAGGGCGGTGAACTCCCCCGGCGCCACCGTCAGGTCCAGCTCCTTCAGAACCGTCCGGTCGCCGAACCTCCGCACCAGCCGGGTCGTGCGGACGGCGGGCGGGGCCCCGGTGATCAGCCCGCCAGGGTGCGTCGCCATGACAGGACCTTCCTTTCGATCGCGCGCACTCCCGCGTCGGAGGCGAAGCCGAAGATCCCGTAGGCGACCAGGCCCACGATGATCACGTCGGACTGGGCGTACTGCTGGGCCTGGAACATCATGTAGCCGATGCCGCTGGTGGAGTTGATCTGCTCGACGACGATCAGGCCGAGCCAGGAGGAGGTGACGCCGAGCCGCAGGCCGACGAAGAAGCCGGGCAGCGAGCCGGGGACGACGACCTTGCGCAGGAACTGGGCGCGGCCGAGGTCGAGCCCCTCGGCGAGTTCCACGTACCGGCTGTCGATGGAGGTCAGCGACGCGTAGGTGTTGATGTACATGTTGACCGCGACGCCGAGCGCGATCACCGTGACCTTCATCTGTTCGCCGATGCCGAGCCAGAGGATCAGCAGCGGCAGCATGGCGAGCGAGGGGATGGCGCGCTTGATCTGGAGGGGGCCGTCGAGCAGGTACTCCCCGCTGCGGCTGAGCCCGGCCGTGACCGCGAGGACCACCCCGGCGGTGACGCCGAAGAGGAGGCCGAGTCCGGCGCGCTGGAGGGAGATGACGACGTTGTCCTGGAGCCGTCCGGTCGAGACCAGGTCGGCGGCGGTGGAGAGGACGCTGCCCGGTCCGGACAGGATGCGCGGGTCCAGGTAGCCGGAGGCCGAGGCCGCCCACCACAGGGCGACGAGCAGGACGGGACCGATGAGCCGGCCGAAGGGGATCGACCGCCCGGGGCCGAGCCGTCTGCGGGTGCCGCGGGCGACCGCGGGCACCGCCCGGTGAGCGGAGTCCTCGGCGGGCGCGCCCTTGATGAGCAGGGCGGGGCCGGAGCGGGCGGTGGGCAGCAGGTCGGTCATATCGTCCCCCTCGCGGCTGATACGGACTGCTCGGTCACGACGACTCCCACGCCGGCCGGTACGCACTGCTCGCTCACGACGACTCCCACGCCGGCCGGTACCGACTGATCGCTCACGACGTCTCCCGGTAGGCGGCGGGTACGGACCGGGCGGCCAGGCCCTCGAAGCGGCGGTCGAAGAGGTCGGAGACGTCCTGCTTCGGCACGAACCCGCCCTCGGCCATCAGATCGGCGGTCTCCTGCTCCCACGCGATGGCCTTGTCCCAGCTGACGGGGAACTGCGGCTGGTGGAGGGAGGAGACGATGCGCCGGCCGTCGGCCTCGGAGACGCCCTGGTCCTTCACGTAGTACGTGTCGATCCACTCGTCGGAGTTCTCCCACGCCCAGACCAGGCCCTTGGCCCACAGCGGGACGAAGCTGCGGACGGCGGCGGCCCTGGCGGGGTCGTTGAGGACCTCCACCGGGGCCCACAGCACGGTGAGCAGGTCCACGACGTCGGTCGTGAGGCCGATGGCCCCGTCCTTGCCGTACTGGTCGAGGTACTTGGTGAGGGTCGGCTCGCCCAGCGGGGCCACGTCCACCTGTCCGGACTGCAGGGCGGTGAGGAACTGGGTGCTGGGCAGGGCGACGAGTTCGACGTCGCTGTTCTTCAGCCCGGCCTCCTTCAGGGCGCGCAGCACGACGACGCCCTGGGCCTGCCCCTGCGAGAAGCCGATCTTTCTGCCCCGGAAGCCGGCTGCCGAGGCGATGGAGGAGCCGGGGGCCGTGGCGAAGGTGTAGATGGGCCGGGGCCGCACCTGTATCGCCACGATCTTCGTTTTCACGCCGATGGCCTTGGCCTGGATCGGGGGAATTCCGGCGTTGGAGGCGAGATCGATCGACTGCGCCCGGAATCCCTGGATGATGTCGGGTCCCGCGCTGAGGTTCGGCCATGCGGAAACGGTGAAGCCCAGATCCTTTTCCAGGCCGGCGGGTTCGAGCTGAAGACGGGTCGTGCGGACGGCGACGGACAGTTTCGTGCCCGGCGGCGGAGCCCCCGAGGGGAGTTCTCCGGTGGGTTCGGAACTGGCCACGGTCTTGACCCCCGGGGAGCAGCCGGCGAGGCCGAGAACCGTTCCGGTGGCGAGGGCGAGAAAGGACCTGCGGCCCACGGTCCGGGCGGTGGCGGAATTATCGTTGGTCTGATGACGAGGCATGAGGTGCTTTCCTGGGTCTCAGAGGGAGTGGTAGGCGCCGTCGTGGAACAGCAGCGGGGCCCGGTCCTCGTCGAGCCAGGACTCGGTGACCCGGGCGATGACGATCCGGTGGTCGCCTGCGGGCACGATCCGTTCGGTCTCCAGGCGCAGCCAGCCGGCCACCCCGTCGAGCACCGGCTCGCCCTCCGGCAGCCGCCGCCAGGCGGTGGGGGCGGCGAACCGGTCGATGCCGCTGGTGGCGAAGGTGCGGGCGAGTGACTCCTGGTCGGCGCCCAGGAAGTTGACGACGGTGGAGGCCGCCGCCTCGACATGGGGCCAGGAGGAGGCCGAGGCGCCGATGCCGTACGAGACCAGCGGCGGGTCCAGGGAGAGCGAGGTGAGCGAGGTGGCGGTGAACCCGACGGGTCCGCGGCCGGCGTCGGCGGTGACGACGACCACGCCCGCCGGATAGCGGCGGAACACCTGCTTGAAGCGGTCGGGGGCGTAGGCGGGGGCATAGGAAGGCACGGTGACGGTCAACATCTCTCCCGGAGCGGAAGGAGGGGAACAGGGAAAATGGGCACACGGGCACACGGGCACACACCCGGCACAGGGCACAGGGCACGCTGCACGGGGCACGGATGAGCAGAGGCACCGGCGGGCAGCACGGATCACATGGCAGGAAGGGAAATCCTCTGCCGAGGTGGCTCCACGGCCGAAATCACCGGGAAAACGGCTGGGTTTATCGGGAACCCGGACAGCGGCGACCACGACAGGGCCGGGAGAAATACCTCACCGGCGCAGCCGTGCGACAGCGGCGTGCCGCGCGGGGCGCGTTCTGCTGCATTCGCTGTCGGCTGGTCATGAATCCATTCTCCTGTCGGGCCGTCCGGCCGGTCAACAATGCAACGTTCTGAATTAAGTCGATTTCCGCGCCGGACACCACGAGGGGTCCCTCGGCGCGTTCACGACACCGCGGGCAGCGCGGGCCAGGGTCCCAGCGGGTCGTCGTACAGTGCGCCGAGCGCCACCGCGCCGCCCGCGGTGGCAAGTACCGATCCGGTGAAACTGCTCGGCACCACGGCCCGTTCGGGGTCGTCGCAAACCCAGGAGCGCCTCGCCACCTCCGCCCGCAGGTCCCCCAGGCACTCCGGTATGCGGCCCGCCCCCGGTTCGACGACCACGAGGACCTCCGGGTCGAACATGTCCAGCAGCAGGGCCGCCGCCCGGCCGACGAGCAGGGCCCGGCGACGGAAGAGCCCGAGTGCCCGCTCGTCCCCGGTCAGAGCTCCGTCGAGCAGTTCGGTGAACGAGTGCACGAACAGGCCCTGTTCGGCGGCCCGGCGCACCATGGCCCGCTCCGAGACCTCCGACTGGAGGCAGCCGGCGCGGCCGCACGAACAGGGCTCGGCCCCGCCCGATCCTCCTGATCCCAACGGCAGATGGGCCACGCTGCCCGCGCCGGAGCGAGGCCCCAGGTGCATGTTCCCCGAGCTGGCGAACGCGGCGTCGACGACGGCCCCGACGAAGAGCAGGACCGTGCTGACCCGGGTCGAGACCTCGCCGAACAACTGCTCGGCGCGGGCCAACGCCCGTGAGTGGCTGTCCACATGGACCGGGAGGCCGGTGGCGGTTTCGAGGATCTCGCGCACCGGTACGTTCCGCCAGCCCAGGTGCGGATGCTCGACGACGACTCCGGCGGCGGGGTCCACCCGGTGCCCCGTGGCGAAGCCGAGGGCGAGCACGGTCCGGCCGGCGGCGTGCGTCCCGACGAGCCGGGACAGCCGGTCGGCGAGGTCGCGCAGCAGGGCCGGCCCGCTGGAGAGGCCGCGCGGGGACCGGCCGGGGACCGTGGCATAGGGCCCCGTCGCCCCGAGGGCGTGCGGTTGCCGGTCCTCGGCGACGATCCGGCCGCGCAGATCCATCAGCGAGACGGTGGAGTGCGCGACGGCGACGTGGGCCCCGGCGACCAGATAGCGGCCGGTGTCGATCTCGACGGGGATGTGGGGGCGGCCGAGCCCGTTGGGCCCGGCGGTCTCCGCGCCCTCCCGAACGAGCCCGCGCGCCAGCAGCTGCCCGACGTGGCCGGTCACCGCCGCCGGGGAGAGGCCGGTGAGCCGGGCGACGTTGGACCGGGCGACGGGCCCGTGGTCGAGGATCGCGCCCAGCACGGAACCGGTGCCGGAGACCCGGCGGGCGGGGCCTGCCGCCGGTATGTCCGAGCGGCGCAGCGGGACGGGG
>NZ_JAAXYC010000441.1 GCF_018619185.1 Streptomyces sp. McG3 | reverse complement strand
CCCACGCTTCCACCCCGCAGGGCGGGCGCACCCTCGACGACGGCGCCGTACGGGCCGTGGTGGAGCGGCGCACCTCCCTGCTGCCCGCCGGAATCTCCGCCGTCGAGGGCGAGTTCAGCGCCGGCGAAACGGCGGCCTGCCGCCCGGCGCGCAGCTGGCCCTGAGCAACGACCCGAAGCTGTTCCTGGACGGGCTCAACAAGGTCCGCCAGAGCCAGCAGGCCTCCAAGTCGCTCCTGGCCGATCTGAAGCAGACGCAGCAGGACCTGGAGACGTACACCCAGGACGCCAGCACCAACTGGGAAAAGCTGGAGACGATCCGGGTCAAGCAGGCCAAGGCCAAGAAGAAGATCAACGCCCAGATCAAGGCGGCGGAGAAGCTCGAATCGCGGCTGGAGAAGAAGGAGCGCGACCGGCTCCGCCAGCTGGAGCGGGACGCCGCGGACAAGGCGCAGACCGCCTGGCTCTCCTCCGGCGCCGTCAAGGACGTCAGCGGCGAGGCGAGCGAGGGTGGAGCGGCCGCGGTGGCCTTCGCGACGGCGCAGATAGGCAAGCCGTACGCCTGGGGAGCCGAGGGCCCCGGTTCGTACGACTGCTCCGGGCTGACCTCGCAGGCGTGGCTGGCGGCGAAGCGCCCGATCCCGCGCACCTCGCAGGAACAGTGGCGGCTGCTGCCGCGTATCGACATCCAGGACATGCGCCCCGGTGACCTGATCATCTACCACGCCGACGCCAGCCACGTCGGGATGTACGTCGGCGACGGCGCGATCGTCCACTCCCCGCGCCCCGGCCGCAACGTCACGCTGGCGGGCGCCGGCTCGATGAAGATCCTCGGCGTGGTCCGCCCGGACAAGTAGGACCGACCGGACACGAGGCACGGCCCTCGCGAGGCCGCGAGCGGGGCCACGTGAGCGGGGCCACGCCGCCGCGCGTGAGCGCGTGATGTTTGTCATGCGCGCTTCTCCGCCGTTCTGGCGGCCCATCGCGCCGGATCCGTGCCGGGACGCGGCTTATGGCGGCGCGTGCGGCGGGCGCCGGTCCCGGTGCGCCATTCCGTTCCCCCGCCGCGGACCGCTATCGTCCCCGACTGGCGGATCGTCGATCGTCGACCCGCCGCGCCCTCGGGGGGAGGGAAGGAAACTCGAACCGATGCCCGTACCCGTACCGCAGCAGCGCTCCGTTCCCGCTGCGGAGACCTCGCACGGCGACCTCACCCTGCTGGTGATCGAGGACGACCCGGCGGGCACCACCATCACCGTCCCCGAACTCTCGGCAGCGGCCGGGACCCGGGTCCGTATCCGCACCGCACGCAACCTCACCGAGGCCGCGCGGCTGCTCACCGACGACGTCGACTGCATCCTGCTGGACCTGGCGCTGCCCCTCGCGGGCGGCGGGTCCGGCCCCGGCACGCCCACCACGGACGCCGGGACGGCAGGCGGCGGACCGCTGCCCGAGCCCGTCTCCGCCCGGGCCGGCGAACTGGCGGCCCTCACCCACGTACTCCGCATCGCGCCGCTGCACGCGGTCCTCGCGCTGACCGCGCAGGACGACACGGAGCTGGCGGCCGAGGCGGTCCGGGTCGGGGCGCAGGACTACCTCTTCCGGGGCGACCTCGACGCGCGCGTCCTGAGCCGCGCCATCCGGTACGCCGTGGAGCGCAAGCGCGCCGACATCGCCCAGCACCAGCTGACCGAGTCCCGGCTGCGCGCCCAGGAGAACGCCCGCCTGGAGCGCGGCCTGCTCCCCACCCCGCTGCTGGACGGCTCCGGCCTGAGCTTCGCCGCCCGCTACCGCCCCGGCCGCAGCCGCGCCCTCCTCGGCGGCGACTTCTACGACGTCGTCCGCACCCCGGACGGCACGGTGCACGCGATGATCGGCGACGTCTGCGGACACGGCCCGGACGAGGCGGCGCTCGGCGTCGAGCTGCGGATCGCCTGGCGGGCGCTGACCCTGGCCGGGCTGTGCGGGGACGAGCTGCTCTCCACGCTCCAGCAGGTGCTGGAGCACGAGCGGCAGAGCGAGGAGATCTTCGCGACGCTCTGCACCGTGGACATCGCACCCGACGGGCGACGGGCCGGGCTCTGCCTGGCCGGGCATCCCGCACCGCTGCTCGCCCGCCACGGCCTGCCCGCCCGGCTGCTCCCGTACGAGGACGGCGGCCCGGCCCTGGGGCTGCTGCCGCGGGCCCGATGGCCGCGCCGTCAGGTCGAGCTGGGCGGCACCTGGAGCCTGATGATGTACACGGACGGGCTCATCGAGGGGCGCGTGGGCAACGGCGGCAGCGAGCGGCTCGGCCAGGACGGCATGGTCGCGATGGTCAACAGCCGGCTGGAACAGGGGCTGGCGGGCGAGGAGCTGCTGGAGGCGGCGGTCGCCGAGGTACGGGAGCGACACGGCAGCGAGCTGACCGACGATGTGGCGGTCCTGCTGCTGGGCCGCGATCCGGAGCGGATACGACGATGGGGCGGCAGCGCACCGCGCTCCCACCCCGCGTCCGTCGACCGGCCGCCGTCCCCGCCCGTGCGGGCGGCGAGGGCTCAGCGCCCGCCGTTGTAGGGACCGTACGGACCGTCGCTGCTGGAGCCGCCGCTGCGGCCACCGCCGCCGCCCGAGACCGCCTTGAGCGCGGGACGCACGTCGACCATGAACACGATCGACGCGACCACACCCGCGAGCTGCAGGAAGAGCATCGGGATCAGCAGGTTCACGGCGACGGCGACACCGAGGATCACCAGCCAGAAGGACTTCTTCTTCTTGTCGGCGGCCCGGTAGGCGTCCTCACGGGCGGTCGCCGCGAAGACGAACGCGACCACGGCCAGCACCAGCATCGCCAGATAGAGCAGCTGGAGGAGCGAGCCGAACGCTGAGAGCAACATGGTGTCTACCGCCTAGTGAGTGGATGAGCGCCCTGCGGCCGGAAAGGCCAAGGTACCGGGACAACGAGCCGGCCACCCGTAAAGGTGCCCGCCCCGCGCCCCGGTCACGCGTCCCGCGAACCGCGTACCGGAAGGACCCGTGGGGGTCACTTGCCGGCGGGCGGCGGGGTCTTCCTGGCCGCGGGCTTGCGCGGCGCGGGCGTCTTCTTGGCGGGCGCGGTCTTGGCCTCGGCGGACTTCACCGGGGCGGCGGGCCTGGCCGAGACGGGCGCGGTCTTCGTCGCGGCGGGCTTCGCGGCGGGCGCGGCCTTCGTCGCGGCGGGCTTCGCGGCGGGCGCGGCCTTCGGCTTGGGCTCGGCCTCGACGACGGCGGCGATCTCGACGATCTCCTCGGCCGTCTCCCCGCGCCAGGTCCGTACGGTCTGCTCGCCGTGCTCGGCGACCTTCTCGTACGTCTCCCGGGCCTTGATCGCGTACTCGGCGGCCACGCCCACACTGCGGAGCGCCAGGTCCTGAGCGCTCTCGCCCAGCTTCTTCAGGTCGGCGGCGTCGAGCGAACCGAACACCTCGGTGACCTTCGCCTGCACAGTGGCCTGGGCCTCCTTGGCCTGCGTGGTCACCTTCTCCTGCACGGCCTTGGGGTCGGTGTTGCGCACGGCGTCGATCCGCTCGGGCGCCTCGGCCCGCAGCTGCTCGATCAGCGCCGGAACCTTGCGCGCCTGCTGCACGGCCAGGTCGGCCGTGCCGGCGGCGAAGTAGAGGGGGGTGGGGTCGGTGAGGGTCTTGCGCAGGTCATCGGTGATGGCCATGACTGTGGTCCTCCCGGATCATCAGAACCAGCTGTTCAGCTGTGAGGGTCGTGGTCTTCGGTGGCGTCCGCACCGGCGTCGTCGCCGTTACGGGGCCCGGCATCGCCGCCCGCGGCGGCGTCGGCGTCCGCTTTCCCGTCCGCGTCGGGCCCGGGGACGAATCCGTTTTCGCGGCGGAAGGAGTCGTAGATCTGCAGCAGCACGTTCTTCTGCCGCTCGTTGATCGACGGATCGGCCAGAATGACCGCCCGCGTCTCCAGCTCCTCCCGCTCCCGCTCGTCGAGGATCCCCGCACGTACGTACAGGGTCTCGGCCGAGATCCGCAGCGCCTTGGCGACCTGCTGGAGCACGTCGGCGCTGGGCTTGCGCAGACCGCGCTCGATCTGGCTGAGATACGGGTTCGACACCCCGGTCGCATCGGCGAGCTGCCGCAGCGAGAGCTGCGCTGCACGGCGCTGCTCCCGCAGGTACTCACCGAGATTGCCGACGTTGAGTGATGCCATGACCCGATACTGCAACACCCCCGCTAACTTTTGCAAGCACATGCTTGCAAAAGTGTCGCGTGCCACTGGTTCGGCCGAACCTCACTCATGGCCCTTCAGGGTCCGTTTGACCTGTCTCGCTGAAGGCGGGCCGATCTCGGTGTATCCGAGCCATCTGGCTGTGTGTCTCGGTCAACCTTGGCCATCTGCCGTTCTGTCTTGCTCTTTCTGAGCCGCTGCCGCGCCTGGCTGTCTACGGTCGTCGTACATGGACAGCGCCGGGTGGGGGTGTCTGGTGGAGGCTGAGGACTTTCGGCTGGAATACGTCGACGCTCGCGGTGACCTGCATGAGGGGCCGCTTGAGGTGATGTGGCCGGCGCGTTTCGAGGCGGCCGGGCAGGTGCGGACATTCCCGTCGTACCCCGGTCAGCGCAATTTTCCCGGCTGGTACTGGGCTGCCACGTGTGCCGATTTGGTGGGTTATGAGTCGTGGGTGGAACTCGGTCAGCTGCTGAGGCTGGACTCCGATCCGGGGGTAGTGGCGATGGCGTCGCAGCCGTTCCGGCTCTCGTGGCGGTCCGGTGGCCGGGCTCGGCGGACCAGCCATACCGGACTACTTCGTGCGCCGCCGGGACGGCACCGGTGTGGTGCTGGACGTGCGTCCCGACGACCGGATCGAGCCCGAGGATGCGGTGAAGTTCGCGGCTACGGCGGCGGCTTGCGCCGTGGTGGGCTGGGATTTTGAGCGGGTTGGCGTGCTCGATCCGGTGTTGGCGGCGAATCTGCGCTGGTTGTCGGGCTACCGGCATCCGCGGGTGCGGCGAGATCCGGTAGCGGCGGAGTTGCGGGCGGCATTCGCCCGGCCTCGGGGGCTGCTGGCGGGGG
>NZ_JAAXYC010000440.1 GCF_018619185.1 Streptomyces sp. McG3 | reverse complement strand
CGCCTTCTCCGCCGCCCCGGCCACCGCACGGGCCCCCTCCACCGTCGTGGCCACCGGCTTGTCCATCAGGAGGTGGCAGCCCGCCTCGGCGGCGCGGACCGCGAGCGGGGCCTGCACGTCCGGCGGCAGTGCGAAGGCCACCGCGTCGCTCGCCTCCAGAAGCGCGTCGACGCCCTCCTCACCGGTGTACGCGCGGGCCCCGTGGGCGGCGGCGAGGGCGTCCGCCGCCTCGGCCCTGCGGCCCCACACCCCGCTCAGTTCGACGCCTGGATGGGCGGCCAGCGCGGGGGCCTGGGTGTTGTGTGCCCAGGGGCCGGTGCCGAGGAGGCCGATACGGAGGGGGGCGGTGGTGCCGGCGGGTGAGTCCATGGGGCCAGTGTGCCGGGTGCGCCGGCCGGCCGTGCGGGGAGCCCGGGCGGTCGCCGCCCGGGCGCGGGAGCCGCACGGACCTGGGAGCCTCCCTGCCGCGGGAGCCGCACGGACCTGGGAGCCTCCCCGGCGCGGGAGCCCGCCCGGGCGCGGGGAGCCGGCTCTCCGCGCGGGACATCGCCGGGCGCCCGAATGCGGTGGCGTGGAGTGGCCCTGCCCCGTTACGTTTCCGGGGCCGGCCGCGGGACTCCGGCGCGACTTCCGAGACGTGCCTATGAAGCGATGATTTCGTTGTTCGTGCCTCCATTCCCCGGCCGGCACTCCAGCCTCCCGGGGGACGACCATGAACACGCCCGAAAGCCCCGCCGACCTCGTCGCCGCCGAGGACGTCCTGCTCTTCGTGAACGCGGCGATCACCGCGACCGGGCAGCGCGAGTTCCGCTCGGGCGCCGCCGACCAGCGGCTGTCCCTGGACTTCCTGCACACCTACGTACGGGTCAACTACCGCCGGGTGTACGCCGCTTCGCTGGCCCTGGACATCAACCACCACAACGCGGCCCTCATCGTTCGCCGGCTGCTGGAGACGGCGGGCGAGGCGAGCCGCGAGGAGCGGCGTACCGAAGGGCGGCTGATCGCCGCCCGGCTGGCGCTGCTGCCGCCGCCGCGCGTCTACCGGCTCTTCGGCGAGCTGCGCAGCGGCAAGGTCAACAACCGGCGCACCCGGGCGATCATGCGGGACTGGCTGACGGCCCGGCCGGACCTGGGCCATGACGCGGTGAAGTACCGGGCCGGGCTGAGGACGGCCGTCCGGCACATCCACCTGCCCTGCCCGGACGGAGGCGGACCGCTCGCCGAGGTCGAGGCGTTCCTGTTCCGGCCCGGCCGGCTGCCGCGCTACGAGCACGGGATGCTCGATGCCTGGCGGCGCGCCCACTACGAGCAGGGGGCCGTGGCCGAGCTGCCGTTCACGGTGGCGGAGGGGTTCGCCGCCAGGCACGGGATGAAGCGCGAGGTGTTCCTGAAGCGGGCCGCGCCCCGGATGACCCGGCTGGAGCGGCTGCGCACCCAGGAGCAGCGTGCGGCGGTCCGGCGGCCGAACTCCCCGGTGGCGCACGTGGATCTGACCGTGATGCCGCTGACCCGGCTCGCCCTGTACGTGCTGTCGCTCGGCTTCGAGCAGCGTGCCGAGCGGCGCGCCGAGCTGACCGGCGCCCTGCGCGCGGCGGCCCGCCGGGCGGCGGGCGGGCACGCGGGGAGCTGGGGGCGGGTGCACGCGGTGCTGGACGACAGCTTCTCCTCGTCCGGTTCGGGGCAGAAGCGGCGGCGGCCGCTCGCCGTGGCGCTGGCCTGCCACCACCTGCTGGAGGCGCTCGCCGCGCCCGGCGCGTACCGGGGGCTGTGGACTTCGGGCGCGGGCGACGCGCTGCTCGTCCGCCCGTGGGGGCCGACCCCGTTGGGGACGCGGGTCCTGGACGCGCTGGAGCCGGGCCCCGCCGGCGCGGCCCCGGACCGGCTGGTGATCGTGTCGGACGGCTGGGACAACGCTCCGGCGGGCTTGGCGGGCGAGGTGTTGCGGGTGTGGCGGCGTCGGCTGGATCCGGAGCGGCGGACGGCGGTGGTGCACCTCAACCCCGTATACGACGCGGAGGGTCTCGACGTGCGGCGGCTGGCGGCGGAGGTGGCGACGGCCGGGATCCGGGACGCGGAGGATCTGCCCGCGCTGGTGGAGATCGCCCGGTTCGCGGAGGGGCGTACGGGGACGGCGGAGCTGTACGCGTATCTGGACCGGCGAGTGGCCCGGTTCACCGGAGAAGGCGAGGAGGGGGTGGCCCCGTGAACCGGCTGGAGCTGACCGGGCTCACCGCCCGGCCCTCGCAGGTGTGGGGCGGGGTCCGTCTCGTCCCGCTGGTCCGCGGGACGCCCGTGGAGGGGCTGCGGCTGCACCGCGAGGTGTACGAGGGTCTCGGCGCGGGGATCGTCGAGCTCGGGCCCCGGGCCCGCTACGTCTCGTACATCCCGCACGGTCTGGTCGCCGACTGGTCGGGCGAGGACGGCCCGGCCCCGGCGGCGGGCCGTCAGTCGGCCGCCTACGGCACCCAGTTCGGCGGGGGCGGCGCGCCCCGGGCCGTCCCGCTGCCGCCGCTGCCGCACCACCGGATGGCCAAGCGGCGGCCCGGCGACCGGCTGCGGTTCCTGCCGTCGCACCTGGCGCTGGAGGGGTATCTCGCCCTGCACTTCGGCGGTCCGTCGACCGCCTGGGAGGAGTGGTCGCGGACGGCGCTGCGCGACGGGCTCTCGCCGCGCGCCGAGGACGCCTACCTCGGGCGGTCGGTGCGCGGGCTCGCGGACGCGCTGCGGATCTTCGAGATCCACCCGGGCCAGTGCGGGGTGATGGTGTACGTCTCCGACGCGCTCGCCGCCTCCTTCGTGGTCCCGCACCCGGACGACTACCGCCTCCTGCACGCCTCGCTGGTGGAGGACCTCTACGGGGAGCTGGTCCACCAGTACGCGCTGTACGGGGCGCCGGTGCCCCAGGTGCCGGTGCGGATCGGGGGCGAGGAGCACATCCGTGACCTCGGCGAGCTGCGGGCGGCGGCGCGGGCGCAGGAGCGGGCGTGGGAGGAGGCGCACGACACCCTGTTCGCGCGGGAGCTGCTGGACACCTCGTACGCGTTCGAGCGGGTGTACCGGATGAAGTCCTTCACCCTGTGGCGCTTCCTGCCGCCGTTCGTCCGGGACGGGGGCGGGCAGCACATCGGGGAGACGATCACCGATCACCGGGGGCGGGTCGCCTACCTCAAGACGTTCCGGCTCTCCGACGCCCAGATCCGCCGGGGCCATCTCCTGCGGACCCTGGCCCGGGCCGACTGGGAGCTGGACCGGGCGGCCGCCGCGCTGGGGTCGAGCCGGGAGGAGCTGATCCGCCGGATGCGGGCGGCCGGGTTCTCGGCCCTGCTCAAGGGCAGTGTCTGAGGCGTACCCCGCGTGGCCTCCGAGGCGCACCCCCGTAGCGTCCGAGGCATCCCCCCGGAGCCCCCGGGCAGCGGGTGACGGTCCGGACGCGGCTCTCCCCAAACGCAGGAAACCTCGGTAACACGGGGTTCACATCCGGGCAACGGACGGGAAATCGCGTCTTGCCAAGCTGCGGCGCATAGACCGCTGCACCCGCAAAGGATGGCGTCCGTGACGTTCAAGGCTGAGTACATCTGGATAGACGGCACCGAGCCGACCGCCAAGCTTCGTTCCAAGACGAAGATCATGGACGGCGCACCGTCGGGGGACGTGGCGGATCTGCCCATCTGGGGATTCGACGGTTCCAGCACCAACCAGGCCGAGGGCCACGCGTCCGACCGGGTGCTGAAGCCCGTCTTCACCTGTCCGGACCCGATCCGCGGCGGCACGGACATCCTCGTCCTGTGCGAGGTCTTCGACATCGACATGACGCCGCACGAGTCCAACACCCGTGCCGCGCTCCGTCCGGTCGCCGAGCGGTTCTCGGGCCAGGCCCCGATCTTCGGCATCGAGCAGGAGTACACCTTCTTCGACGGCCACCGGCCGCTCGGCTTCCCCGAGGGCGGCTTCCCGGCCGCGCAGGGCGGCTACTACTGCGGTGTCGGCGCGGACGAGATCTTCGGCCGCGACATCGTGGAGAAGCACCTCGACAACTGCCTGGCGGCGGGGCTCGGCATCTCCGGCATCAACGCCGAGGTCATGCCCGGACAGTGGGAGTTCCAGGTCGGCCCGCTCTCCCCGCTGGAGGTCTCCGACCAGCTGTGGGTGGCCCGTTGGCTGCTGTACCGCACCGCCGAGGACTTCAACGTCTCCGCCACGCTGGACCCGAAGCCGGTCAAGGGCGACTGGAACGGCGCGGGCGCGCACACCAACTTCTCCACCGGGGCGATGCGCGAGGGCTACGACGCGATCATCACCGCGTGCGAGTCGCTGGGCGAGGGCTCCAAGCCGATGGACCACGTGAAGAACTACGGCGCGGGCATCGACGACCGCCTCACCGGCCTGCACGAGACCGCCCCGTGGAACGAGTACACCTTCGGCGTCTCCGACCGCGGCGCCTCGGTCCGTATCCCGTGGCAGGTCGAGCAGGACCGCAAGGGTTACATCGAGGACCGCCGTCCCAACGCCAACGTCGACCCGTACGTCGTCACACGGCTGATCGTCGACACCTGCTGCACCGCGCTGGAGAAGGCCGACCAGGTCTGATCCCGACGCCGATCACGTGAGGAGGGGCCCGCCGGTTCGCCGGCGGGCCCCTCCGGCACGTGTGGTGCGGGCCGGGCGTGAGGAACGTAACGCAAAGGGTCCGTATCGACGGGTGAGAGGAGTCTGATGCACGGCCGCAATGTCTGCTTCAATGGAGCACATGGCCAGCTACCAGCACATCGCGTCGGGTCGCAGCGACCTCGAACCGTTCTGGCCTTCCCGTCAGCACCATGATTTCGACCGGGTGTGTTGCCGCGCGTGGAACGCGCAGGCCCACTAAAGCCGCTCACCCCGGCCTTCGGTCCGCGCGCACGACGTAAGTCCGTCCCTGACGACTCCTCGCGCGAAAGAGCTGACCCTCATGGCGAACACCCGTACTTTCTCCGCCGCGTCCGCCGCCACCGCGGCGTCCCCGGCGCCCGCTGCGGCCCGTCCCACCTGTCGCTTATACACATCTCCGAGCCCCG
>NZ_JAAXYC010000439.1 GCF_018619185.1 Streptomyces sp. McG3 | reverse complement strand
GGGTTGAGGTTCTCCAGATTGATGTGGGGCGGGATCGTGCGGTGCTTGATGCTCAGGACGGTCTTGATCAGCCCGGCGATCCCGGCGGCGGATTCGGTGTGGCCGATGTTCGTCTTGACCGAGCCGACGTAGGCGCGGGCGCCCGGGGCGCGTCCGACGGCCAGCGCGCGGGCCAGGGCGTTCGCCTCGATCGGGTCGCCGACCGGGGTCGAGGTGCCGTGCGCCTCCATGTACTGGAGGTCGCCGGGGGTGATGCCCGCCTCGGCACAGACCCGGCGGATGAGGTCGACCTGGGCGTCGGGGTTGGGCACGGTGATGCCGTTGGTGTGCCCGTCCTGGTTGACGCCGCTGCCGGCGATCACCGCGTGGATCCGGTCCCCGTCCCGTACGGCGTCGTCCAGCCGCTTCAGCGCGACCAGGCCGACGCCTTCGGCCCGTACGTAGCCGTCGGCGGCGGCGTCGAACGTACGGGAGCGGCCCTGGGGCGACAGGAACCCGCCCTTCGTCTCCGCGACGGTGTACTGCGGGGCCATGTGCAGCAGGGTTCCGCCGGCCAGCGCGAGGTCGCTCTCCCCGTTGTCCAGTGCCTGGCAGGCCAGGTGGACGGCGACCAGGGAGGAGCTGCACGCGGTGTCGATGGAGAGGCTGGGGCCGCGGAAGTCGAAGCAGTACGAGATGCGGTTCGACACCATCGTCATCATGGTCCCGGTCGCGGTGTGGGCGGCCAGCGAGGTGAAGCCCAGGTCCGCGAACTGCAGGATCTTGTAGTCCAGGGTGAACGCGCCGACGTAGACGGCGACGTTGCCGCCGGCCAGGTCGGCGGCACGCTGACCGCCGTCCTCCAGGGCCTCCCACGCCACTTCGAGCAGCTTTCGCTGCTGCGGGTCCATGTGGTCGGCCTCGCGGGGGCTGATGCCGAAGAACGCGGGGTCGAACTCGTCGAAGCCGTCGATGTATCCGCCGCGGCCGCCGACGAGGCGTCCGGGTTTGTCGCGGAACCGGCTGCCGAGCGTACGGACGTCGTACCGGTCGGGCGGGGTGGGCGTGATGCAGTCCTTGCCCTCCACCAGATTGCGCCAGTACGTGCGGTGGTCCGAGGCTCCGCCGGGCAGGCGGCAGCCCATCCCGATGATCGCCACCTTGTTCCGTAACGCCCGGTTGTTCGCGTCGGCCATGTCGAACTCCTCAAGTCGTGGTGGAGCGTCAGGGAGCGGCGGTCACTCCGGCCGGGAGGCCCGTGCCGGTCGGCGTCGCCAGGGATGTGTGAGGGCGGCGAGGATCTCGCCGGTGCCGGGGAAGGACGTGGGATCGTGCAGGCCCACGGCGGCGGGCTCGCGGCCGGGGTACCAGGTGAAGCTGCCGAAGAGGTGGTCCCAGCACGACAGGTCGGAGCCGTAGTGGCCGGCTTCGGACAGTTCGGTGCTGTGGTGCAGCCGGTGCTGCTCGGGACTGGCCAGCAGATGGTTGAGCCGTCCGATGCGGACATCGATGTTGGCGTGGACGAAGTAGCCCTGGGCGGCGACGAAGAGGCCGACCACCAGCACCGCGGGGCGGGAGAATCCCACGAACGCCAGAGTCAGCTGGACGAGGCCCTGCGCCAGGACGATGTCCAGCACGTGGTTGACGCTGTTGTTGGCGACGTTGACCTTCTCCGGCACGTGATGCACTCCGTGCAGCCGCCAGAGCAGGGCGTTCCGGTGGCCCAGCCGGTGCACCGCGTAGCTGACGAGAGATCCGGCGAGGAGCGCGCCCGGGATCTCGATCCAGAGGGGGCGGGCCGATTCCGCCGGCGAGATCTGGCCGACGGCCAGCGCGACCAGGAGTTGTGCCAGTCCGCTTCCGGCCATGGTGAGCAGGAAGTAGATGCCGTACCAGCGCCATTCGGACTTTCCGGGGTGCCAGTTCCGGTCATAAGGAATCAGCCGCTCCAGGAGGGCCAGATAGGCGATGACCCCGACCAGGAAAAGCGAACTGACCCATGCCGGATCCCACTGGAGCCACAATGCGGCCACTCCCACGGAGACGACCGCGAGGAGGAGAACCGGGTACGCAGCGGCACGAAGAAGCCGAGCAGGATAATTGCCGGCCCGCCCCTTCCGGCCGACCGAATAGTCGGCCGAATAGATTCCGCCATCGGCGGAGTGCTCGCGCTCGTCCATCCGTGACCCTCCACAAGTGACAGTGACGGGGAGAGAGACCATCGCATCGCATCAGCACAGGCCAGAGCAGTCCTGGAATGTGACAGGAAACCCCGGACGGCGACCACGGCCCCCGCACTGGCGACTTTCAGACACCCGACCCCGATGACATTCGGCCGCGGCGTGAACTGATGCCCCCGACCCATCAGCCCAGATCATCTATTTCCCGTTCCCACCGCTTTAATCACGAACGACTCGCAGAAATCATCCGGCGCATTTATCCATGACGGGAATGCGAGAAGGATCGCACAACCGAGGCGAGTTCATTTGTGCGAGCAATTCTTTCGTAGGATCATCGCGACGGTTGAGGACGGCGCATTCCGGTGCGCCGGGAGACGCCGCCCCACGCTCGGGCGCGTATGCGGACAGGGAGCGGTGCGCCCGCGCAGAATCACCTCTCCCGAAAGCGCCCCCGGAGCAGATCTCCGAGCGGGGCTCCGCCGGAGGGCTCCCGCTCCTTCCACCGGAGGACACCGCCCTGCGATGATCACAGCGAGATCCGGCAGCACATCAGCGAACGAATCGAGGAGCCCCCTTGTCGTACGACGTCGGCGCGGTGCGCGCACAGTTCCCCGCCCTGCGGTCCGGTACGGCGCACTTCGACGGGCCGGGCGGCACCCAGACCCCGGCCTCCGTCGTCGCCGCGATCGGCGGGGCGATGAGCGGGCCCCTGTCGATCCGGGGCGCCGCGCTGCCCGGGGAGGTGAACGCGGAGGGGATCGTCCGCGGGTTCCGGCAGGCGATGGCCGACCTGCTGGGCGCGGACCCGGACGGCATCGTGTTCGGCCGCAGCGCCACCCAGCTCACGTACGACTTCTCGCGCACCCTGTCCAGGGCCTGGCGCCCGGGGGACGAGGTGGTGGTCAGCCGGCTGGACCACGATGCCAACATCCGCCCGTGGGTGCACGCGGCCGAGCGGGCGGGGGCGGTGGTGCGGTGGGCCGACTTCGATCCGTCGACCGGCGAGCTTCCCCCCGAGGCGGTCGGCGCACAGATCACCGGGCGGACCCGCCTGGTCGCGGTGACCGGCGCCTCCAACCTCATCGGCACCCGGCCCGACATCCCGGCCATCGCCGAACTGGTCCACCGGGCCGGCGCGCTGCTGTACGTGGACGGGGTCCATCTGACGGCCCACCACGCGGTGGATGTGGAGCGGCTCGGGGCGGACTTCTTCGTCTGCTCCCCGTACAAGTTCTTCGGGCCCCATCACGGGGTGCTCGCCGCCCGGCCCGAGCTGCTCGGCACTCTCCGTCCCGACAAGCTGGCACCCTCCACCGACGCCGTGCCGGAGCGCTTCGAACTCGGCACCCTCCCCTACGAGTCGATGGCGGGGACCCGCGCGGCGGTGGACTTCCTCGCGGGCCTGGGCGCCGGCGCGGACGCGGCGGGCGGGCGGCGGGCGCGGTTGCGGTCGGCGTACGCGGCGATCGACGCCCACGAGACGGAGCTGCGGGAGAGCATCGAGAAGGCGGTGGGCGAACTGGGCGGGGTGACGGTCCACTCCCGTGCCTCGAGACGCACCCCCACCCTGCTGCTCACCTTCGACGGCCGGGACGCGGCGGACGCCTACCGGTCCCTCGCGCGCTCCGGGGTGCACGCGCCCGCAGGTTCCTTCTACGCCCTGGAGGCCTCCCGCCACCTGGGGCTCGGCGACAGCGGCGGCCTGCGCGTCGGGCTCTGCGCGTACAACGACGCGGACGACGTGGAGCGCCTCCTGACGGGACTCACGGACTGGCTGCGGTGACGGTGGCGGCCCCCGTCACCGCGCACCGAGTGCGACGAGTGCGCTCACCGCGTCGGCGAGCCCGGACGGGTGCCGGGTTCCCGGGGGCTGCCGCCCGGCCCAGCCGGGTCCGGCGGTGAAGACGACAGGCCGTCTGCGCGCGCCCCGTACGCCCCACTCGATCGCCTCCACCCGGGCCGCGAGCGAAGGGCTCGCCGTGCCGTGCGACTGGGCCCAGAGCACCACCGCGTCGGGTCCGGTGCGCCGGACCGCCTCCTCCAGCGCCTCGGCGGGTAGCGCGGCGCCGAACATGCGGACCGGCAGTCCGTGCCGGGTGAGCGTGGCGGCGAGAGCCTCCAGGGCCAGTGTGTGGGTCTCACCGGGTGCGCAGGCCAGCAGCGAGAGGCTCGCACCGGGGGCGGGGGGCCCGGCGGCACGGACACCGCGCAGCGCGCCGGAGACGTGCCAGGACAGCAGGTGCTCGACCTCGATGCACCGCTCCCCCGCGGTCTCCCACTTGCGGCCCACCGCGTGCAGCGCCGGCGCCATCACCTCGTCCCAGGCGGCCGGCAGCCCGTAGCGGTCGAGGACCTCCGTGAGCAGTTCCTCCATGGCCGGCGCGTCCAGCCGGAGCGCTGCCCGGGCCAGGCCTCGGCACTCGCGGCGGGCGCTGTTGAGCGGAAGTCCGCCGGGGGCCCGGGACGGGTGCCCGCGCCATGGCGCGGCCGTGGCGCGCGGCGCTCCGGCCAGGACGGCACGAGCGGCCTCGGCCGGCGGCAGGCCCGCGCCCGTCAGGCGGCACATGTGCCGCAGGGCGGCGATGTCGGCCCCGGTCCAGCGACGGTGCCGGCCGTCCTCCCGTGCGGCCGGGCCGATGCCGTAGCGGCGGTCCCACGAGCGCAGCGTCGTCGGCGCGACACCGAGAAGGCGGGCCACGGCGCCGGTGGTCAGGCCTTGGCCGGCCGGCGCCCGCGGGGGCCGGCCACCGGTGCGGTGGCCGGCCGGGCCCGTCACCGGGTCCGCCACGGAGTCCGATACCGGTTCCATCACAGGGTCCATCACGGGGTCCATAAAACCCACCATACGATGCAAAAACGATGCATGTTGCCCAGCCTGTCACCGCGCGGTTCGCTGGAGTCAGCGGGGCCCTGTGCGATGCCCGTCTCTTA
>NZ_JAAXYC010000438.1 GCF_018619185.1 Streptomyces sp. McG3 | reverse complement strand
GGACGGGCGCGTGGGGCTGCGGCTCGTACGCCCCGTCGTGTCCGTCCCACAGGGCGCGGAAGGCCGCCCAGGTGTCCTCCTCGGCCCGGGGGTTGGCGCCCCAGTGGTGCACGGCCTTCGGGTCGGGTCCGTACAGCTCCTGGAGGAGCGGCAGCAGCTCCGGCTCGTTGCGCCGGACCCACTTCGCCCCGTTGTTGCGGGGGTGGCCGGTGTAGGGGTCGGTGCCGGTGTTCGTGCCGAGGTAGGCGTTGGTGAGCTGGGCGAAGTACTCGAACTCGTTCCGGGCCGAGTAGTTGCGGTGGGTGCCGGAGCTGTCGTACAGCGGTCCGTCGGGCCAGGCGCCGAAGCTGCCCGCCAGCACCTTGTCGTGGTACGCCTCGGTGATGAGCCGGCGCTGCTCGTCGGTGAGGCCATGGCGGTGGAGGGCGTGCGCGAACTCGTGGGTCGCGGCGGAGTAGCCGTCGGCGTACAGCCCGGACCCGGGTACGGCGGTGGTGTCGCCCAACAGGTTCTCCTCGCCGACGGCGGCCAGTCCGCCGGCCTCGACACCGCGCAGGATGTCGTAGGAGCGCGCGTTCTCGTCCGCCTCCCCGCGCAGGGTGCTGAACAGGTCGAGCGAGGTCGTCGCGGCGTCCTTGGGGACCACGATCAGCCGCGCGCCCTCGTTCAGCATGCGTTCGGCCACGGCGGGCGAGCGCAGCATCCGGGCCACCTGCGCCCGCGCCTCGATGCCGGAGGAGACGGGGAGGTCCACGCCGGGCGGTACGTCGACCATCAGGAGGGCGGCGGTCCGGGCGAACTCGTCGGCGGGCAGGGTCCGGCGCAGCCCGGCGGTGAGCGCCCGGTCGGCGGCCAGGGCCTCACGGTCGGCGGACGACAGGGACAGCAGCCGGGAGGTGCGCTCGTCCTCGGTCATCGCGGCCAGCCCGGCCGCCAGTTCGGTGCGTTCGGCGACGGGCAGGCCGGGGCGCGGCGCGGGCGCCGGCGCCGCGGTGGGCTGCGGGGCCGTGGCGGTGGCCGCCGCCGACGTCTCGGGCGGCGGGGCTGGCAGGGGCTGTCCGCGCAGCCGCCCGGCGCGGGTCGGACGGGCGGGCGCGGAGGAGACGGTACTGCGCAGGGACGGCCCGTCGCCGAGCCCCTCGGCGCGGCGGCCGGTCGCCAGCGCGTCGGTGAGGGCGGGCAGGTCCTCCCACGCCTGGGTGTGGCGACGCGCCTGCTCGCTCAACTCGTTGCGTACGTCGATCAGTTCGGCCTCGATGCCGTCGACCTGGTCCTGGATCGTGTCGCGTACCCCGGTCGCCCGGCGCAGCCCGGCCTCCGCCTGCCGCAGGACGCGGGCGGCCTCGGCGACCGCCGTCTCGGCGCGGCGGAGGTCCCCGGCGAGTGTGGTCTCCCGGGCGACGGCCGGCTCCAGGCGGGTCCGCAGCCCGTCCGCCTCCTCGCGGGCGGTCTCCGCCGTGTCCAGGTCCTCCTCGCGCCGCTGGTGCAGGGCCCGGCCCCGGTCCCGGAGCGCGTCGGCCTGCTCGATCGCCGCGTCCAGGGCGTCCTGCCCGTCCGGGGACGCCGGGTCGGCGTCCGGGGCGGCGGCGACGACCTCCTCCAGCCGGGCCACCTCGGCCCGGGCCCGCTGCCACCGGGCGTGGAGCCCGCGCTCCTCGTCGGCGGTGTCGTCGTAGCGGGCCTGTGCCTCCCGGGCCTCGGTGTCGAGCCGGGTGATCTCAGCCCGGGCCTCGATGATCCGGCCCCGCAGCTCGGTGAGTTCCGTCCGTACCGTCGCGGCGTCGCGGCGGGCGGCCGTGTGCGCGCGGTCGGCGTCCCGGTGTGCGGTGGTCGCCGTGTCCGCGGCCCGGTCGGCGGTGTCCAGCGCGGCGAGCGCGCCGGGCTGCCGCCGGGTGAGCCGCCCCTCGCGGTACCGGGCCGCCGCCTCGGCCCGCACGGCGCCGAGGTGGACGCCGATGGTGTCCGCCACGTTCTGCCAGGCCTCGTCGGTGGCGGCCGTGGTGTCGGTGAGCGAGCCGTCGGCGGCGAAGGGCCAGATCCGGAGCCCCTGGCCGGTGCGGATGACCAGTTCGACCGGCTTCCCGGCCCGGGCGGCCGTGAGGGAGCCGACGAACAGGGCGCGGGCCAGCCGGGTGCCGTCCGGGTCGGGGCCGAGCGCGAGCCACAGCTCGGCCGACGCGTCCTGCTCGTCGATGGCGTCCGCCAGCACGTCCGGCAGGTCGGTGACCGGGTGCTGGGCCCAGTCGCGCAGGTCGTCCGCGTCCTGGTCGGCCAGGATCGCGGGCAGGTCGCAGATCCGGGGACCCGGTCGCGCCGGGGTGACGCCGAAGCCGAGGACGTCGCGTTCCCACAGGCGGGTGGTGGAGCTGCCGGTGACGTACCGGACGCCGTCGGGGCCGTCGACCTCGATGACGGTGTCGACCAGGGTCTCGTAGGTGCGGGGGATGCGCCGGTCGGCCGGGTCGCTGGTCGCGCCGGTCCGCAGCCGGCTGAAGGAGAAGGCGGAGGCGTTGCCGCCCGAGGAGAGCGCGTGGGGCTGCTGTGCCGCCAGGGGGAAGGTCACCCCCAGCACCTGGCGGTTGGCGTTGGCCAGGCTGTAGGAGCCCTGCTGGTTGAGGACGAAGGAGCCGGCGGCGGACGAGGCCACGGCCGCGGTGCGGTTCTGCCGCCGGACCCGGTCCATGGCGACGTCGCCGGCCTCGGTGACCGGTCGCGGGTTGTGCAGGGATATGCGCAGGGACGGCGCGGTGCCGGGGCTCTCGACCGGCCAGCTGCCGGGCATCACGTCGGTCAGCCCCGCCGCCGTGCGGGAGGGGTCGAGGGTGATCTCGCCGGCCTGGACCAGCTCGGCGAGGCGGGCGGCGACGGCCTCCGCGGAGGCGTTGGCGGGCAGCCCCCACGCGGCGGCCATGCGCGGGTCGACGTCGTGGAGCGCCCGCATCAGCTGCGGGGCGGCGTTGTAGTCGTACACCGGTGTCGGGCCGGTGGTCTCCAGCCGGACGCCCTGCGGGAAGGGGGTGGTCCCCTGGGCCGCGGCGTCGGCGGCCGTGAGCAGCAGCGGGTCGCCGCCGAGCAGCGCGGGCGCCCGGGGCCCCTCGTGCCGCTTGGGCTGGTCGGCCTCGGAGGCGACGAACCGCAGGGCCGTCGCGGCCGGTACGGAGACGCGGCTGACCGGGCGGCCCCGCAACAGGCGCCCGGCCCAGCTGTGGACCCGCTGCGCCACGTCCCCGTCCAGGCCGGAAAGGTTGAGCAGGCCGGCCTGGAAGAGGGCGCCGGGAAGGTTGGCGGGCCACTGCCACACGGCCTGGGAGCGGACGGTGGCGGTGTAGCGGTAGTCGACGGCGAAGTCGGCGACGCTGCCCGAACGGGTCCAGAAGCGGTCCTCCGTGGCCACTTCGGAACGGGCCGTACGGGCCCGGGTCTCGGCCACCGCCAGGGACGGTCCCGCGCGGTCCGTCCACCCGGTCGCGCCCGGGCGCGGGTAGCGGGAGACCGGGTTGACCGTGCCCTGGCGGGTGGTGGTGATCCCGGAGGTGGTCACCCGGGACTGCGGGGTGTGGGTGTCGACGTGTTCCAGGCCGGTGCCCCCGCCCGCCCTGCGCCCGCGCAGGCCGCGCAGGGCGGGCGTCTGGAGCATCGGTTCGGCGGTCAGGGTGACCTCGACCAGGCGCGCCCCGCCGTAGGCGACGTGGAGGAAGTGGAAGCGCACCCGTCCGCCGGGGCCGCGTCCGGGCAGGGCGCGCAGCGCGGCGGGCTCGGTGACCCGGGCGATCTCGGTGGCCACGCCCGACAGGTAGGAGGCGTGGCCGGGCCGGAGGGCGCCGGGTGCCTCGTTCTCCACCAGGGCGGTCACCTCGTGGCGCATCCGGTCCCGGCGCTCCCGGCGGTTGGCCGTGTCGTCGAGCTGGGTGACCGTCAGGACGGTCGCCTTGCCCAACTGCCGGGTCCGGGCGTACCGGTCGGGCAGCGGGACGTCGAGCGGGTTCAGGGTCAGGGCGGGGATGCCGGGCATGCCCTGGAACCAGGCCGCCAGTTGGGCCACGGCCTGGGCGGGTGCGAGGTACGTGACGGCGCGCGGCAGGTCGATGGCGAGGGTTACCGGGGCGTAGGGGCCGAGGCCGACGGTGTTGCCCGCGATGTTGCGCACGCCCCAGCGGACGGTCAGCAGCAGCGTCAGGTCGTTGCCGATCCAGAGGGTGTCGCCGCTGTGCTCCGTGGCGTGGGTGATCTTCGTGCCGGAGCCCACGGTGGCGGTGTCGTCGGTGCGGCGGGACTGGGAGTAGCGGCCGCCCGGGTTGGCCTGGTGGACCAGCAGCTCGGGCGGGGTCGGGGCCGCCTGCAACGCCGTGACCTGGAGGTTGCCCTGGTGGGTGACGCCGACGCCGCGCTGCCGGCCGGAGGTGTCGCCGCTCAGGACGTCCTGCTCCGAGTAGAGCGATTCGGAGCCCAGGTTGCGGGGGTTGGAGAGGTAGCCGGTGACCTCCAGCATCATGACCTGGTCGGCCGCCATGCCGGGCAGCGTCAGCCCTTCCACCACGTAGGCGCCGCCCAGGATCTGCGGGGCCCTGGAGATGAGCTGGCCGGGCCTGATCGCGTCCTGCCGGGCCTCGGCCGCCAGGGTGCCCCGGTCGTTCAGGGAGGCTCCCGCCACGGCGACGGAGGTCCACTTGTAGGTCGCCGACGCACCGTCCGTGGACGTCTTGGCCGCCCAGACCACCGGTGCGGCGGCCCAGTTGACGGCCGAGCCGGCCCGGTTGACGGCGCCGGACAGGCTCGCCGGGAGCGCTTCCTTCATCGCGGAGCCCCGCCGGGCGGTCTCCGTGGCCAGCCCGGACAGCGTCGCGGAGGCGCGCTGGACGGCCCGTCCGACCCGGCCCCGGCCCGGGCTGCCCGGGTAGGTGCCCGCGACGATTCTCCGCAGGGCCGCCATCAGCGCGGTGGTGCCCCGGAAGGTGTCGACGATGGCACCTTCCGGGAGCCTGGTCAGGCCGGGCAGCGGACGGCCGCGGTCGTCGACCAGGGCGAGGCGCCGCTGGTCGTCCGTCGGCCCGCCGTCGGTGACGGGCTGCCGGATCACATGTCCCGGACGGGGTGCGGGGGCCGGGGC
>NZ_JAAXYC010000437.1 GCF_018619185.1 Streptomyces sp. McG3 | reverse complement strand
GTTCCGGCGAGTCCGAGCGCCATGGCCGCGGCGGCCGCGGTACACAGTGCGCCGAGGCGCGGTCTGCTGGTTGTGCGCATGGTCTGGTTGCTCCCTTGGCTCCGTGTGATGGGGAACCGCGCGCGGCCGCCGCGAGTTGGGGGCGGCGGCTCGGCACGGGTGGCACAGGAGCCGCCGCTCCGGGCTGGGGTGTGGGGCAGGGTGTGTGCCCGGTGCGGCGACGGGGCAACTCTCCGGCCCCCTCCGGGTCGGAACAATCCGTACGGCACTGCGTAGCGCCACCTATTCAATGGCCCCCGCACGCCCGGAATCATCCGGGACTCCGCCCGGGTGGATCTCCCGCACCTCGCCGCGGGCGGACACGTTCAGCTTCCGGAGCACCTTCGCGACGTGCTGTTCCACGGTGCGCGGCGACAGGAAGAGCAGCTCGGCGATCTCCCTGTTGGAATGCCCCGTCGCCACCAGGCGGGCGACGTCCCCTTCACGCGGGGAGAGCTCGTTGCCGTATCCCCTGCGCCCCCGCCTGGGACCCTGTGGAGCTCCAGCGCCCCGCTCGCGCAGGGCGCTGCGGCAGCGCGCGGCGTCCCGTACGGCCCCGAGCGCCTCGAAGCCCGCGGCGACCGCGCGCAGCCGCTCCACCTCTCCTCCGGCGGCCCGCTCCGCGCACAGCGCCGCCGGGTACGGGGCAGGGAGCGCCGCGTACCGTTCGGCGGCGCGGGCGTGGTCGCCCCGGCAGGCGGCGAGCGCGGCCCTGGCGGCGGGTGCGTCCAGGTCGCCGAGGCCGGCCGTGAACTCGGCGAGCAGCTCACGCGCTTCGAGGGCGCGGTCCGTCGCGCGGTACGCCGTCAGCGCGGCCGGAACCAGCTCCGCTGCCCAGCCCCAGACACCCTTGCGGCGGACCCGGTCCAGCGCCCGCGCGGCCTCCGTGTACGCCCCGCCCCTCTCGCCCCGCTCCAGCCGGATCCGTACGGCGGCGGCCGACGCGGCGGCGAGTGCGGGAGCCGGGGCGTTGGCGGGGTCGCCGAGCGCCGCCGCGTCCAGGTGCTCCAGCGCCGCGTCCCACTCCCCGCACGTCTCGGCGAGCAGCCCGAGGACGAGGTGGGCGTCGGACGCGATGCCCGAGACGCCGGGCGCGTCCGCCAGGACCGTACGGGCCCGTTCGGCGAGGCCCTGCCAGGCGCCGCGCGTCCAGGCCATGCGCAGGGCGGTGCCCTCGATGATGCCGCTGAGGAAGGGGGCTCCGGCCGCTTCCGCGAGCCGCACCCCCTCGTCCCGGAAGCGTTCGGCGTCGGCGGACCGGCCCACCCAGGCGCAGGCGTCGGCCGCGTTGGCGCACATCCGGGCGAGTTCGACGCGTTCGGCCGCGCTCCGCCGGTCGGCGAGCAGCTTCTCGGCTTCGTCGCGCACCGCGTCGCCGTCGCCGAGGCAGACCCGCAGCGCCAGGAAGTTGCCGCGCACCGCGAGCCGCAGCGCCCGGTCGCCGTGTCGGGCGGCGAGTTCCTCGGCCCGTTCGGCCCAGTGCGTGTGGACGGCGACGGGGTGCTCGCCCCATACGGGCATGGCGAGGCCCGCCATGGCGCGAGCGGCCAGCTCGGGGCGTTCGTGCAGTTCGTCCACGGCCAGCTCGGTGTCCAGGCGGCCCTGTTCGTGCCGGCCGGCCTGGTTGTTGAGCAGCAGTCCCAGGTTGAGACGGATCTCGCCCCGCACCGCGTCCGGCAGTTCGGCGGAGGAGGCGGAGGAGACGACCCGGCGCAGCAGCCTGCTGGAGCGCCGGTGAGCCAGCCCGAAGAGCGCCGCGCGGCTGAGGCGCACCGCGAGCCGCGCCCGGTCCTCCTCCGGGAGGCGGGGGTCGTCCAGGAGCCCCTCGTAGAGCTCGACGGCGAGCGCCGCGTCACCGAGGCTCCGGGCGGACTCGGCGGCCTGTTCGGCGTACGTGCGCCAGGCGGTCAGGTCGCTCGCCTGGCGGGTGTGGTGGGCGAGCTGCACGAGCGGCGGGGGTTCGTGGGTGGCCAGCACCGCGGTGGCGCGCCGGTGGAGCCGACGCCGGTCCGGCCTCATGAGCCCTTCGTAGACGGCCTGTTGGGCCAGGCCGTGGCGGAAGCCGTAGCGGTCGTCCCCGCAGTCGTGGAGCACGCCCGCGCGCAGGGCCTCCCGCAGGGCGTCGGCCGCTTCGTCGCCGTGCTGGCCCGACACCGCGCTGATCAGCTCCTCGGCGGCGGGCACCTTCAGTACGGCTGCGGCGTGCACGGCGGCCGCCGCCGGCTCCGAGAGGCCCGCCACCCTCTCTGCCATGGCGTCGCGCAGGAGAAGGGGCACCGCCCCCTCGGATCCGTCGAGTTCGCCCGGCTCCTCCAGAACGAATTCGAGGACGAAGGGGATGCCCGCAGTCCGTTCGTGCAGCCGGTGCGCCACAGCGGCGGGGACGTCGCGGCCGGTCAGCGCCGCCGTGAGGGTCCTCACTCCGGCGACGTCGAGCGGGCTCAGCGGGAGAACCACGGAGGTGACGCCCGGCGGATGCCGGTAGGCGCGGCCCAGCGGCAGCGCCCCGCTCATGAGGTCCTCACGGCGGTAGCTGAGGACGGTGGACAGGCCCGGCGGTGGGTCGTCGGCCAGGAAGCGGAGCAGGTCCCGGGTGCCGTCGTCGGCCCAGTGCAGATCCTCCACGACGAGGACTGCCGGGGACACCGCCGCGAGCAGTGCCCGCACGGCCCGGAAGAGACGGTGGGCCGCCGCCTGCGGATCGAGCAGCGGAGCCGGATCGGGCGGAAGTTGTCCGGCGAGTTCGGGAAGGTAGGGGCGCAGGGCCCCGCAGACCGGGTTGAGCCGCTCGGGGACCGCGCCCTCCAGGGTGCGGAGGACGTCGAAGACGGGACCGTACGGGAAGGGCTCGCGCAGCGGCGGGCAGGCGCCGGCGAGGACCCGGGCGCCGGGCGGGCGGCCGGGGCCGGGCACGGAGTGTCCGACGGCCTCCCGGATCAGCCGGGTCTTGCCGACGCCCGCCTCCCCCTCGATCAGGGCGACCGACGGCGGGTGGGCGATCGCGTCGAGCAGGGCGTGCAGTTCTCCGGTCCGTCCGACCAGCACCAACGCGGACTCCCCTGATGGCGGCGGCAGATGTCGGCGAAACTACCCCCGGCCGACGGGGCCGTCCAGCGGCCTTCCGACATCCCGGCATCCCGGCATCCCGGCGTGAACACCGCGCCCCGGGGGCACGTACCCCTGACCGAAGTGACCGAGCTGGGAAGACAGTCGAGAAGACCGACGAAGGGAATGCCGCGATGAGCGCAACGCAGGAGCGCCGGAGCCTCCTCGGACGCCGCACGGTCGTCGCCGCGGTGGGAGCGGCCGGAGCGGCCGCCGCCCTCACCGCGTGCGGCGGATCGGACGGTTCGGAGGGTTCGGGGAGTCCGGACGCGGTCGAGCAGCCCGGGAGCGGCGGCGGGAAGGGTGGAGAGGTGCTGGCCGCGACCGCGGACATCCCGGAGGGCGGCGGGGTGGTCTTCGCCACGCAGAAGGTCGTGGTGACCCAGCCTCAGCAGGGCGAGTTCAAGGCGTTCTCGTCCACGTGCACCCATCAGGGCTGCGCGGTCAAGGACGTCTCGGACGGCGTGATCACGTGTCCCTGCCACAACTCCACGTTCGACGCCGCCACCGGCAGCCCGACCGGCGGGCCCGCAACGCAACCGCTGCCCGCCCGTGAGATCAGCGTCGAGGGCGACTCGATCAGGCTGGTGTAGCCGCTCCCTGTCCCCTCCCCTGCCCGCGCGGTCGCTTCCAGCCGACGAGTACGGCGTCCGTGGTGGTGACGGTGGCGACGAGGGCGAGCGTGTTGCGGACCATCGCGGGGGTGTACTCGGCGGGCACCCCCGCGATGGCGTCGGCCGGTACGACGGCCGTGTAGCCGAGGTTGACCGCGTCGAAGACGGCGTTGGGGATCGCGATGTTGGCCGATACGCCGGTGACGACGAGCGTCCGGCAGCCGAGGTTGCGCAGCAGCGGGTCGACGTCGGTGCCGGCCAGCGGCGAGAGGCCGTGCAGCCGGCGGACGACGAGGTCCTCGTCGGCCACCTCGATGGGGGCCGCGACCCGGACGGCGGTGCTGCCGGTGTGCTGCTGGACGGGCAGCCGGGCGGCTGCGCGGAAGAGCCGGGCGTTGTGGTTGCCGCCGCGACCGTCGGGCCGGCTCTCGGCGACCGCGTGCATCACCTGGACTCCGCTCCCGTGGGCGGCGGCGACGAGGCGGGCGATGTTGTCGAGCGCGCCCGACGAGCGGGCCGCGGCGGCGAGTTCGGGCAGGGCGCTGTCCGGCCCCACGACGCCCTGCTGGCACTCGACGGTCAGCAGGACGGTGGTGGCGGGGTCGAGCAGTTCGGTGAGCCGCTCCTGTGAGGACCTCGACGGCACGGGCGCTCCTCCCTTTCCTGTGTCCGCCGCCCGGGAAGACGGGCTCCTGCGGAGGGCTGCTGCGGACGGGCTCCTGGGGACGGACTTCTGTGGACGGACCGGGCGCGCGAGAGTAGCGGCCATTGCGTCATCAAGGAAGAGCGTCCATGATTTCTGACACCCAATCAGATAATTTCTGACACTCAGCCAGATCCCGGGAGAGGGCGACCATGACCGACACCCAGCGACGAGGCCGCCGGATCATGATGACGCCCGGGGAGCGGGACGCCTATCTCGGCGAACAGCGCACCTGCCGGGTGGCGACGCTCAGCCGTGACGGCGCCCCGCACGTCGGCGCCCTGTGGTTCGTCTGGGACGGCGGCTCCCTCTGGCTGTACTCCATCACGCGCAGCCTGCGCTGGTCCCAACTGCGCGGGGACGCCAGGGTCGCCGTGGTCGTGGACGACGGCGAGGGGTACGGGGAGCTGCGCGGCGTGGAGCTCACCGGCCGGGCGGAGTTCGTCGGCGAGGCGCCCCGCACGGGCGAGCCCTGCCCCGAACTCGTGGAGCCGGAGCGGCTGTTCCCCGTGAAGTACTTCGGCATGACGGAGATGCCGCACGACGGACGGCACGCCTGGCTGCGGCTCACCCCGGAGACGATCACCTCCTGGGACTTCCGCAAGCTCGCCGATCTCGCCTGACCCCCCGCCCGCGGCCGTCGCGCCCC
>NZ_JAAXYC010000436.1 GCF_018619185.1 Streptomyces sp. McG3 | reverse complement strand
GCCGGGTCGGGGGAAGCCGGGGCTGGGGCCATGAATCTGACGGTACATCAGATAGTGGTGGTCGCCGCAACCGTTCGCGCACGACGGCTTCCCTCGCCCAGGTGCGTGCGGGACTCTGGGAATCCCCGCCCCCCGCACCTAATATGACGCCTCGTCAGATCCGGGGCTGGCCGTCGGTCCCTGGGTGGAAGGAGCCCGCAGATGGACGCCGCCTTCACCGCGGAACAGCACGAGATCCGCCGCACCCTGCGAGAACTGCTGGCCCGGAGCGCCGGCCCCGACGCGATCCCCGCCGCCGTGCGCACCGCCGAGGGCTACGACCCGGTCCTGTGGCGCAGGCTCGCCGGGGACCTCGGCCTGCCGGGCCTCGCCCTCGCGGAGGAGTACGGCGGGGCCGGGTGCTCGGCCACCGAGCTCGCCCTCGCCTGCGAGGAGACCGGGCGCGCGCTGCTGCCCACACCGCTGCTCGCCACCGCCGCCCTCGCCGCACCCCTGATCGCCGCTCTCGGCACCCCGGACCAGCGAGCCGCCCTGCTGCCCCGGATCGCCGGGGGAACCCTGACCGCCGCCCTCGCCGTCCCCGGCGGCTCGCTCGCCACCGCCCTCGGCCTCACCGGTGACAACGCCGACGGGGCCTGGGCGGGCGGCGGCCGGGCCGGCGGCATCCAGGCCCGCGGGCCCGGGGAGGACGGCGGCCGGCGGCTCTACGGGCAGGCCGACCGGGTCCTGGACGGGCACAGCGCGGGGCTGCTCCTGGTCGCCGCCCACGCCGGGGGCTACCCGCGCAGCCGTACGCTCCTGTTCCTGGTCGACGCCGGAGCGGCGGGGCTGGCGCGCACCCGGCTCACCGCGCTCGACGAGACCCGCCCGCTGGCCCGCGTCGAGCTGCGCGACACCCCGGCCGAGCTCCTCGGCGCGGACGACACCGCCGACGCGGCCGCCGCGCTCGCCGCCGCCGGACGCACGGCCGCCGCGATCCTCGCCGCCGAGGCGGTCGGGACGGCGGCGAGCGCCCTGGAGCGCACGGTGGAGTACGTGAAGGCGCGCGAACAGTTCGGCAGGGCCGTCGGTTCGTTCCAGGCCGTCAAACACCGCCTCGCCGACCTCTACGTACGGGTCGAGGCGGCCCGCTCCGCCGCCTACCACGCCGCCCGGGACCCGGAGGCCGGGCCCCTCGCGCTCGCCCAGGCCCTGGAGGCGGCCCGGATCACCACCGGTGAGGCCGTCCAGCTGCACGGCGGTATCGGCTTCACCTGGGAGCACGAGGCTCACCGCTATCTGAAGCGGGCGGCGGGCGACGAACTGCTCTTCGGCCCGGTCCACCGGCTGCGCGACCACGCGGCACAGCGGGCCGGGCTCTTCGGACCCGATCGGATGCCGCTCGCCGCAGCACCCGGGGCGGGCGTCCGATGACCGGCGCCCGCGGTGTGCGGCTGGTCCAGAAGGTCTCCTCGACCCGCGCCTTCGGGCGGATCGCCCCGCACCTGGTCCCCGCCCTGGACCGGGCCGTACACCGGCTCACCCGGGGCAAGGTGCTGCTCAGCGCCCGCATGCTGCCGGGGCTCGTCCTCACGGTGCCCGGGGCGCGCACGGGCCGGCCGAGGACCACGCCGCTGGCCTGCATGCCGGAGGGCGAGGTGGAGGGCAGCTGGATCCTGGTCGGCAGCAACTTCGGCCGTACGGGGCACCCGGCCTGGACCGCCAACCTGCTCGCCCGCCCGGACGAGGCAGTCGTCAACTGGCGGGGCCGGGACATCCCGGTGCGCGCGACCCTGCTGGAGGGCGAGGACCGGGACCGGGTGTGGGAGGCCGCACTCGCGTTCTGGCCGCCGTACGCGGCGTACCAGCGGCGGCTGGAGCGGCAGATCCGGCTGTTCCGGCTGGAGAGGCGGTAGCGGCGGGCGGGGCGGTTCCCCGGCTCGGCCTCGCCTCCGGGTACGGGGCGGGGCGGTTCCCGGCGCGGCCCCTTCTCCGGGTGCGCGGCAGGGTGGGTCCCGGCGCGGCCCGCCTCCGGGCACGCCGACGGCGGACCACCCGCAGGGGTGCCTGGGTGGTCCGCCGTCGGTGAGACAGGACGTGGGGCGTCCGGGTGGGCGGGTGCCTGCCCGGTGGTGAGGGGCGTCCGGGGCCAGTGGGCCTCCCGCGCCCCGGACCGCTTACTTCGCCGGCTTCTTGCCGGTGATGCCCAGGTGCACCAACAGGGCGAGGTTGGGGCGCAGTTCGGCCTGCTTCACACCCCAGGTGGTGAACCCCTTCTGGTGCGAGGCGACCGCGGCCAGCATCGCCACCAGAGAGCCCGCCATCGCCGCCGGACTGACGTCCTTGTCGACCTTGCCCTTGCTCTGGAGCTCCTTCACGGAATCCGTGAGGGAGTTGGTGACCGAGTTCAGGATCTTCATACGGATCTTGTAGAACCGTTTGTCCCCCTCGGCCGCTCCGAGGTCGATCACGCGGAGGATCGCGTCGTTGTGCCGCCAGAAGTCGAGGAACCCCTCGACGAGTTGTTCGGAGGTGGTCCAGCCGGCCTTGCCGACCCAGGAGCGTCCGGCGACCAGTTCGGTCAGTCCGGCGCCCTCTTTGGCGACTTCCTCGGCGATTTCGAGGACGGCGCCCTCCACGTCGGGGAAGTACTGGTAAAAAGTCGCGGGTGAAGTCCCGGCCTTCCGGGCGACGTCGATGACTTTGACGTCCCGGTACGGCGAGGAGCTGAGCATCTCGCTGAGGCAGTCGAGCAGCTTCTGCCGCGTCGCCTGACCGCGTCGACCGGCCACGCGGCCGTCGACGGTGCGTACTTGTCCTGTCATGCCGTCAGCTTACCGAGGGGTGATGGGAGCGCGATTCGGCCGACTGCAAATGGGGAACGCCGCAGGACCGGCGGGGTGCGCAGCGGCGATCAGCGGCGGTTTTCGGCCGCGGTGCGCGAGGCCTCGGAGCCCGGAGTGCGGCCGGGGTGAGGCCAGGGAAGCAGTCGTGGTAAATGTTATCAACAGCCTGTGGACAACTTCGGTGGACAACTTTCGTCCACATGGTGAGCGCCTCCTTCATCAATCGGTCAAAGGTTCCCTTTAGGTGCGTCCGGGGCGCGCGGGGCCGGGCGCGACGTTACGTTGACTGTGACGGGCGTCACTGCTACGGAAGGACCCGGTCCCATGGCCGCATTCGCGCATTCCGCGCCGTGCTGGGCGGACGTGCAGCTCTCCGACCTCGAGGCCGGCAAGCGCTTCTACGGCGGGCTCTTCGGCTGGACCTTCCGGGCGGGCGACGGCATGCCCTTCGCGGACGCGCTCAGCGACGGCCGCCTGGTCGCCGCCCTCGCCGCCAAGAAGGACGGCCGGATGCCCACGGCCTGGGGCGTCTACTTCGCCACCGACGACATCCGGGCCACCGTGGCCGCGATCCGCGAGCACGGCGGCCAGATCATCACCGACCCCGTACGGGCGGGGCGCGCCGGGATCGTGGCCGAGGCGGCCGACCCCGGGGGCGCCGTCTTCGGGCTCTGGCAGGCGGAGGAACGCGCGGGCTTCGAGAAGCAGAACGACCCCGCCTCCTTCTGCTGGACCGAGGTCTACACCCGGCAGCCGGACCGGGTGGACCCCTTCTACGAGAAGGTCTTCGGCTTCCACGGCACCGACCTGGACGAGGCGGGCCACGACGTCTCAGGCGACTCCGAGGCGCTGGTCGACTTCCGGATGTGGTCCCCCGAGGGCGCCGAACCGGGCCCGGACACCGCCGTCGGCGGCCGCAGCGTCATCACGGACGCGTTCCCGGCCGAGATGCCGAGCTACTTCCTCGTCTACTTCGCCGTCGCCGACTGCGACGCCGCCGCCGAACTCGCCGTACAGCTCGGCGGCCGGGTCGCCCAGCCACCGTTCGACATCCCTTACGGGCGGATGGCCGTGCTGCACGACGACCAAGGGGCCGCCTTCGCCGTGCTGGAGCCCGGCGAGCCGCGTCCGTAACCCCGGCTTCCGCGCCCGCCGGCCCCCTTCCGCACCCCGGTGTGGGGGGATACCGCCCGAAGTGGCACGAGACACCCCCATCCGCCCCCGGGTTCGCAACCGGGGCCCGGGCCAGGAAGAATCGGGGTGCGTACCGCCAGGTGATGCCCAGTGGTGAGACCCTGCACAGGGCGCGCCGCGCAGTGCGGGATCAGTGCGGGATTCGACCGGGCGGTAATTCGCGGACTTCGTCGCCGAGGTCCGTTTACGGGGAGGTGGCAGGCAAGTGGTGGAGCAGCTGACGCAGCACGACCCGAGACGGATCGGCCCGTTCGAGGTGCTGGGACGGCTCGGGGCCGGCGGCATGGGGCTGGTCTATCTCGCGCGGTCGGCGTCCGGCCGGCGGGTGGCGATCAAGACGGTGCGCACCGAGCTCGCCGAGGACCAGCTCTTCCGGGTCCGCTTCACGCGCGAGGTCGAGGCGGCCCGCGCGGTCAGCGGGTTCTACACCGCCGCCGTGGTCGACGCCGACCCGCGGGCCGCCGTGCCCTGGCTCGCCACCGCCTATGTGCCCGCGCCCTCGCTCGAAGAGATAGTGAACGAGTGCGGTCCCATGCCGACCCAGGCGGTGCGCTGGCTGGCCGCCGGCATCGCCGAGGCCCTCCAGTCCATCCACGGTGCGGGCCTCGTCCACCGCGACCTGAAGCCGTCCAACGTCCTCGTCGTCGAGGACGGGCCCCGGGTGATCGACTTCGGCATCGCGTCCGGCGTCTCCAACACCCGGCTGACCATGACGAACGTCGCCGTCGGCACGCCCGCGTACATGTCGCCCGAGCAGGCCCGGGACTCCCGCAGCGTCACCGGGGCCAGCGACATCTTCTCGCTGGGCTCCACGCTCGTCTTCGCCGCCACCGGGCACGCCCCCTTCCACGGGGCCAACCCCGTCGAGACGGTGTTCATGCTGCTGCGCGAGGGACCCGACACCGAGGGGCTGCCCGACGACCTGCGGCCGCTGATCGAGTCCTGCATGCAGATGGACGCCACCCAGCGGCCGAGCCCCGCCGACCTCCAGGCCCAGCTCGCCCCGCACCTCTTCGCCTCCGGCAGCGACGACAGCGGCACGGCCTCGGCCTGGCTGCCGTCCCCGGCCACCGCGATGATCGAGCGCCGCCGGGGCGGCGGGCGCACCGCGCCGCC
>NZ_JAAXYC010000435.1 GCF_018619185.1 Streptomyces sp. McG3 | reverse complement strand
GCCCCGAGCCCCGCCGCACCGCACCGCGCCCCATCAGGCAGCGTCGGCCGCGCCCTCCTCGATCGCCTCCGCGACCTCCGCCACCCGGGCCCCCTCCTCGACGGCGAAGCGTTCGCGGTCCAGCTCTTCGGCTATCTCCTCGTCCCTCGACATCAGCAGGTCGAGGTTGGAGTCGCCGAGTTCGAGGACGCCCATGTCGACGTATGCCTTCTGGAGCCGGGGGCCCCACAGGCCGATGTCCTTGACGCACGGGACGATCCGGCTGAACAGGAGCTTGCGGAAGAGCTGGAGGAACTCGGAGTGCTCCGAGAGGTCCTTCGCCTCCTGTTTGCCGATGCCGAAGTTCTCCAGGACCTCGACGCCGCTGAGCCGGTCGCGCATCAGGTAGCAGCCCTCGATGACGAACTCCTCGCGCTCACGGAGTTCGGCGTCGCTCAACTGCTGGTAGTAGTCGCGCAGCGCCATCCGCCCGAAGGCGACGTGCCGGGCCTCGTCCTGCATGACGTACGCCAGGATCTGCTTGGGCAGCGGCTTGGTCGTGGTGTCGCGGATCATCCCGAAAGCGGCCAGCGCCAGGCCTTCTATCAGGACCTGCATCCCGAGGTAGGGCATGTCCCAGCGGGAGTCGCGCAGGGTGTCGCCCAGCAGCCCCTGGAGGTTGTCGTTGACCGGGTAGAGCAGGCCGACCTTCTCGTGCAGGAAGCGGCCGTAGATCTCGGCGTGCCGGGCCTCGTCCATGGTCTGCGTGGCGGAGTAGAACTTGGCGTCCAGGTCGGGGACGGACTCCACGATGCGCGCCGCGCACACCATCGCGCCCTGCTCGCCGTGCAGGAACTGGCTGAACTGCCAGGAGGTGTAGTGCGTGCGCAGCTCACCCCGGTCCTTCTCCGTCATCTTCGCCCAGTGCGGGGTGCCGTACAGGGTGAGCGCCTCGTCGGGGGTGCCGAGAGGGTCGGCGGGGTCGACCTCCAGCGACCAGTCGATGCGCTTGTTGCCGTCCCACTGCTTGTCCTTGCCCTTCTGGTAGAGCGCGAGGAGGCGTTCACGGCCGTCGTCGTAGTCCCAGCTGAACCGGGCGGCTCCGGTGGCCGGAACCTGCCAGACCGGTTCGGCGGGCGGAGTGGTGTAGAGGTCATGGGTGGACACGGACGGCTCCTTCGCCTCGACTGGCTCGACCTGATGGCCAAGCTCCGTGACACCAGCGGCAGTTGAGTGCGCGTGAGCATGTGCACCGGCCGCCTCCCTGGCAGGTTCACACGTTGGTAGACAGCGGGTCAACAAGTCGTACGGAGTCGCGTCCAAGGGATTGACGGCCTTGCTGACAGACAGTCTCATAAGAGATGACCGCCGGTAACACCCGTTCCCGGCAACCCCCGTGTGAGGTGCTCCCGCCATGACGCCCGTCACCGCTCGCGATACCAGCGTGCTCCGCGACGCACTCGGCCCGCTCCGCGACCGCGAACAGGTCGCCCTGCGGCTGCTCGAATCGTCGGCCAAGCACTCCTTCGACCCCGACACCGAACTCGACTGGGACGCGGCCGTCGAGGAGGGCAAGTGGTTCTGGCCGCCGGAGCTGCTCTCGCTGTACGGGACCCCGATGTGGGACCGGATGTCCGAGGAGCAGCGCCTGGACCTCTCCCGGCACGAGGCCGCCGCGCTCGCCTCGCTCGGCATCTGGTTCGAGATCATCCTGATGCAGCTGCTGGTCCGGCACGTCTACGACAAGCCGGTGACCAGCAATCACGTCCGCTACGCGCTCACGGAGATAGCCGACGAGTGCCGGCACTCGATGATGTTCGGCCGCATGATCGACTGGGGCGGCGCCCCCACGTATCCGGTGCCGCGCGTCTACCACAACCTCGCGCGGGTCCTGAAGACCGTCTCCACCACCCCCGGTTCGTTCGCCGCGACCCTGCTCGGCGAGGAGGTCCTCGACTGGATGCAGCGCCTGACCTTCCCGGACGACCGCGTGCAGACCCTGGTGCGCGGTGTGACCCGGATCCATGTGATCGAGGAGGCCCGGCACGTCCGGTACGCCCGCGAGGAGCTGCGCCGCCAGATGGTGACCGCCCCGCGCTGGGAGCGGGAACTCACCAAGGTCAGCTGCGGCGAGGCGGCCCGGGTCTTCTCCATCTGCTTCGTCAACCCGCAGGTGTACGAGAACGTCGGCCTGGACCGCCGTGAGGCCGTCGCCCAGGTGAGGGCCAGCGGCCACCGCGCGGAGGTGATGCAGTCCGGCGCGAAGCGGCTCACCGACTTCTTCGACGACATCGGGCTGCTGAACGGCGTCGGCCGCCGGCTGTGGCGCGGCTCCGGGCTGCTGGCCTGAAAGCCGTGCGGACGGGGAGCGCCGGGCCCGCGGGCCCGGCATCATCCGCACATGAGGCCTTAGGGTCGGTGGTATGACCTCCACCGCCGCAGTCCCGCCGCCCCGGGCGACGTACCGCAGGCTCAGCGTCGAGGAGCGCCGCGCCCAGCTGCTGCTCGCCGCACTCGGCCTCTTCGCCCACCGGGCGCCCGACGAGGTCTCGCTCGACGAGGTGGCGGTGGCCGCCGGGGTGTCCCGGCCGCTCGTCTACCGCTACTTCCCGGGCGGGCGGCAGCAGTTGTACGAGGCCGCGCTCGGCTCGGCGGCCGACGAGCTGACGCTGTGCTTCACCGAACCGCCGGTCGGCCCGCCCACCGAGCGGGTCGCCCGGGTACTGGACCGCTATCTGCGTTTCGTCGACGAGCACGACACCGGGTTCAGCGCCCTGCTGCGCGGCGGCAGCGTCGTGGAGACCTCCCGCACGACGACGATCGTGGACGGGGTGCGCCGGGCGGCGGCCGACGAGATCCTGCGCCACCTGGGGCGGATGGACGGGGCCGGGGAGCAGCCCGCCGGGCCGCGACTGCGGATGATGGTGCGCAGTTGGATCGCCGCCGTCGAGGCGGCCTCGCTGATCTGGCTGGACGACGGGAAGCGGCCGGCCGCGGCCGAGCTGCGCGGCTGGCTGGTCGACCACCTGATCGCCCTGCTCGCCGCGACCGCCGCCACCGACCCGGAGACCGCGGCGGTGGTGAACGAGCTGCTGGCCCTGGAGACCTCCGACGGCCCGGCCGGACAGCTGGCGGAACGAGTGATTCCGGTCGTCGCGGAGGCGGCGCACCTGCTGCCCGCCGCCGCTGCGTCAGACTGACCGGGTGAAGAGCGAGAACACCCCTTTCCGCGGCGGCCCCCTGGACGGCCGGGTCCTGCCGGTCCTGCTCGGCCCGACCGGCCATCCGCCGAAGTGGTACGAGGTCCCGGTGCCCTCGCCCGACGGCGGCCCCGCCACCGTGTACGCCTACCAGCGGGTCCCGGCCGGCTACACCAAGCGGCTCGGGCTCCAGCGCGGCTGGGTGTACGAGTACGCCCCCGGGGGCCGCGAGCACCGCACCCTCAAGTGGCCCTGGTCCAGGACTCCGCCGAGCTCCCCGGACCGCGACTGAGCGGCGGACGACCGCCTGCGGGGCACAGGCCCTAAGATCGACGGTCAGGCGCCGGAGGACGGGTCACCCGGTCGCCGTAGGACGGTCACAAGGGGGGTGCGCCATGGAGGCGCTGCGTCAGGACGATCCACGCCGCTTCGGCCGTTTCACCGCGCTGGCCCGCTTCCACGAAGGCGCGAGCGCGGTGCGGTACGTGGCGCGGGACACCGCCTCCGGCGAGGTGGCCCTCATCACCGCCGCGCGCCCGGAACTGGCCTCCGTACCGGCGTACCGCCGCCGCTTCCAGGCCGAGGCGCGCACCGCCGAACGCCTCGCGGGCGGCTGGGTGGCCGCGCCCCTGGACACCGGCGAGGAGCCGGCCCCGGCGGAGGGGACGGAACCCCTGTGGACGGCGGCGGGTTACGTCCCCGCGCTGCCGCTGGCCGAGGCGATCGGGATCGCCGGTCCGCTGGACGAGCGGACCCTGCGGATACTGGGCGCGGGCATCGCCGAGATCCTCTCCCGGGTGCATGCCGCCGGGGCCGTGCTCCAGGGGCTGGCCCCCGGCACGGTGCTGCTGGCCGCCGACGGACCCCGCCTCACCGCGTTCGGCCCGCTGGGCGCGGCCGCGTCGGCCCAGGCCCGGCCGGGCGGCCAGCTCTCGGTGCGGCTCGGCTATCTGACGCCCGAGCAGATCGAGGGCAAGGAGGTCTCCGCCGCCTCCGACCTGTTCGTGCTGGGGCTGCTGCTGGCGTACGCGGCGACCGGGACGACCCCGTTCACAGAGGGCCCGGCCGAGGAGGCCGCCCGCCGGATCGCCGGGGACGAGCCCGAACTCGACGCCGTACCGGAGGCGTTGCGCGAGCTGATCACGGACTGCCTGGCGAAGGACCCGGCCGAGCGGCCCACGGCCGGCGCGGTCGCCGCCGAACTGGCCCTGGAGGGCGCGGCGGGCCTCGCCCGGGGCGGCTGGCTCCCCGAACGGCTCGCGGCGGCGGTCGCGGACCAGGAGGCGCGGGTCCTGGCCCTGGAGGTGCCGGAGGAGAGCCCGGAGCACGGGCCCGAGACGCCGGCCGGGGCGGCCGGGCCGGAGAAGGCCGCTCGGCCGGAGGGGCCCCCGGAGCCCGGAGACACCCGCACCGCCCCGGAACCCGAGGACGCCCGGCCGCTGCCCGCACCGGCACTGGAGTCACCCACGCCGACGGCGGACACACCAGCCCCCCAGGAGCCCGGGACCACCACCTCCGTGGCCCCGGAACCCGAGGACGCCCGGCCGCTGCCCACGCCGGAACGGGAGACACCCACGCCGACGGCGGACACACCCGCGCCCCAGGAGCCCGGGACCGCCGCCTCCGCGATCCCGGGGCCCGAGGACGCCCGCCCCCAGGACCCCCGTACGGACGGCACCCGGACCGAGGCACCCCGGACGGACGACACCCGGCCCGAGAGCGCCGGCGCGCGCCCGGAGCCGAAGGACGCCCGCACTGCCCCGGAACCGGAGGACGCCCGGCCGCTGCCCGCACCGGCGGTGGACGGGCCCGCATCGCAGGTGCCCGCATCGCAGGTGCCCGCCGCGCCGGCTTCCGCGGGCGGCGGGGACATCGGGGAGGACCGGGGTACCACCCGCTTCCTCAACACCGGGCCGCGGCCGCCGCAGAACGACCGCCCGACGACCCAGCTCGCCCTCCCCCACGAG
>NZ_JAAXYC010000434.1 GCF_018619185.1 Streptomyces sp. McG3 | reverse complement strand
CCCCCGTACAGCCGTCACCGTCCTCCACACAGCCGCCCGTCGCCCCCGCGCCCCTGCCGCCCTCCGTGCCCGAAGCGGTCGCGCCCGCCGCCGCAACGCCTCCGGCGCCCGCGGCGGCGGAGAACCACCTCGTGGTCCGTCCGCGCGCGCACGGGCGGGAGGCCACCGGCCCGGCGGTGAGCTCCACCCCCGGCGGCCTGCCCGTACGCACGCCCGGCCGCACCATGGCGGAGGCGGACCGGGAGCGCGGCCGCCACCGCGGCTCGCCCGCGCCCGCCTCTCCGGGGGACCCGCGCGGCACCACACCGCGGACCTCACCGCCACGCAGCGCGGGACAGCAGTTCGGCGCCTTCGGGCGCGGTACCAAGCCCGCAGGCAATCCCGGAGGCAATCCCGGAATTCCCGAAGGCAGGGCCGGAGACCCCGACGGCAGAGCCGAAGGACCCGACGGCGGGACCGTACCGCCGACCACCGCTCCGTAACCCGGAACGCCCATCCGTTCGGTGTCCGGTCCACCGGACGCGCTCGCTCGAACACCCGAGATTGGAGGTACGGGCCCTCGCCGCTCCCCCGGCGCCGCGGTCCCGTCACTCATCATGCAGACCACAGACAACAGCCTCACCTGGCTCCTGCAGAGGCTCCTCGAGCAGACCCCCGGCACCCGGCACGCCCTGGCCCTGTCACGCGACGGGCTCAAGCTCTGCTGGACCGAGCACCTCACCCTCGACCAGGCCGATCAACTGGCGGCCATCTGCTCGGGCATGCAGGCACTCGCGCAGGGCGCTTCCATCGAGTTCGGCGACAGCACCGGAGGCGTCCGGCACTCGATGACCGAGTTCCACGGCGGTCTGCTCTTCATCGTCGAAGCGGGTGAGGGCGCGCATCTGGCCGTCGTCGCCACGGAGGAGGCCGACCCCAGCGTGGTGGGCCACCAGATGACGGAGATGGTCGAGCAGATCGGCGAGCACCTGCGCGCCGCCCCACGCGGCGAGGTGCCGAGGAGCGCGTCATGACCCTTCGCCCCGTCGACACCGGAGCTCCCGACCGGCTCTACACGGTCACCGGCGGACGGAGCCGTTCCGCCGACTCCTTCGACCTGGTGACCCTCGTGGTCAGCGAATGCCGGCCCACCGCCGGAATGCAGTCGGAGCACGCGCAGATCCTCGACCTGTGCCGCCACCCGACCGCCGTCGTCGAGATCGCCGCCGAACTCTCGCTTCCCGTCACCGTGGTGCGCATCCTGCTCGACGACCTCCACGACATGGGCCGCATCACCGCCCGCCACCCCCGTACGGCCGCCTCACCGAGCGCGCTCCCCGACTCCGACCTGCTGAAGGAGGTGCTCCATGGACTCCGGAAGCTATGAGCTGCCGGACCGGCGCACGCCGCTGGCCGACGCCGCGGAAACCGGCCTGAAGATAGTCGTCGTCGGAGGATTCGGCGTCGGCAAGACCACGCTCGTCCACTCGGTGAGCGAGATCCGGCCGCTGAACACCGAAGAGGTGATGACGCAGGCGGGCGTCGGCGTCGACGAGACGGACGGCGTCGACGCCAAGACGACCACCACGGTCGCCTTCGACTTCGGACGGATCAGCCTCAACGAGCGCATCGTGCTCTACCTGTTCGGCGCTCCGGGACAGGAACGCTTCTGGTTCCTGTGGGACCGGCTGTTCTCCGGCACGCTCGGCGCCGTGGTCCTCGTGGACACCCGTCGGATGGGCGACTCCTGGTACGCGATCGACCGGCTGGAGCACCACGGCACACCGTTCGTGGTGGCGGTCAACCGCTTCGACGACGACCTCGCCCACTCCCTCGACGAGATCCGTCAGGCCCTGGCGCTGCCCGAGCACATCCCGATGATCGACTGCGACGCCCGGGTCCGACGGTCCAGCAAGAACGTACTGATCACGCTCGTCGACCATCTGCGCACGATGGCCATCGCCCGGGAGACGACACCATGAGCACCTCCAGCCCCTCCTTCGGTCCCCAGGCCCCCTCCGGCTGCCCGGTCGGTGCCGGCGGCGCCGGCGCGGTGCGGCTGTCCGGAGCCTCCTACCAGCAGACGCCCACGGAGCTCTACCGTTCGCTGCGACGGGATCACGGGGCGGTGGCGCCGGTACTGCTGGACGGTGACGTTCCGGCCTGGCTGGTCCTCGGCTACGCCGAACTGTCCTACGTCACCACGCACGACGAGCTGTTCGCGAGGGACTCACGCCGCTGGAACCAGTGGGAGAGAATTCCCCCGGACTGGCCGCTGATGCCGTTCGTCGGCTACCAGCCCTCCGTGCTCTTCACCGAGGGCGACGAGCACCGGCGCAGGGCCGGTGTCATCACCGAAGCCCTCGAAGGCATCGACCAGTTCGAGCTGGCACGCGACTGCCGGCGCATCGCCGACCGGCTCATCGCGGACTTCGCCGGAAGCGGCCGGACGGAACTGATGAGCAGTTACGTCCACGCCCTGCCGATGCGGGCCGTGGTCCAGATGTGCGGCATGCCCGTGTCGGGCTCCGACACCCAGCAGCTGGTGGACGACCTGCGCATCTCGCTCGACGCCGGCGAGGGCGACGACCCGGTGGCGGCCTACGGACGCGTCGGCGACCGGCTGCGCCAACTGGTCAAGGACAAGCGGGCGGCCCCCGGCGCCGACGTCACCTCCCGCATGGTGACGCACGGGGCGGGCCTCACGGACGAGGAGATCGTCCAGGACCTGATCTCGGTGATCGCCGCCGCCCAGCAGCCCACCGCGAACTGGATCTGCAACACGCTGCGGCTGCTCCTGACGGACGAACGCTTCGCGCTGAACGTGTCCGGCGGTCGGCTCAGCGTCGGTGAGGCGCTCAACGAGGTGCTGTGGCTCGACACCCCGACGCAGAACTTCATCGGCCGCTGGGCCGTACGGGACACCCAGCTCGGCGGCCGGCACATCCGGGCGGGCGACTGCCTGGTCCTCGGACTCGCCGCGGCCAACACCGACCCGGAGATCTGGCCGGAGAGTTACGTCGGCGCCGAGAACTCCGCGCACCTGTCGTTCAGCGGCGGCGAACACCGCTGCCCCTACCCCGCACCGCTGCTGGCCGACGTGATGGCCCGTACGGCGGTGGAGACGCTGCTGGAACAGCTGCCGGACCTGATGCTGGCGGTCCAGCCGGCGGAGCTCTCCTGGCGTCCTTCGATCTGGATGCGCGGGCTGTCGACACTGCCCGTCCAGTTCAGCCCGATGGCGCAGTAGCGGACCCCTCGCCGAGCGAGCGGCCGGAGTCCGTGGTGGATCCGGCCGCTCGGGTCGACGCCGACGTTCCGGTCAGCCGGACACCGGCGTGAAGCGGACCGGCAGGCTCTGCGGTCCCCGGGTGAAGACACCGCGCTCGACCGGGTCGAAACCGTCGGCCAGCCGCAGATCCGGCATGGCGTCCAGCAACTGGCCCACCCCGATCTCGACCTCGGCCTTGGCCAGCAGGGCACCGACGCAGAAGTGCCGGCCGAGTGCGAAGGCGAGATGGTCGGCCGCCGCCGAGAAGGCGTTCGTGGCGGTCAGGTCCTCACGGAAGATGTCGAAGGAATCGGGGTTCCGGTAGCGGTCCTCGTCACGGTTGGCGGCGCCTATCAGACAGGTGACCGTGACCCCCGCCGGTACGGTGCCGCCGCTGAGCGCCACCTCCGTCGCCGACTTGCGCATGATCATGTGCACCGGCGGTGTGTAGCGCAGCGTCTCGGCGAAGGCGCGGGATATCAGGGTGCGGTCGGCGCGGACCGCCGCCAGCTGCTCCGGGTGGCGCAGCAGATTGGTGAAGATGCCGGCGATGGCCTTGTCGGTGGTCTCGCCCCCGGCGGCCAGCAGCAGACTGCAGAACGCCTTGATGTCCTCGTCGCCCATCCGGACGCCGTCGACCTCCGCGGTGCACAGGGTCGACAGCAGATCGTCGCCCGGCGCCTCCCGCCGCTTCCGGATGATCGGCAGCATGTACTCGGCGAACTCGACGCGCGTACGCTCACCGGCCCGTGCCACCTCCGCATCACCGGAGAGATTGCCGAGAAACGCGATGACGGCCGTGTACCAGCCGTGAAATCGCTCATAGTCGGACTTGTCCAGTCCGAGCATGTCGGCAATGACGTTGACAGGAAAGCGGGTGGCGTAGTCCGCGACCAGATCGACGGAACCCGCATCACGGAACCCGTCGATCAATTCGCGCGAATTGCGCTCGATGACCGGTAAAAACTTCTCCCGCAGATCGCTGCCCCGGAAGGCCGGTGCGACCAGAGCCCGCCGCACGGCGTGCTCGCGCCCGCTGAGCTGGAGAATCGTCCGCCCGTGCACGGGTTCGATCTGCCAGTCGTAGTTCTCCGTGGTGAATTCGCCTTCTTTGTCCTTGAAGACGCGCTCGACGTCCTCGTAACGCGAGACGATGTAACTGCCGGTGGCCTCGTGCCACATCAGGGGCGTGTCCTGACGCATCAGGCGATACGCCCGATACGGATCTCTCTCGAACTCCGGTGACAAAATGTCCGGCGCTGGGACCGACATGAACACTCCCTGCTGAACGGGGAACGGAAACGTGTGGACTGAACGCTTCCATCACCTCCCGAGAACACGCGTTCGTCAAGAGTTGCCACCCGTTGCGACCTGCCGGGACCCGCTCGGTCCTCCGCTCGACCCTCCGCTCAGCCCTCCGGCGCGTCCGGCCCCGACGCCACCCGCCCCGTCAGCGCCGCCAGCGAGCTGCGCACGTGCGCCATGTGCGCCTGGACCTCCTCGCGGCCCTCCTCGTGCTCCCGCAGGATCCGCTCCGTCTCCCGCACCACCCGCTCCTCACGGACCCGGGCCTCCGCGAGCAGCTCCGCCGCCCGCGCCTCCGCGTCCTCCTGGCCGTGCCGGGCCGCCTCCTGCGTGGCGGCGAGGTCCCGGCCCGCCTCCGCGAGCAGCGCCTCGACCCGCTCGGTCAGCCCCGCGAACCGGGCCTCCGACGCCGCCTCCCGGTCGGCCAGTTCGGCCTCGGCCGCCTTGCGGCGCTCCGCGTGCTCCTGCTCCTGGTGGGCCAGCACGCTCGCCGTACGGTCACGGGTCGCCGCCATCGCCGCGGCGGCGGCCGACCGCGCCTCCTCGGCGTCCTGCCGAGCCGCGGCGAGCAGCCCCTCCGCCTCCCGGACCGCCCCGGCCACCCGCTCACC
>NZ_JAAXYC010000043.1 GCF_018619185.1 Streptomyces sp. McG3 | reverse complement strand
CCCCGGACCACCCGCCCCACGCCGAACGGCACCCCGGCACGCCCGGCCCCGACACGTCCCGCTCCGGGCAGCCTCCGGCCGCCGGCCCTCCGCCCGCAGGAGAGCCCGAACCGCTCCTCGGCCCGGTGCCCGGCCCAGCGTCCGACCCCGCGCCCCACGCCGTGCCGGGGGTCTCCGGGCTGCCCGGGCCACCGGCGTACGAACGGGAGATCAGGACCGTCCAGGAGCGCACCCGCACCGGCCCCGCACGGCTGCCGGGCTCCCGCCCCCGGGCCGTGCGGACGGCCCCGCCGCGGCTGGCCAGGTCGCTGCGCGGGCTGGGCCGCAGGGTGCCCACCGGGGGCCGGAGCGCGCTGGACGAGGAGAGCACGGCCGAGCACGGACTGACCGACGGACTGTGGGTTCCCTACTTCCTCCCCGACCGCGAGCGGGCCTTCGACCTGGTGCTCCTCGTCGACCGGGCCCCCACCATGCCGCCGTGGCACGGCACCGTCCGGCAGATCGCCGAAGAGGCGGCCCGCAGCGGGGCCTTCCGCGACGTCCGCACGGTCGGGGTGGACCTGCCCGCCGGGGCCGGCGAACCCGCGCTGCGCTGGCCCGGCGGACGCGACGGCGACCCCGCCGAACTGCTCGACGGCCGCGGCGCGCGGCTCTTCCTCGTCGTGACGGACGGACTCGCCCACGGCTGGGCGGGCCCCGGAGCCGACCGGCTACTGGAACGGCTCACCTCCGGCGGGCCCACCGCGCTGGTCCACCTCCTGCCGCCCTATCTGCGCCACCGCTCCTCGCTGTTCCCCTTCCGCGCCCAGCTGGACGCCGGAGGCTTCGGCGCCCCGAACCGGCGCTTCCGCTTCCGTCCGCCGCTCGGCGCGCACGACCCCGTCCGGCCGCTGCCCGAACCGGACGACGACACCGTGCCCGTACCGGTGCTCAGCGTGCGCGCCGGGTCCTTCCGCGCCTGGGCCGACCTGGTGACCGGCGAACGGGGCGTGCGGCGCACCCTGCCGGTGGTCCTGGCAGGGGCGATGGCCAAGGGCGCCTCCGCCCCGGGGCTGCGCACCCCGGCCGTCGACGGTCCCCGGGCGGCGGCCGCCGCCGTACGCAGGTTCCGCTCGCTCGCCAGCCCGCTGGCCCGGCAGCTCGCCGTCCTGCTGGCCCTCGCCCCCATGGACTTCGCCGTCATCGACGAGCTGCGCGACCTGGCCCTGCCGGACGCCGGGCCCGAACACCTCGCCGAGGTCATGATGGGCGGGCTGATCGACTGGGACGCCGACGCCGGGAGCGGTCCTGATTTCGCCGACGACGTGCGCGAAGCACTGCTCGCCACCAGCACCCGGACCCAACTCGCCCGCACCGTCGGCCTGCTGGCGGAGCTGCGTACGGGGCAGGGGCACGGTGCGCGGCTGCGTGCGGCCCTCCACGACCCGGTGCGGACCGCCCTCCCCGGTGCGGAGCCAGGCGCCCGCCCCTGGCTCCGGATCGAGCTGGCGGTGCTGCGGGCGCTGTCGGGCCCCTACGCCGGCCGGGCCGCCAGGGTGGCCGCCCGCCTGGTGCGTTCGCCGGACGACCCCCCTGCCCGGCCGGGTGAGATCGATGCGGATTTGCTGAAAGATGCCCCGAACTGGGCAAAGCTGCCACCGGACAGCGTCGTTTCACCAGGAGGACCCGTGCCGCCCACGACACCCCCAGCAGCTGACACCTCGGCACCAGCTGACAACACCGCCCGGAGGGCTCACGAGGAGATGGAAGTCAAAGCGCCGGAAGCACGCGTCGTCCGTTCGGGCCAGCCGAGGATCATGGGCAACGTGCCGCCCAAGAACCCCAACTTCACCGGCCGAGAGTCCCTTCTCGCCGCCGTGGAGCGGCAGCTGACCGAGGACGAGACGACGGCGGTCCTCCCGCACGCACTGCACGGCCTCGGCGGTGTGGGCAAATCGCAGATCGCGGTGGAGTACGTCTACCGTCACAGCGGCGAGTACAACGTCATCTGGTGGATCCCCGCCGAGCAGGAGAGCCTGATCCTGGCCGCGCTCGCCGAGCTGGCGGCCGGCCTCGGCCTGGAGGTCGGGCCGCAGGCGAACACCGCCGTCCCCGCCGTCCGCGAGGCCCTGCGCACCGGCAAGCCCTTCGACAACTGGCTGCTGGTCTTCGACAACGCCGAGGACATCGAGTCGGTGCGCTCGTACTTCCCCAACGGCGGACCGGGAAAGATCATCGTCACCTCGCGCAACCGGGAGTGGGAACGGGTCGCCACCCCCCTCAGCGTCGACGTCTTCGACCGTGAGGAGAGCATCTCGCTGCTCCAGCGCCGGGCCCGGGGACTGAGCACCCATGACGCGGGCCGGCTCGCCGAGGCGCTCGGCGACCTGCCCCTGGCCGTCGAACAGGCCGGCGCCTGGCACGCCGCCACCGGCATGCCGGTCGACGAGTACCTCCAGCTGCTCGACGAACACCGCCCCGAGATCCTCGAACTGGCCCCGTCCCCGGACTACCCGCTGCCCGTCGCCGCGGTCTGGGACATCTCGCTCGGCCGGCTGTCCGCCGAGAACCCGGCCGCCCGCCAGCTGCTCCAGATCTGCGCCTGCATGGCACCCGAGCCCATCCCGCTGAACATGCTCCGCGGCGGCCGCAACGTCCAGATCACCCCCGAGCTGGACCGGGTGCTGCGCGACCCGCTGCTGCTGGCCCGCGCCACCCGCGACCTGAGCAAGCTCTCGCTGGTACGCCTCGACCACAAGGCCGGCACGCTCCAGATGCACCGGCTGATGCAGAACGTGATCGTCGCCCGGCTGGCCCCGGAGGAGCGGGAGGCGATGCGCAACGCCGCCCACCTCCTCCTGACCACCGCCAAGCCCGGGCTGCCCGCCTCACCGGAACAGTGGCCCGCCTACCTCGGACTGCTGCCCCACGTGGTCGCCTCCGACGCGGTCGACAGCTCCGACGGCTGGGTGCGGGACCTGGTGTTCGACATGGTCACCTTCCTCTACTACTGGGGTGCGCACCAGGCGGGCGCGGACCTGACCCGGCGGGCGTGGGAGGCCTGGAGCGAGCAGTCGGCCGAGGAGGACCTGCACGTCATCCGGATCACCAAGATGCTCGGCTTCTACCTCCAGCACCTCGGCCGGATCCCGGAGGCCGCGGCGCTGAGCGAACAGGCCATGGAGGTCTCGCGCAGCGCGCCGATCCCGGAGGAGGAGCTCATCGACTCCATGCTCCAGATGGCCGGTTCGCTGCGCTACCGGGGCGACTTCCACGCTGCCCGGGAGCTGAGCGCCGAGGCCTTCGAACGGGCCGGCGACCTCTACGGTCCGGAGGACCCGACGACGCTGAACGCGGCCCACAGCTACGGCGTCTCGCTGCGCGTGAACGGCGACTTCCGGCGGGCGATGGAGATCGACGAAGAGGCCGCCAGGCAACGCCAGTTGCTCTACGGCCCGACCAGCGGCCTCACCCTCAACACCCTGAGCGCCCTGGCGGCGGACACCCGCGAGGCGGGCGACTTCCCCCAGGCCCGGACCTTGCAGGAGTCGACGTACCAGACCTACCGGACCCACTTCGGCCCCACCAACGCGGCGACGATCCGGGCCGCGCTGAATCTCGCGATCTGCCGCCGCCGGGCCGGACACCTGGAGGGTGCGGCAGAGCTGGTCGAGGAGATCCTGGAGCGCTTCACCACCCGGTACGGAGCCGAGTACCCGGAGACCCTGGGGGCCGCCATGGCGGCGGTCGTCGACCGCAGGATCGCGGGCAGGCTGGAGGACTCCCGGCGCCTCGGCCACCAGATCCTGGACCGCTATCGGGACGTCTTCGGTGAGCACCACCCGTACACCCTGTGCGCCATGGTCAACGTGGCCGCCACCCTGCGGGCCATGGGCGAGGTGGAGGAGGCCGAGCGGCTGGACACGGTCGCGGAGGCACGGCTCCGCGCGGACCTGGGGGAGCGGCACGTCTACACGATGGCCGCCGCGCTGGGCAGGGCCAACGACCACTACGCCCGGCTGGACTTCGCGGGCGCCCTGGAGGTGGACAGCGCCACGCTGCCGCTGCTCACCGAGGTGGCGGGCGAGGACCATCCCCTCACCCTGGTCTGCGTCGCGAACCTCTCGCTGGACCAGCGCGGCCTCGGCCGCCCCGCGGAGGCGGACCGGCTCAACGCCCGGGCGGTGGAGGGCCTGACCCGCGTCCTCGGGGATGAGCACCCGTGGCGGACCTCCGCCCGGCTGCATCAGCGCATCGAGTACGACGTGACGGTGATTCCGTTGTGAGGCGACGGACCGGGACGGCGCTGCGACGCCCGGCCCGGACCGACCACGGGACCCGGCCCGGACCGGCGGGCCGGGAGACCACTGACGGGGGCGACGCGTGACCACGGTCATATTCATCCACGGCACGGGCGTGCGGCCGCCGCACGCCGAGGCCCTCCGCGAGAGGGTCACGGCCTCGCTCGCCGAGGCCGCCCCGGGCGTGGGGGTCGTGGCGCTCGACTGGGGCGAGCGGTACGGGGCCCGGCTCGCGGCGGGCGGGGCCAGCATCCCGTACGACGGGGTCGGAGCCACCGAACGGGACGTGGGGAGCGAGGAGGACGACGAGGCCGCCGCCTGGGAGCGCCTCTACCGCGACCCGGAGGCGGAGCTGGCCCTCGCCGCCGCGCGCGACCCCTCGGGCGAGATCCCGCCGGGCGCCGCCTTCCCCGACGAGGAGTTCCGGGAGCGGCTGGCGGCGCTGGCCGCCCGGGACGAGGCGGTCGCCCCGCATCTGGGCCCGGGTCTCGGTGCGCGGGCCGCCGCCCTGGCCCGTGGTCCACTGCTCGCCCCGGCCGCCCAAGCCGTGGATCCCGAAGCCCTGGCGACGCTCCTGGCCCGTGCGCTGGTCGCCGCCGTGATCGGCGCGGCCCTCGCCGAGGACGCGCCCGTGATCCCCGACGGGGCCACCCGCGACGCCGCGGTGGACCGGATCGCCCGGGAGCTCGGCGCCGCGGCGCCCGGTACCAGCAGGGGGCCCGTGGGCCGCCTGGCCGCCCGGCCGCTGCTGCGGCTCGGCTCCCGTTACGCGGTGCGACGCCGCCGCGCCCTCACCGGGGCCGCCCACCCGGCGGCGGGCGACGTGCTCACGTTCCTCGTCCGCGGCGGCCCCCTGCGCGCCGCGCTGCGCGAGCTGGTCGCCGCCGTGGAGCCCCCGGTCGTCCTGCTCGGCCACAGCCTCGGCGGGATCATCGCCCTCGACACCCTGATCGAGGCCCCGCTGCCCGGAGTCCGGCTCCTGGTCACGGTGGGCTCGCAGGGGCCGTTCCTGTACGAGACGGGGGCACTGCCCCACCTCGAACACCCGGAGCCGCTGCCCGCCCACGTCCCCGCCTGGCTGAACATCCACGACCGCCGCGACCTGCTCGGCTTCGCCGCCGCACCGCTGTTCCCCGGCCGGGCCGAGGACATCGCGACCGACAACCGGCAACCGTTCCCCGCCGCCCACAGCGCCTACTGGACCGATCCGGCCGTCTACCGCGCCATCGCGGAGCGGCTGCCGTGAGCGCGGGCGGTGTCGACCCGGCGCGGGTGGTGGCGCTCGTCGTCGGCGTCGAGGCCTATGCGGCGGGCCCGCGCTGGACGCTGCCGGGGCCGGTCCGCGACGCACTGCGCTTCCGGGACTGGCTGCGGTCCACGGGCGTACCGGACGCCAACATCCTGCTGCACCTCGCCCCGGCGGAGGGGACGGTCACCGTCGCCGGCCACCGCGCCGCCGACCACGAGACCCTGCGGCGGGTCCTGGTCCACGAACTGCCCTCCCGGCAGGGGGACGTGCTCTGGGTCTGGTGGGGCGGGCACGGCGTTCTCGACCGGGACGAACACCTGCGGCTCTACTGCGCCGACGCCACCGACGCCGACCGCCGCAACATCGACCTGGAGTCCGCCCGCCGCCGCCTGAGCAGCGATGTCCTGCCCGGCTTCACGGAGCAGAACTGGGTCGTGGACGCCTGCCGGACCTTCGAGGAGCGCCACCGCCCGGCGGTCACGATCCCGGACGGGAGCCTCCCCGCCGGGCAGCGACTGCGCGTGCACCGGCAGAACGTGCTGCTGGCCGCCGACCGGGGGCAGCGCGCGGCCAACGACCCCGTGCGCGGCCTGGGCGTCTTCTCGGACATCCTCCTGCGCGAGCTGGCCGCCCTGCCCGGCGGTCCTGCTCCCGACCCGGAGGCGCTCTTCGCGGCCGTCCGCAACCGGTTCGACCGGCTGCGCGCCGAGGAGAGCCACACCCAGCTCCCCACGCTCCAACTGCACCGCCCCGGCCACGCGGAGCATCTGCCCGCCCGTCCGGCGACACCGCCGTCGGCGAACGGAGTCCGCCCCGGACCCGACCGGACGGGCGGCGGGCTTGTCCGGGTGGTCGAGGCGCTCCTCGCCTACCCGCTGATGAGCGACCGGGACGAACGCCAGACGATGGTCGGGGAGCTGGACCCGGTGCTGGTGGCGCGGATGCCGCGGCACGCGGTGCCCCGTACGGACATCCTGGGCATTCTGCGGACGCTGCGGCGGCGCCCGGAGGGGCCTTGGGACCTCTACCGGGCCGTCACCCTGCTCGACGACGACCCCGGCAGGGCGGTCGAACTGGAGCAAGCCCTGCGGGAGTTCCTGGCCGAGGACGGGGCCGGCCCGCCGGGTCCGTGATCGTACGGCGTGATCGCACGGGTTTCCGGAAGGCGGCCCATTCGTCATGATGGGAAGGGACAGGTGGCATCGTGTGCCGCCGGACCGAGAAGGGGGAAAAGGCCTTGCAGCAGACGGCATCGGCCGGTGATCCGGTCGACTACCTGGAGTCCGATGTGGCGGACCTCGCGGAGGTGGGCGTCGCCACCGTGCGCGCCCTCGCTCCCGCGCCCGGACAGCGTCTGCTGGACGAGATCCGAAGAGCGCGTACCAGCACGCTGTCCGAACCCCCCACCGCTCGCGCCGACTGAGCGCTGTGCGGCCCGCCCGGGAGAGGCCCCGCGGGTCACGTCGGGACCACGACAGAGGAGCGCGGGTGCACAGACCGACGCGGATGCCCGGCCACTGGTTCGACGAACTCGCGGCGGGCGGTGGTTCGGCGGAGGCCGTCGGCTTCCTCGTGCAGGGCGAACGGTCCCGACGCCTCGTACTGCTGCGGGAGTTGTTGAGCCGGCTGGAGGAGCGGCCCGCGCTTCTCGGACCCGCCGACCTGGGCGCCATCTGGCGGACCGCGGAACAGTCCGAGGTCCGAAGGCCGGGCTGCGTGGAGGAGTTGCTGCTCAGTCCGCAGGTGGGGAGCTGGCTCGCCCACGCGCTGCGCCGCCTGCACGGTACCTTCGTCGGCTCGCCGCTCTGGGTGGACGCCGGACACCTGGCCGGCGTCGCCGTGGTGGCCGCGCTGAGGGCCGGGACGGCGGCGGACCTCGTCGTGCCCGCGAGGGAGGGCGCGGTGGCCCTGCCGACGCTCGGCCTCGCCCGGCTGCCGGGCACCCCGCTGCTGGGCTTCCAGCCGGTCCACGCGCGGGTACGGGAGGGGGAGTTGCTCCTCGTCCCGACCGGGCGGGGCACCGGGGCGCAACCGCTGACCGTGCGGCCGCTCACCGCGCCGCAGAGCGCCCTGTGGTGGCCGACGCACCGGCTGCCGGTCCGGCCGGGCGGGCCCGAGGTCGCCCTGGACGACATCGACCCGTACCGCGACCTCGACCGGCCGATCCCGCCCCGACGCCTCACCCCGCGCGAACTCGACGTCTGGCAGCGCCTCTTCGCCGAGGCGGTCGCGCTGCTCGGCCCCGCCTCCGGCCCCGGCGGGCGTTCCGGCGGTACGGGGCCGGGCACCCTGCGCCCCGAGGAGATCGGGCGCATCGTGCCCTGGCCCGGACGGCTGCGACACGGCCCCGTCGCCGGGCTCAGCGCGTCCACCGCCGACGCGTTCGGGTCCATGGTGGTGGCCCGGCCACCGGACGGCGCGGCGCTCGCGGAGACGATGGTCCACGAGTTCCAGCACAGCAAACTCGGCGCGCTGCTGCACCTCTTCGCGATGCTCGACGACGATCGGGAGGAGGAGCACTACGCCCCGTGGCGCCCGGACCCGCGTCATCTGCCGGGACTTCTCCACGGGGCGTACGCCTTCGTCGGCGTCGCCGGATTCTGGCGGGACCGGATCGGGGACCGGGCGGCCGATCCGCTGGACCTGGCACCCTTCCGGTTCGCGCTCCGCCGCATCCAGACCCGTACGGTCCTGCGGACCCTGGCGACCCGCGCCGTGCTCACCGGGCCCGGCCGCCGGCTCGTCCATGGACTCACCCGCACCGTCGACGGCTGGCTCCGCGAACCCGTGGACGGGCGGGCCGTGGCCCGGGCCCGGGCGGCGGCGGCCGGCCACCGGGTCGAGTGGCGGCTGCGCAATCTGCGGTGCGCGGACGAGGAGCGGGCCGGTCTGGGCGCGGCGCTGCGCACGGGGGCTCCGCCGCCGCCCGTACGGCAGCCCCTGTTCGTCCCGGCCTCGGAACGTCCCCACTGGCAGGACGCGCGGGGCGCGCTGTACCTCCGCCCGGACATCGCGCCGGACAGCGCCCTGGACGTCACCGTTCCGGACATCGGGCCGGACTTCGCGTCGGTCGCCGCTCCGGACGCCGCTGTGGACGCCGCGTCGGTCACGGTCGCCCGCGGCGGGCGCCCCCGGGCCACGCCACCGGTCCGCGCCGATGTGCTGCTGGTCCGGGGGGAGGCCGCCGCGGCACGGGAGGCGTACCGGGAGCGCTGGTCCGAGGCGCCGGGGGATCCCCATCCGCTGGCGGGCTGGCTGCTGGCGCACACCGCGCTCCACCCCGGCCACCGGCGGCTCCTCGCCCGCCCGGAGCGGTTCGCCGCCGCTGTCGCGGGGGAGGGGCCGGAGGTGTGGGAGCACGCTGCCCACTGGCTGGCTGCCCCACGACCACCCGCCTGACCAGCACCGGGCCGCCCGCACGGGGAGTTCGGGAGCCCCTCGGGGAGGCCTGCACGCGTGAGGCGCATCACTCTGAGTGAAATTCTCGGCATACATTTCGCCGGACCGGGGAGGGGTCCAGGCCGCTGGTGCGGCCGTACCCCGGTTCACCGCGCAGCACGCCCCGGCCGAACCGGAGGGGGCATTTCAGGCACGGAAGGCGAAAATCGACATGTCGGCGCTCGAAACCATCCACATCGACGGCACCTGGCGGGCCGCCGGATCAGGCGCGACGCGCGAGGTCATCGACCCCGCCGACGCCACGGTCCTGGCCGTCGTCGCGGAGGGCGGGGCCGAGGACGCCGATGCCGCGATCGCGGCGGCGCGGCGCGCCTTCGACGACGGCCCCTGGCCGCACAAGCCCGTCGCCGAGCGGGCCGGGTTGCTGCGCCGGGTCGCCGAGCTGCTCCAGCGTGACCGCGAGGAGATCGCGATCACCGAGAGCCGCGACACCGGCAAGACCCTCGAAGAGGGCCGGGTCGACGTCGACGACGTCACAGGAGCCTTCCGCTACTTCGCCGACCTCGTGATGAACGAGAGCGGCGGCCGGGTCGTCGACGCGGGCGACCCCGATGTCCACAGCATCGTCGTCCACGAGCCCGTCGGCGTCTGCGCCCTGATCGCCCCCTGGAACTACCCGCTCCTGCAGGCCAGCTGGAAGATCGCCCCGGCCCTCGCCGCCGGCAACACCTTCGTGCTCAAGCCCAGCGAGGTCACCCCGCTCTCCACGGTCCACCTGATCCGGCTGCTCTCCGAAGCCGGTCTTCCCGACGGCGCGGCCAACCTCGTCACCGGCGCGGGCGACCCGGTGGGCGCCCGGCTGTCCGAGCACCCCGACGTCGACCTGGTCTCCTTCACCGGCGGCCTCGCCAGCGGTACGAAGGTGGCCCGGGCCGCCGCGCCGACCGTGAAGAAGGTCGCCCTGGAGCTGGGCGGCAAGAACCCCAACGTGGTCTTCGCCGACGCCTGCGCCACCGACGAGGGCTTCGACACCGCCGTCGACCAGGCACTGAACGCCGCGTTCTTCCACAGCGGCCAGGTCTGCTCCGCCGGGGCCCGGCTGATCGTCCAGGACTCGGTCAGCGAGCGGTTCGTCACCGAGCTGGCCCGCCGCGCCGACGCCATCCGCCTCGGCCGGGGCACCTTCGACGGCGTCGAGTGCGGCCCCCTCGTCTCCGCCCAGCAGCTCGCCAAGGTCGAGGCGTACGTCGCCTCCGCCCGCGAGGAGGGCGCCGTCGTCCGGGCCGGCGGCGAACGCCCGGCCCCCAGCGACGTACGGCCCGAGGGCGGCTACTTCTACCGGCCGACCGTCCTCGACGGCTGCCACCGGGAGATGCGGGTGGTCCGCGAGGAGACCTTCGGCCCGATTCTCACCGTCGAGACCTTCCGTACCGAGGAAGAGGCCATCACGCTGGCCAACGACACCGACTACGGCCTCGCGGGCGCCGTCTGGACGACCGACGCGGGCCGGGCCCGCCGGGTCGCCGGGCGGCTGCGCCACGGCACCGTGTGGATCAACGACTACCACCCCTACCTGCCGCAGGCCGAGTGGGGCGGCTTCGGAAAGTCCGGCACGGGGCGCGAGCTCGGCCCGACGGGGCTCGCCGAGTACCGCGAGTCCAAGCACATCTACCAGAACCTGAATCCGCGCCCCCAGCGCTGGTTCGCCGGCTGAAGCCTGCGGGGGCCGGACGGAACACCCGCCGTCCGGTCCCGCCCGGCTGTTCGCAGCACCACGTACACGCACGAACCTTGCAGAAGGAGCAGTGACCGATGCCCTCCACCCCCCGCAGCACCGCTGTCCCCGACGGCCCCGTGGCCGACTACGTGATCGTCGGCGGCGGCACCGCCGGATCGGTCATCGCCTCCCGGCTCACCGAGGACCCGGACGTCACCGTCACCGTCATCGAGGGCGGCCCCACCGACATCGACCGCGACGACGTGCTGACCCTGCGGCGCTGGCTCGGCCTGCTCGGCGGCGACCTCGACTACGACTACCCCACCACCGAGCAGCCGCGCGGCAACTCCCACATCCGGCACAGCCGGGCCCGGGTCCTCGGCGGGTGCTCCTCGCACAACACCCTCATCAGCTTCAAGCCGCTGCCCGGCGACTGGGACGAGTGGGCCGAGGCGGGCGCCGAGGGCTGGGGCGCGACCGCGATGGACCCGTACTTCGCCAAGCTGCGCAACAACATCGTCCCGGTCGACGAGAAGGACCGCAACGCCATCGCCCGCGACTTCGTCGACGCCGCCCAGCAGGCGGCCGGGGTCCCGCGCGTGGACAGCTTCAACAGCGAGCCGTTCCACGAGGGCGTCGGCTTCTTCGACCTCGCCTACCACCCCGAGAACAACAAGCGCTCCTCCGCCTCGGTCGCCTACCTCCATCCGCACATCGAGGCCGGCGACCGCCCCAACCTGCGGATCCTGCTGGAGACCTGGGCGTACCGGCTGGAGTTCGACGGCACCCGCGCCACCGGCGTACACGTGCGGACGAAGGACGGCGAGGAGATCCTGCTGCGCGCCGCCCGCGAAGTCATCGTCTGCGCGGGCGCGGTGGACACGCCCCGGCTGCTGCTGCACTCCGGGATCGGTCCGCGCGAGGACCTGGCGGCACTGGGCATCGACGTACGCCACGACCTTCCGGGCGTCGGCGAGAACCTGCTCGACCACCCCGAGTCCGTCATCGTCTGGGAGACCGACGGGCCCATCCCGGAGAACTCCGCGATGGACTCCGACGCGGGACTCTTCGTCCGCCGCGACCCCGGATCCCGGGGCCCGGACCTGATGTTCCACTTCTACCAGATCCCGTTCACCGACAACCCGGAGCGGCTCGGCTACGAGAAGCCCGAGCACGGGGTGTCGATGACCCCGAACATCCCCAAGCCGCGCAGCCGGGGCCGCCTCTACCTCACGAGCGCCGACCCCGAGGTCAAGCCGGCCCTGGACTTCCGCTACTTCACCGACGAGGACGACCACGACGGCCGCACCCTGGTCGACGGCATCAAGCTCGCCCGTGAGATCGCGGCCACCGAACCGCTGGCCCACTGGCTCAAGCGCGAGGTCTGCCCCGGGCCCGAGGTCACCTCGGACGAGGACATCAGCGAGTACGCACGCAAGGTCGCCCACACCGTCTACCACCCGGCCGGCACCTGCCGGATGGGCGCCGCCGACGACCAGCAGGCCGTCGTGGACCCGCAGTTGCGCATCCGGGGCCTGGAGGGCATCCGGATCGCCGACGCCTCCGTCTTCCCCACCATGCCCGCCGTCAACCCGATGATCGGCGTCCTGATGGTCGGCGAGAAGTGCGCCGAACTCCTCGCGGACCGGGTGCGTGCCACCGCGCCGGTCACCAGCACCAGCACCGGAGGCGATGCCCGATGACCGGAACCGAGACCCTCAAGGCCACCGGGAACACCGGGGCCGACGAGAACCCCGTGTTCTCCGTGCGCGACCTCTGGAAGGTCTTCGGCCCCAAGGCCGACCGGATCCCCGGCGGCGAGCACGCCGCGCTCCCGCCCGCCGAACTGCGTGCTGCCACCGGCTGCACCGCCGCCGTGCGCGACGTCTCCTTCGACGTCCGCAAGGGCGAGGTCTTCGTCGTCATGGGCCTGTCGGGCTCCGGCAAGTCGACCCTCGTACGCTGCCTGACCCGGCTGATCGAGCCCACCAGCGGCACCATCGCCATCGACGGCGAGGACGTCCTCGCGATGGACCGCTCCCGGCTGCGCGAACTCCGCCGCCACCGCGCCGCGATGGTCTTCCAGCACTTCGGACTGCTCCCGCACCGCACGGTGTTGGACAACGTCGCCTACGGCCTGGAGATCCAGGGCCTGAGCAAGGCCGAACGCCGCTCCAAGGCGGCGGAATTGGTGGCGAAGGTCGGTCTCGCGGGTCTGGAGGACCGCCGTCCGTCGCAGCTCTCCGGCGGCCAGCAGCAGCGCGTCGGGCTCGCCCGCGCGCTCGCCGTCGACCCGTCCGTCCTCCTCTTCGACGAGCCGTTCAGCGCGCTGGACCCGCTGATCCGCCGAGAGATGCAGGACGAGGTGGTCCGGCTGCACCGCGAGGAGGGCCGCACCATGGTCTTCATCACCCACGACCTCAGCGAGGCACTGCGCCTCGGCACCCGGATCGCGCTGATGCGCGACGGCGGCATCGTCCAGCTCGGCACCCCCGAGGAGATCGTGGGCTCGCCGGCCGACGACTACGTGCGCGAGTTCGTCCGCGACGTGCCGCGCGAGCAGGTCCTCACCGTTGCCACGGCCATGCGGCCCGCGCTCGCCGGGGAGAGCGAGCGCGGCCCGGCCGTACGCCCCGGGGCCACCGTCCACGAGGCCATCGAAGCGGTCTCCCGCTCCGGCGACCCCGCCGCCCGGGTGATGGACGGCGGCCGGCTCGTCGGCGTCGTCGACCACGCGTGTCTGCTCGACGTCGTCGCGGGAACGACCGGCCCCGGCCACACGACCGCCTCCGCGACCGGCGCCCCGGACACCCCCGCCGGTTCCGACGCGCCGGACGGCCCCCGCGAGGTGACCCTCTGATGGCCACCGCCCAGGCCACCCCGGCCCGTCCCGCGCAGGCGGGCGCGCGCCGGGGACCACTGGCCGTACTCCGCGACCGCCCGGCAGCGGCCAAGCTTCTGCTGCTCGCTCTCGTCGCCGCCGTCGTCGTCCCGCTCGTGCACGGCCGCTGGGGAGGCGGCGTCTGGCCCGACGCGCTGACCGCCGACCTCTCCGCGCCGCTCGGCGACGTGACGGACTGGATCGTCTCCAACCGCGACAGCCACCCGCTGTTCCTCTACTTCTTCGGCCACATCAGCAACGCCGTCGTGCTCTCCGTACGCGGGGTCTACCTGGTCCTCCTGGCCCTCGGCTGGGCCGGCGTCACCGTGTTCGCCGCCGCCGTCGCCTGGCGTGTCGCGGGGATCCGGCTCGCCCTCACCGCGGCCGTCTCCTTCCTCCTCTGCGGGCTGCTCGGCATGTGGGTGCCGACCATGCAGACGCTCGCGCTGATGGTCGTCGCCGTCCTCGCCTCCGTCGTGCTCGGACTGCTCCTCGGGCTGGCGGCCGGACTGTCCGACCGCACGTTCCGCGTCCTGCGCCCGGTGCTCGACACCATGCAGGTGCTGCCCGCCTTCGCGTATCTGCTCCCGGTGGTGCTGGTCTTCGGCATCGGCGTCCCCGGAGCCGTCCTCGCCACCGTCGTCTACGCGGCTCCGCCGATGGCCCGGCTCACCGCGCTCGGCCTGCGCGGCGCGGACGCCGGTGTGATGGAGGCCGTCGCCTCGCTCGGCGCGACCGGACGGCAGCGGCTGCTGAGCGCCCGGCTCCCGCTGGCTCGCAAGGAACTCCTCCTCGGCCTGAACCAGACCATCATGATGGCGCTCTCCATGGCCGTCATCGCCTCCGTGATCGGCGCGGGCGGCCTCGGCGACCGCGTCTACCAGGCGCTGTCCTCCGTGGACGTCGGCGCCGCGCTCGCCGCGGGCATCCCGATCGTGCTGCTGGCCGTCGTCCTGGACCGTACGACGGAGGCGGCCGGCCGCCGTATCGGCGCCGAGCCCACCGGCCCGGCCCTGCTGCGCGGCTGGCGCGGCTGGTCCCTGGCCGCCGGGCTCACCGCGGCCGTCGCCGTCGCCGGACGGGCCACCGACGGCCGGGTCTGGCCCGAGGACGTGACCGTGGCCATCGCCGGACCGGTCAACACCGCCAAGGACTGGATGGTCGACCACCTCTACACCGGGGTGCCCGTCGTCGGCGGCACCGCCGACCTCGCCGCCCACTTCACCAGCGGCGTCCTCAACCCGCTGCGCAGCGGGCTCACCGGACTGCCCTGGTGGTCGGTGCTGCTGATCGTCGCCGCCCTCGCCTGGACCATCGGCACCTGGCGCACCGCCGCCACCGCCGTCCTCGCCATGGCCGCGATCGGCGTACTCGGCGTGTGGGAACCCTCGATGGACACCCTCAGCCAGGTGCTCGCCGCCGTCGCCGTCACCCTGGTCATCGGGTTCGGCGTCGCCGTCGGAGCGGCCCGCAGCGAACGCCTGGAGCGGCTGCTGCGACCGGTCCTGGACGTCTTCCAGACCATGCCGCAGTTCGTCTACCTGATCCCCGTCGTCGCCCTCTTCGGCGTCGGCCGCGCCCCCGCCGCCGCTGCCGCGGTGATCTACGCGCTGCCCGCCGTCATCCGCATCACCACCCAGGGACTGCGGGGCGTCGACCCGGCGGCCATGGAGTGCGCCCGCTCGCTCGGCGCGACCCCCGGCCAGCAACTGCGCCAGGTCCAGATCCCGCTGGCCAGGCCCTCCCTGCTGCTCGCCGTCAACCAGGCGGTCGTCCTGGTCCTCGCCGTCGTCATCATCGGCGGACTCGTCGGATCGGGCGCACTCGGTTACGAGGTCGTCCTCGGCCTCGCCCAGGGCGACCTGGCCACCGGCCTCGTCGCCGGAGCCGCCATCGTCTGCCTCGGCCTGATGCTGGACCGGGTCACCCAGCCCACCACCCGCCGCCAGCGACAGGAGAGCTGAGATGAACCGATCCCGCACCCGCCTGCTCGTGGCGCTCACCTCGGCCGGGGCCCTGCTGGCCACGGCCGGCTGCGGCGCCGCCGACATGACCAAGCAGGCCTCGCCCTTCGCGGCCCCCGCCGGCGTCAGGACGGTCACCCTCTCGGTCCAGTCCTGGGTCGGCGCCCAGGCGAACGTCGCCGTGGCGGAGCAGCTCCTCAAGGAGAAGCTCGGCTATCGCGTCGACCTCGTCCAGACCGACGAGGTCCCCGCCTGGGACGCCCTCAGCCAGGGCCGGGTCGACGCGATCCTGGAGGACTGGGGCCACCCGGACCAGGAGAAGCTGTACGTCGACGAGAAGAAGACCATCGTCCCGGGAGGCGACCTCGGGGTCACCGGCCACATCGGCTGGTACGTCCCGAAGTACTGGGCGGACCAGCACCCGGACGTCACGGACTGGAAGAACCTCGACAAGTACGCGGACGAGCTGAAGACCGCCGAGAGCGGCGGCAAGGGCCAGCTGATGGACGGCTCGCCGTCCTACGTCACCAACGACGTGGCCCTGGTGAAGAACCTGGACCTGGACTACAAGGTGGTCTTCGCCGGCTCCGAGGCGGCCCAGATCACCCAGATCCAGCAGTTCGCCAAGGAGAAGAAGCCCTTCCTCAGCTACTGGTACCAGCCGCAGTGGCTGTTCAACGAGGTGCCGATGGTCGAGGTGAAGCTCCCCGAGTACACCGATGAGTGCGCCGCCAAGGACCCGGCGGACATCGACTGCGCGTACCCGACGACACCGCTGCAGAAGTTCCTCAACGCCGACTTCGCCGAGCGCGGCGGCGAGGCGTCCGCGTTCCTGAAGAAGTTCCACTGGTCGGAGAAGGACCAGAACGAGGTCTCCGAGATGATCGCCTCGCAGAAGCTGGACCCCCAGGAGGCGGCGAAGCGCTGGATCGAGCGCCATCCGGACGTCTGGAAGAAGTGGCTTCCGCAGGACTGACACCGCCCGGTGCCCGGCCCCTGTCCCCAGGAGCCGGGCACCGACCGCTGTCCGCCCGTCCCGCTACCGCGCCCGGACCGTCGCCAGCACGTCCCGGTCCGGCTGGAGCGTCAGACCCGTCAGCGGCGTGATCTCGCCCGGGTCCACGTCCAGGGTGAAACGGCGGGCCAGCACGGCGAGGAGAAGGACGGACTCCACCATCGCGAAGCGCGTGCCGATGCAGACCCGGGGGCCGCCGCCGAACGGGAACCACGCGTACTCCGGGATCTCGTCGCCGTCCTCGGCGTCCCAGCGCTCGGGCCGGAACTCCTCCGGCTCGGGGAACCACCGCGCGTCGCGGTGCGTGGCCCACTGGCTGCTCCACACCCGGGTGCCCTCCTCCACCGGCAGGCCGCCGATCGTCGCCCCCTCCTTCGCGATCCCGGTGATCAGCCAGATCGCCGGGAACAGTCGCAGGGTCTCCTTCACCACGGCCTGGGTGTAGTGCAGTTGTGCGTAGTCCTCGAAACCGGGCTCCCGGTCGCCGAGGACCCGGTCCAGCTCCTCGGCGAGCGCGTCGCGGACGCGGGGGTCGCGGCCGAGCAGATACCACGCCCACACCAGCGTCGTACTCGTCGTCTCATGACCGCCGATGTACAGCGTGACCGCCTCGTCCCGGATCTCCTCGTCGCTGAGGCGCGTGCCGCTCTCGTCGACGGCGGTGAGCAGCCGGCTGAGCAGATCGGGACGTTCCTCCTCGCCGTCCCGGTGCCGGGCGACGACGCGGCGCACCTCGGAGTCGATGACGGCGGCGGCCTTCCTGATCCGCGCCCGGCCCGGGGTCGGCACCCAGTCCGGCAGCAGTGCGCCGAGCCCGGCGAACTCCTTGCCGATCTCCATCTGGGCGATGTCCATCGCCCGCCCCATCGCCTCGGAGTCCGCGGGGGTGTCCACCCCGAAGATCGTGCGTACCGCGATCTTCTGGGTCAGCGCGGACATCTCCCGCTTGACGTCGACCCGTTGGCCGTCCGCCCACCGGTCCGCGAGCTCCACCGCACAGCCCGCCATCGTGGTCGCGTACGACTTGACCTGCTTGGGCCGCACGGAGGGCTGCACCAGTGAGCGCTTGCGCCGCCAGTCCCGGCCCCGCGCCACGAGCATCCCGTTGCCCAGCACCGTACGGAACGCGATGCCGAGTTTCGGCTGGTCGAAGGTGCGCTCCGTCTCGGTGAGCAACTCGCCCACCAGGTCCGGGTCGGCGAGGAAGACGCACCGGTTGCGGCCGAACCGCCAGCGCACCATGTCCCCGTGGCCACGCAGGAGTTCGAAGAATGCCAGGGGGTTCTTGCCGAACTGCGGCAGATTTCCCACGAGCGGCAGCCCCTTGGGCCCCGGCACGAACGCATGGCCGCGAGGCTGGGTGTCGGGTGCCGGGCCGGTCTGCGTGGACATCGAGGAACTCCGCTCCCTGGGGCACGCCACTGCCGGCGCGCGACTGTTCGAGCCCCATCGAACAGGATGGGGGCGGCGCTCCACCAGGGCGACGACCGGCGTGGCCGGAATCCGTCAGGTGCCGTGCGGGGGGCGCGAGTTGAGGTCAGCGGTCGGGCGCACGCTCCGGGGGCGCGGCACCACGACGACCTGGTGCTCGTCCTCGTACACGATCCGGCCGGGATCCGCCGACTCCAGCCGCTCGAACGGCACTCCGTGCGCCGCCAGCAGCGCGAGATAGCCGGGGATCCGGTCCAGCAGGTGGGTCGCCGTCCCCTTGAACCAGGCCACCGCCCCCGGGTTCACCCCGGGGTCGTACACCGCGGGGTCGACCCGGGAGGGGTCGGTGTAGGCGGCGTCGTACCAGTCGTTCGCCGCCCGCCAGAATCGGTGCTGCTCCTCCGTCAGGCGGCCCTCCCGGGACAGACCGTTGGCCAGCGCGAAGATGCCGGGGAAGTGGCCCCGGGGGCTCCGTTCGGTGCTCTGGAACCGTACGTACGTCGTCGTCACGCCCATCCCGTCTCCCTCCGCCCCGTCCGGTGAGGGGTTCAGCGTAGGCACGATTCGGACGGCGCGGGTCAGAGGCCGACGATCAGCTGGATGCAGACGATCTTGACCAGGATGGCGAGCGCGAACAGCGTCGAGTAGCCGTTGTTGATCCGGCTGTCGCTCGCCCGGCTGTTGGCGTACGCCACGATCGCCGGGTTGCCGACGTAGCCCGACAGCAGCCCCATGGTCCGCTCCCGGCTCTGCCCCAGGACCTTCGCGACCAGCACCATCAGGGTGTAACTGACGACCGCGCCGATCGCCAGCACGGCCGCCAGCTTCAGCCCGAAGAGCGAGAAGGCGTTCTCCCGGAACGAGTAGCCCGAGGTGAGCCCCACGACGGCGAGGAAGAGCAGCAGCCCGATCTGGCGCAGGGTGAGGTTGGCGCGGGTCGGCAGGGTCCACACCAGGGGGCCGGTGCGCCGGCGCCAGCCGAGGACCATTCCCATCACCAGCGGTCCCGCCCCGGTGCCCAGGGCGAGTGTGGTGGAGCCCAGGGTGAGGGAGGGGATGCCGATGAGGAAGCCCAGGGTGAGACCGAGGCCCAGGCTGACCGCGCTGACCTCGCTGACCTTCGCCTCGGTGTCCCCAAGGTACGTGGTGACCTCGCCCGTCCGCTCGCGCGGCATGACCACCCGTACCCGGTCGTCGAGCTGGAGCAGCAGGTCGTCGTGGGCGAGCATGTCGAAGTCGCCGCGCCGCACCCGGCTGACGACGGCCCCGTACTTCTCGCCCAGCCCGAGCTCCCCGACGGTGTGCCCGGCCAGGTCCGGGTTGGTGAGCAGCACCCGGCGATAGTCCACCGCACTGCGGTCGTCCAGCAGATGGCGCGGGGCGAGGGACCCGATCGCGTCCGTCGCCGCCCGTACGTCGTCCTCGCCGCCGACCAGCACGACCTGGTCGCCGGGGGAGAGGCGGCCCAGCTCCCGGGCGACCCGGGTCACGCCGTCGGCGGAGCGGTACTCGCTCGCCAGCACCCGGTGCGCGGCGACGCCGGGCACGTCCGCCCAGCGCAGGTCCCGGGTCACCTGGACCGTACGGGTGACGAGGGTGGCCGGCAGGCCCGAGTCGGGGTCCCGGCGGGCGGTCCAGTGCCGGCGGGCCGCGATCGCCGAGACGAACATGATCGTGATGACGACGGCGAGCGGGTAGCCGATGGCGTACCCCACGGCGGGCTGCGTCGGGTCCTCGGAGGCGTCCTGGGCGGCGGCGAGGCCCGGGGTGGTGGTCCCGATGCCCGCGTACCCGCCCGCGAGGAACGGCCCGTCGATGCCGAACCAGCGGTGTCCGACGAAGCCGACCACCGCCGCGGTGATGGCCAGGGCCACCACGGCCCCGGCCATCACCGGGAGCTGGCCGCGCAGTTCACGGAAGAACGCGGGGCCCGACTCCAGGCCGACCGTGTACACGTACAGCGCCAGGCCCAGCGCCGAGACCCCGGCCGGCACGGCGGCGGCGATGTCCTTGTCCAGCGCCCCGACGAGGAGGCCGACGAAGAGGACCCCGGCCGCGCCGAGCCGGACCGGGCCGAAGCGCACCATGCCGAGCAGCGCGCCGAGCGTGATCACGGCGAACACCGCCACCCACGGGTTGTCCGCGAAGAACTGCCACACCGGTCGTGCCTCCCCGGCCTCGAAGATCCCGCCCCTGTCGAGGGCCAGGATCCGCGAGGCCGGGGGAGGCCGCCACCCGGGGACCGGCGTCCCGCGTCTCTCAGACGCCGGGCGGTACGTGGGCCGGCCGGCCCCGGCCCCGCGTCAGCGAGTAGCCGAACACGGCCGCCAGCGCGGCGAGCACGCCGCCGCCCGCGGTCCACAGCCAGCGGTCGGTCCACCAGCCCGACGCCCAGCCGTCCTCCGGCTCACCGGCGGACGGCACCCGCGGGGCGGCATGCGCGTCGCCCGCCGAACCCGCGTCGCCCGCCGAGGCGACCGATACGCCCGGGACCAGCGGCTCGGAGAGCGCGCCGTCCACGTCATGGGCCCCGCCCTGCTCCTTCGAGACCGCCTTCACCTCGACGCCGACCGGCAGCCCGAGGTCGGCGGCGGGCAGGTCCACCACCGTGAGTCGGATGGAGTAGCTGCCGGGCAGCGGGTCGCTCGCCCACGGCTCGGACCAGGACCGCACGGTCCGCAGCACGCAGGACAGCTCGACGGAGGCCGCGTCGGCCGCCGCCTTCCTGGTCTGGTGCCCGTACATGCAGGCCTGGCGGCGGCGCAGCCCGTCGTACACATCGATCTGCCAGGTGGACGTGGAGCTCCGGGCGCTCGAAGGCAGCTTCACGGTGGCCTCGACGGTGGGCCGCTGACCGGCGTCGGCCGGGAACACCCAGTACAGGTAGTCGCCCGTCGAGGCCCGGGCGGTGCCGGTCTGCCCCTGTTCCAGTGCGGTGGCCGTACGGAACGTGGTCCCGGCCTCGGTCGGGCCCGCCCCGTCGCCGGCGGGGCTCGCGCTCGCCGACGGGTCGTCGGCCGCGGCCGCGCCCGCGGAGGTGAGCAGGGTCAGTCCGGCGAGCAGCGCTCCGGTCAGCGCGCGTCGGGCGCCGTGGGTGCGGCGAGGGTTCGTGCGCATCAGTTGGTCCTCCATACGGCGACGTGCCAGCGCGAGATCCAGCCGGTGAGCAGGCCCGCGACCAGTCCGGTCAGGACGAGCACGCCGAGCAGCCACCAGCCGCGGCCGAGCCCGAGGGCCGCCACGTCCGAGGCGTTGTCGGGTCCGTCCACCAGGTCCACGGTCAGCTCGACCGGCAGGCCGGGGGAACGCTTCACCGAGGCGGGCGCGGAGAAGGAGTGGGCGAGCTGGAGGCAGACGGTCTCGGCGGCGGGCTTGCCGTCGTCGCCGTCCTCCAGCTCGGGCTTCGGATAGCGCAGCCCGGACGAGATCACGTCGGTGCGGCCGGTCCCGGCCTCGGAACCCCGGACGATCTCCCGGCCGTGCACGGTCACCGCGCGCAGCAGCACCCCGTAGTCGTCGTCCACGGCGCGGTCGGCCGCCACGCTCGCCGAGGCGCGCAGCTCCTGACCGGGCAGCACGTCGACGCGGTACCAGCGGTGTTCGCCGATCTTCTCGCGGTCGGTGTAGAGACCCGGCCCCAGCTCGGGCGCGGCGGAACAGCTCCCGGCTCCCTCCGTCGCCACCGGAGTGACGACGGGCTCGGCGGCCCGGTCCACCAACTGCTTGACCCGGCCGGAGAGTTCGTCCTTGTGCTGGACGGCGGTGTACGTGCCGCCGGTGGCCTCCGCGATGCAGGTCAGCTGCTGGCGGATCTTGGCGTTGGGCACCAGGCCCAGCGTGTCCACGACCAGGTGGGTACCGCGGGCGGCGATCTCCCGGGCCACCTCGCACGGGTCGAGCGGCCCGCAGGTGTCCTCGCCGTCCGTGATGAGCACGATCCGGCGCGAACCGTCCCCGCCCTCCAGGTCGTCGGCCGCGCCGAGCAGGGCCGGGCCGATCGGGGTGAAGCCGGTCGGAGCGAGGGTGGCGACCGCGGCCTTGGCCTCGGTGCGGTCCAGCGGGCCGACCGGGTAGAGCTGCTTGGTGTCCTTGCAGCCGACCTTGCGGTCCTCGCCCGGGTAGTCCGCCCCGAGCGTCCGGATGCCGAGGTGCACCTCCTCGGGCGCCGCGTCCAGCACGTCGTTGAACGCCTGCTTGGCGGCGGCCATCCGGGACTGGCCGTCGATGTCGCGGGTCCGCATCGAGCCGCTGACGTCGAGCACCAGCTCGACCTTGGGGGAGGGAGCGGCGGGGGCTTCGTCGGCGGCGGCGGGGATCGCGGTGCCGAGCCCGGCGGCCAGGGTGGCGAGCGCTATGCCCACCCCGGTCGTCAGCCGTTTTCTAGTGATCATCGCCGGATCTTATGGAAAATCAGTTCGTATTCCCAACCGGGTCACTTGGGGTGCTCCACCTCCTCGTCCGACGCGCGACGATCGAACGCGCCGGCCGCGGCGGCCAGGGTCGCCGTGGTCGCGGCGCGGGAGGGCAGCCGTGGATCGGGAGCGGTCCGCAGGAGTACCAACTGGTGGTACAGCGGTGCGGTGGAGGCGATCAGAAGCCGCCGTGCGTCGGTGTGCGGCGGGAGTTCGCCGCGTTCGACGGCGCGTTCGACGATGATCTCGCAGCGCGCGTACCGGTCCTCCCACAGGCGCCGCTGGGCGTCGGCCGCCCGCGCGGAGCGGAACGAGGCGGCCATCAGTGCCTGGGGGATCGACGGCCGCACGACCAGCGACTCCTGGATCTCGTCGTTGAGGGCCGCCAGGTCGCCGTGCAGGGAGCCCGTGTCCGCCGGCTCCCAGTCGTCCTCGCCCGCCGCGTCGAGGACGTCGGCGAGCAGACCGCCGACGTCCTCCCAGCGCCGGTAGACCGTGGTCCGGTGGACGCCGGCGCGGGCCGCCACGCCCTCCATCGTCAGCCCCTCGTAACCCTGCGCGCCGAGCTCGGCGCGCACCGCGTCGAGCACCTGGGCGCGGACGCGCGCGGTGCGGCCGCCCGGCCGGCGGTCCGGCGACGGGGTGGCGCGGGCGGGGTCCGGCGGGCCGGCCGGCGCGTCGGTCATCGGGAATCCGGTTGCCCGGCGGTGCAGGTCATGGCACCATCTTAAAGCAACAGATGTCGCACTAGTGGAGTTGTCGATGCTCTTCCGAAGCTTTTCCCCGGCCTCGCGGTCCGCCGCCACCGCTTCGTCCACGACAGCTTCGGAGTTGCCCGTATGCCTGCACAGATCACCGCACTCGCCGTCAGCAAGGCCTTCGACGGCAGGCCCGTCCTCGACTCGGTGAGCTGCTCGCTCGCGCGGGGCGAGCGCACCGGAATCGTCGGTGAGAACGGCTCCGGCAAGACCACCCTGCTGCGGCTGCTCGCCGGCCGGGCCCGCCCCGACCGGGGGCGCGTCGTCCTGCGGGCCGACGGAGGCGTCGGCTACCTCGCCCAGGACGAGGCCCTGCCCGCCGGTATGACGGCCCAGCAGGTCATCGACCGCGCGCTGGGCGACCTCCGGGCGATCGAGGCACGGATGCGCCGCCTGGAGGCGGCGATGACCGACGGCGACACGTCGGCGCTCGACGCGTACGGCGAGGCCGTCTCCGCCTTCGAGCTGCGCGGCGGCTACGACGCCGACGCCCGGCTGGAGCGCGCCCTGCACGGTCTCGGCCTGCGGCAGGTGGACCGCGCCTCGACCCTGGGCACCCTCTCCGGCGGCGAACGGGCCCGGCTCCGGCTGGCGGCGGTGCTGGCAGCCGACCCGGAGGTGCTGCTCCTCGACGAGCCGACCAACCATCTGGACGAGGCCGCCCTGACCTGGCTGGAGGAGCACCTGCGCGGCCGCCGCGGCACCACCGCGGCCGTCTCCCACGACCGGCGCTTCCTCGAACACGTCGCCACGACCCTCCTGGAGGTGGACGGGGACCGGCACGGCGTCGTCCGGTACGGCAACGGCTACGCCGGCTACCTCGCGGAGAAGGCGGCGGCACGTCAGCGCTGGGGCCTGCACCACGACCGCTGGCGCGAGGAGGTCGACCGGACCCGTGCGTCGGCCGCTGTCACCGCCCGGCGCGTCGCCCCGGGCCGGCCGATGAAGGACGGCGACAAACTCTCCTACAACCAGGCCGGAGCCCGGGTGCAGCAGTCCCTCGCCAGCCGGGTCCGCAACGCGCGGGAACGGCTGGACCGCCTGCTGGCCGACCCGGTCCCGGCCCCGCCCGAGCCGTTGAGCTTCTCGCCCGTGCTGCGCGCCGGACAACTGTCCGGCACGGTGCTCCACGCCGCCGGGGTCCGTGTCGCGGGCAGACTCGACCCGGTCGACCTGACGGTCCGGGCGGGCGAGCACCTGCTGATCACGGGCGACAACGGCGCGGGCAAGACCACCCTGCTCCGCATCCTCGCCGGAGACCTGACCCCCGACCGGGGCCACGTCACCGGACGCGGCCGGATCGGCTTCCTCTCCCAGGACCCGGCACCCGGTTCGGCGCACGAGACCCTGCTGGCCGCCTACGCCCGGGGGCTCTCCGGGGAGGCGGACGAGCACGCCGAACGGCTGCTGGCCCTCGGGCTGTTCGACCGTGCCCGCCTGTCGGTGCCCGTCGCGCGGCTCTCCACCGGCCAGCGGCAGCGCCTCGCCCTGGCGCGGCTGGTCAGCCGGCCCGCCGACGTCCTGCTGCTCGACGAGCCCACCAACCACCTCTCTCCCGCCCTCGCCGAGGAGTTGGAGACCGCGCTGGCCGGTTTCGCCGGCACGGTCGTCCTCGTCAGCCACGACCGGTCGCTCCGGAGCCGCTGGCGGGGCGCCCGACTGGCGCTGCGGCCCGCCCGAGCGCCCGCACTCAAGGGCTGAGGCTCCCTCCGGCCCCCTCTGGCTCCTCCGCACCCTCTACCCGAAGCGAGTGATCACCCTTGTCCCCGCGCCGCTCCCACATCGCGATGATCGGCATCCCGATCGTCAGCCACGTCCTGCCCGGCCTCGGCATCGTCCGTGAACTGGTGGCCCGCGGCCACCGGGTCACCTACGCCAACGACCCGTTCGTGGCGGACCGGATCGAGGCCACCGGTTCCGAACTCGTGCCCTGCACCTCGGTGTTGCCGGTCGCCGACAACAACTGGCCGACCGACCCCGTCGCCGCGATGGACCTCTTCCTCGACGAGGCGATGCAGGCACTGCCCCAACTGCACGCCGCCTACGACGACGATCCCGCCGACCTGTACCTGTACGACATCGGCGCCTACGCCGCCCGCGCCCTCGCCGAATCACAGGGACGGCCCCTCATGCAGCTGTCCCCGTCGTTCGTGGCCTGGGAGGGGTACGAGGAGGAGGTCGCGGCGCACCTGCGGGGGCTGCCCGGCGCCCCCGCGCACCGCGAGAGGTTCGCGCGCTGGCTCGCCGGCTGCGGGGCGGCCACCCTCGACGTGGACGCCTTCTCCGGCCCTCCCTCGCGGGCCCTCGCGCTGATCCCCGAGGCCATGCAGCCCAGCGCCGACCGGGTCGACACCGGGACGGTGACCTTCGTCGGGCCCTGCTTCGACGCCCAGGCCGACACCGGCCGGTGGACCCGGCCCGAGGACGCGGAGAACGTCCTGCTGATCTCCCTCGGCTCGGCGTACACGCACCGGCCGGAGTTCTACCGCCAGTGCCTCGCGGCGTACGGGAACCTGCCCGGCTGGCACGTCGTGCTCCAGATCGGCAGGCACACCGACCCGCGAGAGCTCGGCGACATCCCGCCCAACGTCGAAGTGCACTCCTGGGTCCCGCAGCGGGCGATCCTGGAACAGGCGGACGCCTTCGTCACCCACGCCGGCATGGGCGGCTGCGGCGACGGACTCCTCGCGGGCGTCCCGATGATCGCCGTGCCCCAGGGCGCCGAACAGTTCATGAACGCGGACCGGCTGGTGGAGCTGGGCGTCGCCCGCCGCGTCGACACCCCGGACGCCACGCCCCAGACCCTGCGGGCGGCCCTGGACGCCCTGGTGAACGACCCGGAGACCGCCCGCCGGTCCGCGCGGTTGCGTGCTGCCGCCCGGAGTGAGGGCGGCACCCCGCGCGCCGTCGGTCTCATCGAGGACATGGTGGCCCTGGCTCCAGGGGGCGTCAGGGGCCGGTGAGCAGGGGCCCGGAGGCCCGCTCCAGGACCGAGGTGACCCGCTCCCAGGTCTCCGTGTCCCTTTCCACCGGCGAGAGTTGACGGTCCGTCCCGGACCCCCGCCAGGCCGTCGCCAGCGCCACCGGATCGCCGCCGCCCGCCGCCGAGGCGGCGAGCGCCGCCGCGCCGAGGGCGACCAGCTCCCCGCTGTCCGGGATGACGAGCGGCCGGCCGGAGAGCCGGCGGACCGTCTCCACCCACATCCGCCCCTGCGCCCCGCCGCCGATCAGGCGCAGCGGGCGGGCGGCGACCTCGGGCGCGTGCGGGTCGAGACCGCAGGCCGACAGCAGCTCGTCCATGGCCCGCAGCACGGTGACGGCCGCGCCCTCGTAGGCGGCGCCCAGCAGTTGCTGCCGGGTCGTGTCGTGGCGCAGGCCCGTCAGGAGCCCGGAGGCGGTCGGCAGGTCGGGGGTCCGTTCGCCGTCGAGATAGGGGAGCAGGACGGCCTCGCCGCCGGGCGTCGCCTCCTCGCGGTCCAGGCCGAGGAGTGCGGCCACCTTGTCCACGGCGAGCGTGCAGTTGAGGGTGCAGGCCAGCGGGAGGTACGTGCCGTCGGCGGCGGCGAACCCGTTCAGCGCGGTCGACGCGGGCCGGGTGCGGGAGGCCGCGAACACCGTGCCGGAGGTGCCCAGGCTGAGGGCCGGGTGGTCCAGCAGCCCGTCGCCGCCCAGCCCCAGGCCCACGGCGGCGCTCATGTTGTCGCCGGTGCCGGCCGCCACCGCGATGCCCGCGGGCAGCCCGAGCGCCTGCGCCGCCGACTCGGTGAGCGAGCCGATCCGGGCCGCCCCGGTGGGCGCGACCTCCGGGAGCAGCGCGACGTCCAGGCCGAGCAGCTCCAGCAGACCGGGGTCGTAGGCGCCGGTGGCGGTGGAGTACCAGCCGCTGCCCGAGGCGTCCCCGGGGTCGGTGGCGGCGACGCCCGCGAGGCGTTCGGTCAGGAAGTCGTGGGGGAGCCGGACCGCCGCCGCGTCCGCGGCGCTCGCGGGGTCCGTCTCGCGCAGCCACTGCCACTTGGACGCGGTGATCGAGGCGACCGGCACGGACCCGGTCCGCTCCGTCCAGGCCCCGGGCCCGCCGAGTGCCTCGGTGAGCGCGGCGGCCTGCGGCGCGGAGCGGGTGTCGTTCCACAGCAGCGCGGGACGCAGCGGCCGGCCCGCCCCGTCCAGTACGACGAGCCCGTGCTGCTGCCCGGCGACCGCGATGCCGGTGACCGCCCGGGCGGGGAGGCCGGACTCCTTCAGCCCGGCGGCCACCGCCTCGCACAGGGCCCGCCACCAGATCTCCGGATCGCTCTCCCGGGCCCCGGCCTCGCCGGTGACCACATGGGGGGCGCGCCCCACGGCGAGCTGCTCGCCGGTCGCCGCGTCGATGAAGGCGGCCTTGGTGGACTGGGTCGAGCTGTCCACGCCGATGACGACGGCGGGTGACGGCATGGGGAGCCTCTTTCGCACGGGAGGGCCTGATCATTTGGCTGGGGCACGAACAAATTACGGGATGGCCGCCGCCCTGCACAGGGGGCGGGGTCAGCTTCGCCCGGCAAAGGGGTTCCCTGGTCGAGGTGTGGTGTGCTTGATTAGTCATGACACTGAACAAATAGGGGTGCCGGGCTGGCGGCCGGGCGTCCCGACGGCAGGCGAAGGCGGTCGGACGACGATGACGGAACGCTTCACCCCCACCCCCGAGGACAAGTTCAGCTTCGGCCTGTGGACCGTGGGCTGGCAGGGCCGGGACCCCTTCGGCGACGCGACCCGCGCCGCCATCGACCCCGTGGAGTCGGTGCGGCGGCTCGCGGATCTCGGCGCCTGGGGGGTGACCTTCCACGACGACGACCTGATCCCCTTCGGGGCGCCGGAGACCGAGCGCGAAACGATCGTCAAGCGCTTCCGCAAGGCGGTCGACGACAGCGGGCTCGTCGTGCCCATGGTGACGACGAACCTCTTCACCCACCCCGTCTTCAAGGACGGCGGATTCACCGCCAACGACCGCGGCGTACGCCGCTACGCACTCCGCAAGACCCTGCGCAACATCGACCTCGCCGTCGAGCTGGGCGCGACGACCTTCGTGGCGTGGGGCGGCCGTGAGGGGGCCGAGTCCGGCGGGGCGAAGGACGTCCGCCTCGCCCTGCACCGGATGAAGGAGGCCTTCGACCTGCTGGGCGAGTACGTCGTCGAGCAGGGCTACGACCTCCGCTTCGCCATCGAGCCCAAGCCGAACGAGCCGCGCGGCGACATCCTGCTGCCCACGATCGGCCACGCCCTGGCCTTCATCGAGCGCCTGGAGCGCCCCGAGCTGGTCGGCGTCAACCCGGAGACCGGGCACGAGCAGATGGCCGGGCTCAACTTCCCGCACGGCATCGCCCAGGCCATGTGGGCGGACAAGCTCTTCCACATCGACCTCAACGGCCAGTCCGGCATCAAGTACGACCAGGACCTGCGCTTCGGCGCGGGCGATCTGCGCCAGGCGTTCTGGCTCGTCGACCTGCTGGAGAGTGGCTACGAGGGCCCCCGCCACTTCGACTTCAAGCCCCCGCGCACCGAGGACTACGACGGTGTCTGGGCCTCGGCCGCGGGCTGCATGCGCAACTACCTCATCCTCAAGGAGCGGGCCGCCGCCTTCCGCGCCGACCCCGAGGTGCGCGCGGCCCTGCGCGCGTCCCGCCTGGATGAACTGGCGCGCCCCACCGCCGGTGACGGTCTGGCGGGCCTGCTCGCCGACCGCGGCGCGTACGAGGACTTCGACGTGGACGCCGCAGCGGAACGCGGCATGGCCTTCGAGGCACTGGACCAGCTCGCCATGGACCACCTGCTCGCCGTGCGCTGACCCGCACCGGGCCGGACCCGCACGGTCCGGCCCACCGGTTCGCCCCACCAGGCGTGTCCCGCCGGGCCCGACCGCCGGCTGAGCCGAGGCCGCCCGGCCCACCGGCCGCCCCACCGGCTCCGACCCGCCAGGCGTGTCCCACCGGCTGAGCCGGGCCGTCCGGCCCGGCTCAGCCGCCGGACGGCTCTCAGCCGCCGGACGGCTCTCAGCCGCCGGACGGCTCTCAGCCGCCGGACGGCTCTCAGCCGCCGGACGGCTCTCAGCCGCCGGACGGCTCTCAGCCGCCGGACGGCTCTCAGCCGCCGGAGGGCCCCGCGTACGCCACCGGATCGTCCAGCACGTCCTGCACCACGAGCGCCGCCGCGCCCCGCGCCGCGTCGCCCGCCACCGACGACGCCCGGAGCCGGCCGCTGCCCGGGGACCAGAGCCCCGACACCACCCGGCCGGTCAGCTCCTCGTCGGCGGGCGGCGCCAGCCACGGCATGAGCCCCCGGTAGATCCCGCCGAGCACCACCGCGTCCGGGTCGATCAGGTTCACCGCGCCCGACAGCACCCGGCCCAGCATCCGGCCCGCCTCACCGACCGCGGCCACCGCGCGCGGGTCCCCGGCGCCCGCGCGCCGCTCCAGCTCCAGCACCCCGGAGGCGCCGCCGAGGCCCTCGATGCCGGCCGCCCGCAGCAGCGCCGCCTGACCGGCGTACTGCTCCAGGCACCCCCGCGAACCGCACCGGCACTCCGGCCCCGCCGGATCCACCACGACATGCCCGATCTCCCCGGCGAAACCGTGCGCACCGCGCAGCAGTTCGCCGCCCAGGACGAGGGCGCCGCCGACCCCGATCTCCCCGGTCAGATAGAGGAAGCTCCGCACATCCCCCAGACCGCCGAACCACAGCTCGGCCAGTGCCGCGAGATTGGCCTCGTTCTCCGAGGCGACCGGCAGCACCGGGTGGCCGGGGCGCAGGGCGGCCAGCGCTTCGGCGAACAGCTCCTGCGCCGGGACCTCGTTCCAGCCGAGGTTGGGGGCCTGCCGCACCGACCCGCCGGAGACGAGGCCCGGCAGTGCCAGCGCCGCGCCCACCGGACGCAACTCCTGCTCGTACGCCGACTCCAGGGTCCGCGCGGCGATCCGGGCCGCCCGGGCCAGGGCCTCCTCGGCGGGCGTGCCCCGGTTGTCGAGGTGCTCGGTCTGCCGGACCCGGCCGGTGCCCGCCAGGTCGACCACGCACACCGAGACGTAATCGATGTTGATCTCCACGCCGAGCCCGGCCGGTCCGGTCCTGGCCACCTTGAGCGCGGTGCCGGGGCGGCCGGCCTGCCCGCTGAACGTCTTGCCCGACTCGGTGAGGAACCCGCTGTCCATCAGCTGCTCCACGAGCGAGGACACCGCGGCCCGGGTCAGCCCGACCCGGGCGGCCACTCCGGCCCGGGTCGCCTCGCCCCGCTCGCCCTCGTCCCGTACGGCGCGGAGTACCAGGCTCAGATTGTGCCGTCGCACGGTGTCCTTGTCGGCCTTGGGCCCCAGCGGAGTGAGGATGCTCTTCATATCGTCGCCGAGCCTATGTGATCCGGGGCGTCCGGCGGGGGTGCGGGAACGGCTGGTATCGCGGAAGCGGAGGCGGAAGAGCCACGGAGGGGGGTGGTTCCGGCCGTCCGGCCGGATCCACCCCCCTCCGATCACGCTCGGCTCAGGTCCCCGCGCCCCGGTCCTTCAGCATGTCCGCCATCAGGCCGATCTCCGACTGCTGGCCGAGGACCATGCCCGCCGCCAGATCCCGGATGGCGTCCGTCTTCGCCGCACCGGCGGCCGCCTGCGCCATGTCCGCACCGGCGCGGTGGTGCACGGTCATCAGCCGCAGGAACAGCACCTCGGCCTTCTCGCCCTTCGCGGCCGTGAGGGCCGCCAGCTCCGCGTCGGTGGCCATGCCCGGCATCAGCGAACCGTCGTCGGTCGGCGTGAGGGTGTGCCCCATCCACTCCATCGGCGGTCCGGCCGCGCTCTTCGGCAGCCCCCACAGTTCCAGCCAGCCCAGCATCATGCCGCGCTGGTTGGCCTGGGTGTTGATGATGTCGTACGCGAGCCGCCGCACGTCCTCGTCGTCGGTGCGGTCCCGCACGATGAACGACATCTCGACCGCCTGCTGGTGGTGGATCGCCATGTCCCGGGCGAAGCCCGCGTCCACGGAGTCCTCCGCCGGAGCGGACCGCGCCGCCGAGGAGGCCCCGGACGGGGAGGCCGCGGACGGGCGTACGACCATCAGCGCCACCAGCCCCAGCGCCAGGAGCAGCACGGCGGCCCCCGCGAGGACCATTCGACGGGTGGAGCCGGAAGGCGCCAGGGCGGTCACTTGTCCAGCCCGCCGGTGCAGGCGGCCCCCGGCTCAGGGGTCTGCGGGCCCTGCACGTACTTGGTGAAGAACTGCGCGACCCGGTCGTCCGTGGCGCTCTTGACCGTCACCTGCTTGCCCCACGCGCTGAGCATCAGCGGGTCCTTCTGGTCCTTGACCGGGCTCATCAGGGAGTACGGAGTGGACTTGACCTTCTTCGTGAGCGCCTCGACGTCGGCGTCCGAGGCCTTGTCGCTGTACGTGACCCAGACCGCGCCGTGCTCCAGCGAGTGCACGGCGTTCTCCTTCGGTATCTCGTCGGTGTAGACGTCGGCGTTGCAGTTCATCCAGACCTGGTTGTGGTCGCCGCCGACGGGCGGGTTCATCGGGTAGTCGACCTTGTTCGCCACGTGCTCCCGCCCCAGCTCGTCCCAGCTGCGCTCACCGGTGACCGGCGAGGTCTTGGCCTGGTTCTCCTTCTCCTCCTTCTCGTTCGCCTGCGACATCAGATAGCCGCCCCCGGCGACCAGGGCGGCGACCACGGCCACCGACGCGCTGATGGTGATGATGCGGACCCGCCGCTCGCGGGCGCGCTCCTTGCGGCGCGCCTCCTCGAGCTTGGCGCGACGCGCTGAGGCCGGGTTGTTCTGGTTCTTGGCGGAAGCCATGGGGAGTCCTCGTCGTTCAACCGATGCATACAGGCGATGCATGAAGGGGGAAGGGGTGCGGGGCAGGCGAAAAACCGCTCCCGGTGAACCGGCGCCAGGGCGCGGCGGGAGAGTGGACCCGGCCTCTAGATCCGCTGGACCTGAAGGCGTAGTTGATCGACGGAACGCACACCGTCGTGCGCGGGACCCCGGATGGCCGCCGCGCCCGTGAGCGGGGTGGCGGGGACGAAGGTCACGGGCGAGGGAACGGTGACGGGGGCCGACGACGCCGGAATCACGACCGCCGCCGTGTGGGTCGAGCCGCCGTGGCACGACGTCCCGAGCCCGCGGTCCGCGGGGGAGGCCATGACGACCGGTTCGAAGGCGGCGTCGGGCGTCGGGGTGAAAGCGCGGACGGCGCTCGCCCCGGCAGGGCCCGCCGCCACCGGGGCGGCTGCGGACGAGGTGGTGACCGAGCAGCAGAAGAGCATGGCCAGGAGGAAGAACACCCAGCCCAGGGCGAGGGGCGTGCGGGAGTCGTACCGCTGCCGGTCCGTCCGCGTGCTCACCCTGGTCATCGCCCGTCATCGTAGTGGGTGCATGAAGATTCAAAGAATATGGGTCGCGCTGTCCGCGGGACAGTGTGCCCGAGTCGCCGTCGCTCGAACAGAGCCCAAAAGCTTTACAGGTGTATTACCTGTTAACGTATGTGGGTGACCGATACACCTGTCCGCTCGGAGCGGCCCTCCGCCCGGGCCCTCCCGCTGGCCTCGGCCCTCCGGCTCGCCCGGCCTTCGGACACCTGGTTCAAGCCCGCCCTCAGCGTGGTCGTGGCCTCCGCGGCACCCCAGCTGACGCTCCTGGCCATGGGTCGGCCGGACCTCGTGATGTACACGATGGCCGGTTCGCTCTGTGCGCTCTACGGTCACGGCCTGCCGTACGCCCGACGGGCCGGGGCCGTCGCGGGCGTGGTGCTCGGCATGACGGCCTCGCTCGCCGTCTCGCTGGTCACCGCGTCGCTCACCGGATCGACCGCCGTGCTCATCGCGGTCGGGGCGCTGCTCGCCGCCGCCCAGAAGGTGGTGTGCGACGCCACCCGGATCGGACCGCCCGGCCATGTGATCTTCACCTTCGTCAGCTCCGCCGCCCTCTTCGCCCCACAGCGCCCGGAGCAGATCCCCGGCCACCTCGCCCTGACCCTCGGCGCGGGCGCGTTCGCCTGGCTGGTCGCCGTCGCGCCCGCCCTGGTCCGCCGCGAAGGCCCCGAACGCCGGGCCGTCGCCCGCGCCCTGGAGGCCGCGGCCGTGTGCGCCGCCGACCCCGGCCCCCGCACCCGCAGCGCGGCGGCCGCCGCCGTGCACGCCGCCTGGCAGTGCCTGCTCGCCTCCGGCCGCCCCACCCCCGTACGCCGGTCGCTGGAACGCCTGGTGGTGCACGCCGAAGCGGCCTTCGCCGCCCCGCGCCCCGGGGACGGAACCGTGGATCCGGACCGGCTGCGCGCCTGGGCCGCCCTGACCCGGGCCCGAGGTCCCGTGCCCACGCCGCCGCCGGCCCCCGGCACCGCCGACGAGCTCTGCGGGATCGACGCGGAGCGCTCCGCCCGGCGGGCCCCCGGGGGACACCGCGCGGCCCGTCGCGCCCTGCTCCGCCGCCTCGGCCCCGGATCGCCGCTGCTGCCGGTCGCCGTCCGCACCCTGGCGGGCTGCGCGCTCGCCGGATACCTCTGCGCCGCGCTCGGCGTCGGCCGCCCCTACTGGGCGATCGTCACCGCCGCCTCCCTCTACCAGGCCAACATCACCCTGTCGTGGAACCGGGCCCTCCAGCGCACCCTCGGCAACCTCCTGGGCGTGCTCGTCTTCGCCGCGGTCCTGCCCGTGTCACGGATCAGCCCGCTCGCCCTCGTCTGCTGCTGCCTCTTCTTCAGCTTCGCCGCCGAGGCCCTCATCACCCGCAACTACTGGCTCGGCTCCGTCGCGGTGACCCCGATGGCCCTGCTGGTCCTGGAGTTCGGCGGCTCCCATCCGGCCGGGGAGCTCATCGGCGACCGGATCCTGGACACCGTCCTCGGAGCGGCCGTCGGCTTCCTGGCGGCGACGCTGGTCACCAACCGGCGGGCGGCGGGGCGCGTCGAGCGAGCGCTCGACGCCCTGGACCGGGCCCGCGCCGACGCCGAACGGACCGGAGCCGACCCCGGGGCGGCGCCCGCGACACGGGACCGGGTGCGCCGGACACTCACCGCGAGCCTCGTCGAACTCCGCGAGGCCGGCGACACCGCCGCGGGCGAATGGTGGCAGCGCGCCCTGCCCGAGCAGCGCCTTCTCGCGGCCGAGCAGGCCGGACACCGTACGCTCGCCGCGACAGCACAACGGCGGGGGCCGGGGGGCGATACGCCTGCCGCGGCCCACGCCCCTTCGATCGGAGCGGAGTGACCGACGACATCGTTGCCTCGGTGGTCCGGCAGTGGCAGGCCGTCAACCCCGGGCTCGACACCGGACCGATGGAGATCATCGGCCGGATCAACCGCTGCGCCGCCCTGCTCCAGCAGGCGGAGGACGCGCCCTTGCGCTCCGCCGGGCTGACCCGGGCCGAATTCGACCTCCTCGGCGCCGTACGCAGGACGGACCGGGAGCTGACCCCCGGCGAGCTGGCCCGCGAGACCTTCTCCTCCGGAGCCGCCGTCACCAAGCGGCTGCGCGCCCTCCAGGACCGCTCCCTGGTCGAGCGCCGGGGCGACGCCCGCGACCGGAGGGTCGCCCATGTCCGGCTCACCGACGAGGGCAGGGCCCTGGTCGACCGGATCCTGCCCGAGCAGCTCGCCTACGAACGCGCCGTGCTCGCCGGTCTGGACGGGGGCGCGCGCGACGAACTCGGCTCCAGGCTGGGCGAACTGCTCGTCCAGCTGGAGGGGCGGCTCGGCGGAGCCCGGCGCTGACCGAAGGCGCCTTCACCAGGGCGTACCACTCCGGTGGATCGCGCGAGGCGGTTGGTTCGGACGGTGCCCCTCACGTCGGCCGCAGGTACGGGAGGTGTGACCGGCCACTGGGAAGCCGCCGGGACGGCTCGGCTGTTCGTAGCGGCCGTGCCTGTCCTTCGCTCCCCGGCTGATCCCCGTGACCGGTGCCTCCGTCGCACCTGCTACGGCGCCTCGTCGACGTTCGTGGGCGGACCGGCGTGAGCACCGCGGCGCAGCGTGAACCAGAAGGTCGGGACGGGGTTCGTGCCGGGCGTCACGTCGGTCAGCCGCCACCCGGCGAACCTGGCGCCGAGTTCGTCCGCGGTGGCTCCGGACCACGAGTCGTCGAACGCCCCGGGTCCGTACCCGAACATCAGCAATCGCGCACCGGGGGCGGCACGCTCGGTGAGACCGGCGGCGTAGGCGTCGCGGCGGTGCGGTGGAATCCCGCAGTAGCAGCTCAGGTCGAAGAACAGGTCGTAGGGGCCGGGCACGCCCACCTCGTCGAGCCGGGTGGCGTCCCCGCACAGCACCGTGACGTCCGCTCCGGCCGCGTCGGCCTTCTCCCGGGCCTGCCGGACCGCGCGGCCGATCAGGTCGACGGCCGTCACCCGCCAGCCGTGCCGGGCCAGGTACACCGCGTTGGTCCCGGTGCCGCAGCCGAGTTCCAGGGCCCGGCCCGGCATCAGCGCGCCGGGCCCCTCTACCAGGGCCATCAGCTCGGGAGGCGTGACGCCGCTGTCCCACGGCGGCTTGCCGTCCCGGTAGAACTCCTCCAACACGCCCCGCACAAAAGCCTCTTGCTTGAGCTCCGCAGCCGTCCGGGTCTCCTCCATCGCTACCCCTCCAAGAAATTAGAGTTCATCTCTAGTGACTGACTCTAGAGATAGACTCCCGCTATGGATGCGGTCAAGGGATCCGACGGACAGAACGTCAAGCGCCCCGACAGGAGGGCCGAGCGCTCGCGGCGTACCCGCGAGAAGATCGTCGCGGCGGCGCGGGAGCTGTTCGTCGCGCAGGGATACGGTGCGACAAGCCTTCAGGAGGTCGCGGATCGCGCGGGTGTGGCCGTCCAGACCGTGTACTTCGTGTTCCGGAACAAGCGCGCGCTGTTCAAGGACGTCGTCGACACGTCCATCGCGGGCGACGTCGAACCGGTCGCCACGATGGACCGCGACTGGTTCCGCGCCGCGTGCGCCGAGCCCACCGCGGCCGGTCACCTGCGCGCCCACGTGCGGGGTGTACGCGACATCCTCGGCCGGGTCGCCCCGATCATGCCGCTGATCGCGGCCGCGGCGGCCACGGACCCGGAGATCGCCGCGCAGTGGCCCGCCGGTCCCGACCCGCGTTACACCGTCCAGCACGCCGCGGCGAAGGCGCTGATCTCCAAGCCCGACGCCCGTCCCGACGTCGACGCCGACCGCGCCGCCGACCTGCTGTACGGGCTTCTCAGCCCGGAGCTGTACCTGATCTTCGTCCGGGACCGGGGCTGGTCCCCCGACGCCTGGGAGGCGTGGGCCCGCGCGGCCCTGACCGCCCACCTCTGCACGGACCACGCGTAGGCCACCGACCCTCCGGCGGCAGCCGCCGAAGCGAAGTCCGCGACCGGCCGCGATGGCGGATCAGCGCGCCGGGCGCGGCGGCGAACCCGGTCCCGGCGGGGCGGAGTCCCGGCCGGTCCCGGCCCACGCTCTCCGCCGTCGCGCCCGCACCGGAACGGCGGCCCGGCCCAGGGGCTTGGTAGTCGCGTCAGCGCGGCGCTTTCGCGCGTCACTCGCTCGTCGGTCAGGAATCTGCACCTTTCGATCCGGTTCGATCACGTGTGCCGTTGTCCTGTTCTGTACGACGAAAGCCACCCACGTGAGGGCGATTTGCCCTAGAGCGTGCAATTAACCGGTGCTGGGTTTTCCGGCCTCCCAGGTGTGGAGAGTCATTCAGTAGAACATTTTCAGCCACGATCACTCAACGCGCACGCCTCGCAGCGCAGCGTACAAAAACAGGCGAGTGTATTCCTCTCGGAGGGCTTCCGCAGGGGGTTGGGTGAATATGCCGAAGCACTGTTCTGATCTGGCTAAGCTCACGCGCAGTGAAGTCGAGTTGAGATGAATTCGAGCACTTGTCCTAAGTCTCCGCTCACGTGCGCATACATCCCGGAATCAACCGCCAGAGGGTTTTAGATGGTCCGTGTTGAATCACCGCCGACCGACAGAGAAATTCCCGTCGTCCGCGTAGTCCTGCTGCCCGTGGCCCTGCTCCTCGGCGCCACCGCCGCCGGCTCGGCCCTGGTCGCACCGGCCGCGCGGATACCAGTCGCCGTGTGCGGCGCGATCGCCACGCTCGTGGTCGCCGTACTCACCGTGGCGCTGCACCGCCGCCGACGCGCCATGCGCGTCCAGCGCGCGGAGTACGAACAGCGCATCGCCTACCTGGAACACCGCATCCTCTCGCACGACGCCGAGACGGTACGGCTCACCAAGGAAGTCATGCCCGCCGCCATCCGGCGGCTGCGCGTGGGCAATTCGCCCGAAGAAGTGATGCGGGACATCGTCGACGCGGACGCGGCCAACCGGCATCTGCCCAAGGCGCTGCGCGAGCAGATCTACCAGGTCCTCGAAGTCATCGACAACGAGGAGGCGCGACGTGACTCCGCTCAGCGCGCCTTCGTCAGCGTCGCCCGCCGCGTGCAGGCGATCGTGAACCGCCAGGCCAGTGAACTGCGGGAGATGGAGGACCACTACGGGCGCAACCCCGAGGTCTTCGACGACCTGCTGCGCATCGACCACGGCACCGCGCTCATCGGCCGCCTCGCCGACTCCATCGCCGTGCTCGGCGGCGCCCGCCCGAGCCGCCAGTGGCCCAAGCCCGTACCGCTGTTCAGCGTCCTGCGCGGCGCGATGTCCCGCATCCTGGAGTACCAGCGCGTCGATCTGCACTCGATCGCCAAGGTCGCCATCGTCGGCACCTCGGTCGAACCGCTCATCCACGCCTGCGCCGAACTCCTCGACAACGCGACCCGCTACTCACCGCCCCAGACCCGGGTGCACGTCACCGCGGTCGAGGTGCAGACCGGCATCGCCATCGAGATCGAGGACGGCGGCGTCAGCCTCAGCGAGGAGGCCCGGGCCCGCGCCGAGAACATGCTCGCCCAGGCCCAGGCCGGCATCAACATGAACGACCTCGGGGAGTCCCCGCGCCTCGGCATGGCCGTCGTCGGCCGGCTCTCCCGGATGTACCAGCTCCAGGTGTCGCTGCGTCAGTCGGCCTACGGAGGCGTCCGCGCCGTCCTCATCGTGCCGCGCGACATGATCACCACCGGGCCCGCCCCGGGCATCGCCCACGGCATCGGCGCCACCTCGCGGCCCACCAGCTCCCTGGACATGTCGCAGCTCCAGCACGTGGTGCCGCCGCCCGGCAAGCGCAAGCCCAAGCCCGCCGCCACCGGCCCCGTGCCGTCCGTGGCCGCACCGGTCTCCACCGGAGCCCCCGCGGCCACGTCGCACCCGGCCCCTCCCGCGGCAGCCATGGAGGACGACCTTCCCGTGGTCACCGAGTGGACCGAGAACGGGCTGCCGCAGCGCCGCAGCCGGGGCCGCGCCCCGCTCGGCTCGCACAACCTCCCGCAGC